>NZ_JAENXS010000001.1:991875-1322500 GCF_016612535.1 Bradyrhizobium diazoefficiens
CGCACGCATCTGCTCCGGAACCTCGAACGGAATGACGGAGGCAGAGAATGGATCAGTCGCACCTGTCATGGTTGTCCTCACGATAATGAAAATGGAGTGAGCCTTCTGGCGCGCCCGCCGGGCCCCGATCTGGGCCTCAATTCAGCGATGCGAAGACCGGATACGCAAAACAACGAGATGGCTCGTCCAGCGCCCAGTAGTATCCCTGCCTAACATGTCAACATTGTGCGGCGCAACGCGATCCGGGGGTGCGTTGCGAAATTTAATCCCGGTGAAGGTGATGTTCCCGGGTGGGGGAACCGGGGGTTGAGGTATCTCGATGCGAGCCGCGAGGGGCGGTTCGCCCCCTCTCCCGCTTGCCTTGCGGGAGAGGGTTGGGGAGAGGGTGTTTCCGCAATGGGACAGCCCCGATGAGCAAAGAGCCCTCACCTGGCGCGCGGGACGATGCTTCGCATCGCCCGGAACGCGCCGACCTCTCCCGCAAGCGGGCGAGGTGACCGAGCCCGCGGCACGGATAGTTCAAGCCACCAACGGCCGCCCAGCTCAATGCTTCGGCGTCGTCGCATCCATGGCGGCGCGATGGACGATCTGGCCCATTTCGCCGGCCTGATCGGCCAGCGCCTTCATCTGGGCCTGGACGTACTCGCCGTGCAGCCGCATCACCTCGGAGAGGTCCTTGGCGTGAACCAGCGATTGGGCGTAGTTGAGGGCGGCCTGCACATTGGCCTCGGCAAAGGAGAGCGCCTTTGTGCTGAGATCCTTGGCGCCGGCGCGCATGGTCGCGCCGTGTTCCTCCAGCGAACCGGCGGCGGCCTGGGCGTTGCCGAGAAGCTTCTCGAATGCGTCGCGGGCCTGTTTGAAGCTCGTTTCCGCCATGGATCGCATCTCCGGCGGAAGCTCGAAATGTGTCTGGTCGGTCATTGCCACTCCTATGCTGTTGCTTCGGCCTTTCGGCCGTCCCCACGCGCCCGCGGGCAGAGGCTAGCGGCGAACGGTATTGCCGGTATGACGCCCGCGGTCATCGCGAATCCTGCGGATGCAACTGCGCAGCGGCTTGCGGGTTCAGCCACATTAAGGTTATCGCGGCATTAGGACACCCCTCATAGGCTGGGCCGTGGACCTGCCCGCGCCTGCGCGCGATACTAACCCTTTCTTAAGGCTGCCATTCCCGGCAGCCTTGCGCGTGATAGCGAGACTTGAAGCCGGTCGGATGACGAATTCGGATTTCCAGTTGCGAGGCATCGGCGATCCCAGGCTGGCCGTGCATGCGACCGCGCCGCTGCCGGCGTGGCTCTGGTCGCTCGACGGCACGCGGGTGCTGTGGGCCAATGCGGTCGGCGCAAAATTCTTCGGCGCCGATAACGCGGCCGCCCTCGCCCAAAAGACCTTCGGCCCCGCCGACAGCCATCGCCGCCAGGTCGCGCAACTGGCGCGACGGCTGTCCGCCAGCGGCGCGATCCGGCTGGAGCGGCTGCGCGGCTTCGGCGCGGCGCTCGGCACGCTGATGACCTGCGCCTGTGCGCGGCTCGATTTTGCCGATGGAAGTTCTGGTGTGCTCGTCACCGCGATGGCGGCGAGCGGCCGCACCATGCCGCTGGTCGAGCGGCTGCATCGCCTCGTCGACGGCGCGGCCGTGCCGATGGCGGCCTTTGCGCCGGATGGTTTGTTCGTCGGCGCGAGCGAGGCCGCCCGCCCACTGCTCGGCTTCCGCGATCTCGGCGAAGCCGGCCTCGACCAGGCGCGCAGCGATGCGCTCGCCCACGGCCGCGTCGCGCTGCCGATCGGCATCGGCACCATGGTGCTGCAACGGGTGGGCAGCGGTGCCGATATCGGGCTCGTCGCGCTGATCGAGCCTGCGGCGGCACAAGCCGCGCCGGCGGCGGAGAGCGTTCCGGACGCGGTGCCGGTAGAGGTCGCGGTTCAGAGCACGCCGGCCGCCACACCCGAAGCTCCGGTCGAGCCTGCACGGCCGATTGTCGAGACGCCGAGCGCGCCGCCGCCGCCGAGCGAGGCCACGTCCGGAATTGCGGTGTTCGACTTCGATCCATTCGCCGAGCCGGTCGAAACGCCGGCCGAATCTCCGGTTGAAAACCTGGCCGAGGCCATGGTGTCGCCGCAGGCCACGCCGAATACGGCGGCCATGGTCGAGCCGCCGACTGCACATGTGGAAGCACCGCGCCAGCATCCGCTGCGCTTCCTGTGGCAGATGGATGCGCAAGGGCGCTTCGTGCTCGCAACCAGCGAGTTCATCCACCTGATCGGTCCGCACACCGCGGCCGGCTTCGGCCGGCCCTGGCGCGAGATCGCCGACGAATTTTCGCTCGATCCCGAGGGGCGCGTCGCGCAGGCGCTGGCGAGCCACGACACCTGGGCCGGCATCACCGTGAACTGGCCGGCCGATGGCGGCGAGCATTTGCCGGTCGAGCTCGCGGGTCTCCCGGTCTACGACAGCGAGCGCAATTTTGCGGGCTTCAAGGGCTTTGGCGTCTGCCGCGATCTCGACGCCCTCAACCGGCTCGATGCGCTTAGGCGGTACGAGCTGTTCGCCGAGCCGCGCATGGCGCAAGGCCTTTCGGCAGATGCGGTCGAGCCGGACGCCGAGCCGGAGGCGCCGCCTCTGGTCGCGCCGCCGCCAGAACCTGAGCCCGAAACTGCAACTGAGCCTGAACCGCCCGCCCCCATCACCGACGCGACTTCACATCCAACCGATCCGGAACCGCCAGTGGAAACGCCTCCGAATGTCCTGCCGTTCCGCAGCCCCGGTGATCCCCGGTCGCCCAGCGATCAGAGATCACCTGGTGATCAGAGATCGCCGACGCTGACGCCGGTCGAGAACAGCGCGTTCAACGAGCTCGCACGGCAATTGTCCGAGCGGCTCGAGCGCGAGCGCGAGACGATGGCGTCCATTGCGGCCGAACCGCCGGCTGCGGAGATCACGCCCGAACCAACGGCGCCGGAGCCTGAAGTGCCGCCAGCCGCCGTCGAATGGCTGAGCGAGCCCGCGCCGCCGCCGCGCGGCGACAGCGTGCGCGACCGCACGCTGCTCGATCTGGTGCCGACCGGCGTCCTGATCTACCGGCTCGATCGCCTGCTCTACGCCAACCCCGCCTTCCTCGCGCGCATGGGCCATGCCAGCCTGGCCGCGCTGGAAGATGCCGGCGGGCTCGACGCGCTCTATGTCGAGCCGGGCGTATCGTCAGCCAGCAGCACCTCGCAGGCCGGCACGCCGGTGACGATCAGCGCCACGCTCGCCAATGGCGAGCAGCCGCTGGCGACCACTGAAGCGCATCTGCACGCGATCGACTGGAACGGCGAAAGCGCGCACGCGCTGATCTGCGCGCTGCCGCAGCCGGTGGTGGCGATCCCCGATCTGCCGGAGCCAGAGGCCGAGCTCGAAGCCGGCGACGCGGATGCGGAGGATCTCGCCGCGATCCTCGACACCACGGCCGAGGGCATCGTCATGTTCGATGCCGAAGGCAACATCCACGCCTGCAACCGCAGCGCCGAAGCGCTGTTCGGCTATGACGGCGAGGCGCTGATGCAGCAGAACCTGGTGACGCTGTTCGCGCCGGAGAGCCAGCAAATCGTCATCGACTATCTCGAAAGCCTCAAGAGCCAGGACATCGCAAGCCTGCTCGACCACGGCCGCGAGGTGCTGGGGCGTGAGAAGAAGGGCGGCGTGCTTCCGCTCGCCATGATCATGGGCCGCACCCGGCCCGACGGCCCGAACTTCTTCGCCGTGTTCCGCGATCTCTCGCACAGCAAGAAGGGCGAGAGCGAGCTTTCGCAGGCGCGACGTCTGGTCGATGGCGCCGCCAATGCCAAGGCCGACATGCTGGCGCGGATCAGCCATGAGATCCGCACGCCGCTCAACGCCATCATCGGCTTTGCCGAGGTGATGATCTCCGAACGTTTCGGCACGCTCGGCAACGAGCGCTATGGCGAATACATGAAGGACATCCGCGCCTCCGGCGAGCGCGTCATCACCATCATCGACGATTTGCTCGAGTTGTCGCGGATCGAGACCGGCAAGCTCGATCTCAATTTCGCCAACCTCAACCTCAACGATCTCGTCGAAGCCTGCGTCACGGTGATGCAGCCGCAGGCCAACCGCGAACGCATCATCATCCGCACCTCGCTCGCGCATGCGCTGCCGCAGGTGACGGCGGATGCGCGCGCGCTGCGCCAGGTCACCATGAATTTGATCTCGAACTCGATCCGGCTCGCCAGCGCCGGCGGCCAAGTCATCGTCTCGACCGCGCTGTCCGACCGCGGTGAGATCGCGCTTCGCATCCGCGACACCGGTCATGGCCTGAGCGAGAAGGAAGTCGCCGCCGCCATGGAGCCGTTCCGCACCCCGCCGCCCGGAGATGCCGCGGACAATTCGGCGCTGTCTCTTTCCCTCACCAAGGCCCTGGTCGAAGCCAACCGCGCCCAGTTCAACATCAAGAGCGCAGGTCACGGCACGCTGATCGAGGTGGTGTTCGCGCCGGCCCTGGCGCGGGCTTGAGAAAGACGAGACCAGAGCTCGCCGATTGGCGGCTGGACACGGAAGTACGTTTGTTCACGGTCTATTGGTGGGCTTGGCCTGGGAGCCAGCAAGGCGCTCGACCAGATAGTCGACAAAAACACGTATTCGCGCCGGCATGTTGGCGCCGCCCACGAAGACCGCGTGGAATATCTCCACATCGCCGGGATTGAACGCGTCCAGCAGGGATACAAGCCGCCCGGTGGCGATCGCATCGCCAATGCTGAAATTGCCGACGCGTGCAATTCCGACGCCGTCGAGTGCCAGCTGACCCAGCGTCTCGCCGCTATTGGCTTGGATCGTGCCGTGAACCGTGAGCCCGTAGTCGGTCCCCGCTTTGCGGAACGGCCACATCGGCTCGGCTCGGCGGAAGTTGAAGTTCAGGCAATTGTGGTTGTGCAGGTCTTCCGGCACCGCAGGCGTGCCGTGCCGAGCCAGATAGCCGGGTGAGGCGACTATCGTCCGACCATTTTCGGCAAGGCGACGAGCTGTCAGAGAGCTGTCCGCCAGCGGCCCCGATCGGATCGCCACATCCGCCTGACCCGCCGCCACGTCAACGATCCCGTCGCTGAGATTGATGTCGATCAGGATGCTCGGATAGCGGCGAACAAACTCCTCGAGCAGCGGAACGATGCAGATCCTTCCGTGAGCGACGGCGGCGCTGACCCTGATCCGGCCCCGCGGCGCGCTCTGGTCGGCGATGGTGCGTTCGGCTTCATCGATGTCCGCCAGAATTCGGCGGGCCGCGCTGAGGTAGGTTTGACCTTCGGCAGTCAGGGTCAGGGCACGCGTGCTTCGCAACATCAGGCGCGCGCCCAGCCGCGCCTCGATCCGGTCGATGGTGCGGCTGACCGCCGAGGGCGTCAGCGAAAGGCCGCGCCCCGCGGCAGAGAAACTGCCGCCGGCGGCGACCGCGGCAAACACCTCAAGTTCCCGCGCCCGATCAACGCCGCTCGCGACCACCTTTGCGCTCCATTCAAAAACGTTTGGCCCAAATACTCACTAATCTGGCTTGGTGGTCCGGTCTATCCCTGCACCATACGAAAAAGCACTAGACTAGCAGGAGATCACGTGATGACCCTTCCGAGCCTTTTCCGCGGCGTTGCCCTTGCGAGCGCTGCGGTGACCGCCCTGATGACGAGCCCCGCCGTCGGGGCCGGCGCCGACTTCCCACAAAACTTCCGCACCCAGGAGATCGCCACCAACGGGACCACCATCCATGTCCGCGTCGGCGGGACGGGCCCGGCGGTAGTGCTGCTGCACGGCTATGGCGACACGGGCGACATGTGGGCGCCGCTGGCGGCTGATCTCGCCCGAACCCACACCGTGATCGTGCCCGACCTTCGGGGCATGGGACTTTCCGCCAGCGCCGATACCGGGTTCGACAAGGTGAACGAGGCGGAGGACATCGCCGGCGTGATGGACGCGCTGCATGCGCCGCGGGCGGATGTGGTGGCGCACGACATCGGCAACATGGTCGCTTACGCTCTCGCCGCGCGACACTCGGACCGGGTGACGAAGCTGGTCCTGATGGACGCGCCGCTGCCTGGCGTCGGACCCTGGGACGAGATCTTGAAGAGCCCGCTACTCTGGCATTTCCGGTTCGGCGGACCGGATATGGAGCGCCTGGTCGCGGGGCGCGAGCGCATCTACCTCGACCGCTTCTGGAACGAGTTCTCAGCCGACCCGGCGCATTTCCCCGAGGACCTGCGCGCCCATTACGCACAACTCTACGCCGCGCCAGGGCGCATGCACGCGGGCTTTCGTCAGTTCGCCGCCTTCGATCAGGACGCCGTCGACAACCGCGCCTGGCTCGCGGCGCACGGAAAGCTCCCGATGCCGGTCCTGGCGATCGGTGGCGAAAAGTCCTTCGGTCCGACGATGACTGTCGTTGCACAAGCAGCCGCCATCGATGTCGAAGAGCGGGTCATCCCGAACTCCGGGCACTGGCTCATGGAAGAGCAGCCGGCGGCCACGGTGGCGTCGATCCACGACTTCCTCGATGGCCATCCGGCGGCTGAGAGGGAAGGACATCTCGGGCAAACGGCTCTGTCGCTCGATCAGACGCAGACCATGCCGATGTCCGGCGCCGGCGCGGGTACCTCGGGGATCACCGGCATCCGCACCGTGCTGCTGTATGGCGACCCCGCCAAGCCCGGCCCGTACGTGCTCGAGATTCACGTGCCGCCGAACACGGTGATCGCGCCCCACACCCACCGCGACGACCGTTTCGCCACCGTGATTTCCGGCGCCTGGTACTTCGGCTATGGCTCCAGACCGGGCGATGCGCCGGTCAAGCCGCTCACGACCGGCGGCCTGTACACCGAGCCGGGTGGTGCCCCGCACTTCGCTTTCACGCGCGCCGAACCCGCGGTCGTCCGGCTGACCGGCGTCGGCCCCAGCGACACAGTCTCCGTGGCCGCAACGCCCGCCCACTGACCTCAAACGCAAGCGCCTTGGTGTAGCGCACAAGCAAGAAGGGGCACGGTGTGAGCCGTGCCCTTTCGCATTTACTATGGTGCGATCTCAGCTCCGGCGGGACCGATCTTGCATCCTCGGCCGCGCGTTCCGCGGTCGCTCGCGAGCGGGTTCCGCTCGCGCGCCGCAGCTATCGCTTTGCCGGCGGACCGCTCTTGTTGCCGGGCAAACCTTTTACATTCGAGGGATCCTGCTCCTGGACCGACTTATTTTGGGAGTTCGAACCGACGGTTCCGGTATGCGCGGGCGGACCGTTCTTGTTGCCCGGAGCACCCGCGATCCCTGCCCCTGAATTCTGCGCGCTGGGGGAGGTGGCAACCCCATTTGTCGTATCGGCGCGATTGCGATCTCCCGGCATGTTCGCAGCCGCCCCGGGCTTGTCCTGCTCTCCGACATAGCCCGAGGCGCCGGAGTTCTGTGTCTTGATGCCCTTGTCCGCCTCGCTCTGCAGGTTCGAGTTCGGCGTCGTCTGCTGCGCGAGCGCCGGTCCTGCGATGAGCGGGACGGTCATAAGGATTGCTGCCATTGTTGTCCGCATGAGCGTTCTCCTCCAACTGCCCCGTCGCGCTTAACGCCCGGCGAGGCAAAGATTTCCTCGGCATCGCGAATAAGGAGAGGGCGCGAGCCGGCCTGTTCCTGCCATACACAATGCCCGCACAGGTTGAACTCGAACGATTTCGCTTTGGGTGGGACCAAAAACAAAAGGGGCACGGCTTGCGCCGTGCCCTTTCACATTCATATCGCGCGATCTCAGCTATAGATCTCGAACAGGCCCGCGCCGCCCTGGCCGCCGCCGATGCACATGGTCACCACGCCCCACTTGGCCTTGCGGCGGGCGCCTTCCTGCAGCAGATGGCCGGTGAGACGGGCGCCGGTCATGCCGAAGGGATGGCCGATCGCGATCGAGCCGCCGTTGACGTTGTACTTGTCGGGATCGATGCCGAGCTTGTCGCGCGAATAGAGGCACTGGCTGGCGAAGGCCTCGTTGAGCTCCCAGAGATCGATGTCGTCGATCTTCAGGCCGTGACGCTTCAACAGCTTCGGCACGGCAAAAATCGGCCCGATGCCCATCTCGTCCGGCTCGCAGCCCGCGGCTGCCCAGGCGACGAAGCGGCCGAGCGGCTTGAGGCCGCGCTTCTCGGCGTCCTTGGCTTCCATCAGCACCACGGCGGCGGCGCCGTCCGAGAGCTGGCTGGCATTGCCGGCGGTGACGTACTTGCCGGGGCCCTTCACCGGCTCGAGTTTCGCCAATCCTTCCAGCGTGGTCTCCGGACGGTTGCATTCGTCGCGATCGACCACGTAGTCGACGATGCTCTCGGCCTTGGTTGCCTTGTCGACGACCTTCATCTTGGTCTTCATCGGGACGATCTCGTCCTTGAACTTGTTGGCCTGTTGGGCTGCGGCCATACGGCGCTGCGATTCCAGCGAGTATTCGTCCTGGTATTCGCGGCTGAGCTTGTAGCGCTCGGCGACGATGTCGGCGGTGTCGATCATCGCCATGAAGATCGCCGGCGCCGTCTTGAGCAGCTCCGGGTCGACCCATTCCTTCGGCGAGCCGCCGCCGGGAATCGAGATGCTCTCGACGCCGCCGGCGACGATGCAGTCGGCGCCGTCGGAGCGGATCGAGTTGGCGGCCATCGCGATGGTCTGGAGGCCGGAGGAGCAGAAGCGGTTCACCGAGACGCCGCCGGTCGATTTCGGCATGCCGGCGAGCAGCGCGGCCTGGCGGCCGATGTTCGGCGCGCCATGGGCGCAATTGCCGAGATAGCAGTCCTCGACGTAATCCTTCTCGACGCCGGCGCGGTCGACCGCATGGTGGATGGCGTGCGCCGCGAGCGACATCGGCGGCGTGATGTTGAACCCGCCACGGCCGGACTTGGCCAGGCCCGTGCGCGCGTAGGAAACGATGACGGCTTCACGCATTGTTTTCTCCCTTTCGAACATTGGTACGGAGGCGTTGGAACGAGGCGTTCTCGGCGCCATTGGTACACAAAGTTTGGGGATCGCGGGAAGAATAAAGCGCGGCGCTGCATCAACAAAAACGCCGCCCTTTCGGGCGGCGTTGTTCCGCAGGTCGGAATATATGATGGGCGTCATTCCGCGGCGCTCGAGTACCACTCCATTCGCTCGTCATGCGGCTTGTCCCGGGCATCCACGTTCTTCGTGCCGAGCAACAAGACGTGGATGGCCGGGTCAAGCCCGGCCATGACGGCAAATGGTGAGCGCTCGACTAGAACGTCAGCGCCTTGACCTGCTTGACCTGCGGCAGCGCCTGCACCTTGGCGAGCAGGTCTGCCGGCACGGCGCCATCGACCTCGATCAGCGCGATGGCATCGGAGCCCGGTGCGACGCGGCCGAGATGGAAGGTCGCGATGTTGATCTTGGCATCGCCGAGCAGGCTCGCGAACTTGCCGATGAAACCCGGCTTGTCCTCGTTGGTCACGTAGATCATCGACTTGCCGAACTCGGCGTCGACGCGGATGCCCTTGATGTCGACCAGACGCGGCTTGCCGTCGTGATAGACTGTACCGGACACCGAACGCTCCTGACGTTCGGTCGCGACCTTCACGGTGATCAGGCTCTCATAGTCGCTCTGGGCGGCGCGGACGATCTCGTCGACCACCATGCCGCGCTCCTTGGCGACGACGGGCGCCGACACCACGTTGACCTCGCCCAGCATCGGCCGCAGCAGACCCGACAACACCGCGGACGTGATCGCCTTGATCTTCATCTCGGCGACGTTGCCCTCATAGGTGATCTCGACCTTGCGGATGCCGCTCTCGGTGAGCTGGCCGGCGAACGAGCCGAGCTTCTCGGCCAGCGCGATGAACGGCTTCAGCTTCGGCGCCTCTTCCGCGGTGATCGAGGGGAAGTTGACGGCATTCGAGATCGCGCCGGTCAGGAGGTAATCCGACATCTGCTCTGCGACCTGGAGCGCGACGTTCTCCTGCGCTTCCGTGGTGGAGGCGCCGAGATGCGGCGTGCAGATCACGTTGGGATGACCGAACAGCACGTTCGCGGTCGCGGGCTCCTCGACGAAGACGTCGAAGGCGGCGCCCGCGATGTGCTTGGAATTGAGTGCATCGACCACGGCCTGCTCGTCGACGAGACCGCCGCGGGCGCAGTTGATCAGGCGCACGCCCTTCCTCATCTTGGCGATCGCGGCCGCGTCGATGATGTTCCTGGTCTTCTCGGTCAGAGGGGTGTGCAGCGTGATGAAGTCGGCGCGCTTGAGCAGGTCGTCGAGTTCGACCTTCTCGACGCCGATGTCCTTGGCGCGCTCCGGCGACAGGAACGGATCGAACGCGATCACCTTCATGCGCAGGCCGAGCGCGCGGTCGGCGACGATCGAGCCGATGTTGCCGCAACCGACGACGCCGAGCACCTTGCCGGTGATCTCGACGCCCATGAAGCGGTTCTTCTCCCACTTGCCGGCCTGGGTCGAGGCGTCGGCCTGCGGGATCTCGCGGGCCAGCGCCAGCATCAGGGTGATGGCGTGCTCGGCGGTCGTGATCGAATTGCCGAACGGCGTGTTCATCACGATGATGCCCTTGGCCGTGGCGGCGGGGATCTCGACATTGTCGACGCCGATGCCGGCGCGGCCGATCACCTTGAGGTTGGTCGCCTTCTCCAGGATCTTGGCCGTCGCCTTCGTCGCGGAGCGGATCGCGAGGCCGTCGTAATTGCCGATGATCTCGGCGAGCTTGTCCTTGTCCTTGCCGAGGTTGGGCTGGAAGTCGACCTCGACGCCGCGGTCTTTGAAGATCTGCACGGCAGCCGGAGAGAGCGCGTCGGAAATGAGAACTTTGGGCTTGGTCATGGGAATGTGTCCTCTGCCTTCCTCAAGGGAAGGGCCTTAGACCGGATTGGGTGAATGTCTCGGAGCACTTCTCCCTTTCCCCGCAAGAACGGGGAGAGGCTAAGAAAGAAAACTCAGGCCGCCTTGGCGAGCTGCGCCTTGGTCTCGGCGAAGGCCCAGTCGATCCACTGCGTCAGCAGCTCGACGTCCTTGGCCTCGACGGTCGCACCGCACCAGATCCGCAAGCCCGCCGGCGCATCGCGGTAGTAGGCGAAGTCGTAACCCGCGCCTTCCTTCTCGACCAGCGCGACGAGTTTCTTGGAGAACTCCGCCTGCGCGTCGTCCGAGAGCGAGGTGAGCGCGGGATCGGTGAACTTCAGGCACACCGAGGTGTTGGAGCGGATTGCGGCGTCCTTGGCCAGGAAGTCGATCCACGGCGTCTTCGCCTTCCAATCGGCCAGCACCTTGGTGTTGGCGTCGGCACGCGCGATCAGCGCCTTGAGGCCGCCGATCGACTTGGCCCAGTTCAACGCATCGAGATAGTCTTCGACGCAAAGCATCGACGGCGTGTTGATGGTCTCGCCGACGAAGATGCCCTCGTTGATCTTGCCGCTCTTGGTCATGCGGAAGATTTTCGGCAGCGGCCAGGCCGGCTTGTAGGTCTCGAGCCGTTCGACCGCGCGCGGCGACAGGACCAGCATGCCGTGCGCGGCTTCGCCGCCGAGCGCCTTCTGCCAGGAGAAGGTGACGACATCGAGCTTGGCCCAGTCGAGATCTTGCGCGAACGCGGCCGAGGTGGCGTCGCAAATGGTCAGGCCCTCGCGGGTCGCGCTGATCCAGTCGGCGTTCGGCACCCGCACGCCGGAGGTGGTGCCGTTCCAGGTGAAGACGACGTCGCTGTTGGGGTCAACCTTGGAAAGATCGGGAATCTCACCATAGGCCGCGTTGAGCTTGGTGACGTCCTTGAGCTTCAATTCCTTGACGATGTCGCTGACCCAGCCCTCGCCGAAGGATTCCCAGGCGAGCGTGGTGACGGGGCGCGCACCGAGCAACGACCACAGCGCCATCTCGACCGCGCCGGTGTCCGAGGCCGGCACGATGCCGATGCGGTAATCGGCCGGCACTTCAAGCACTTCGCGCGTCAGATCGATCGCGAGCTTGAGCTTGGTCTTGCCGACCTTCGCGCGATGCGAACGGCCGAGCGCTGCGTCCTTGAGATTTTGGGCGTTCCAACCGGGGCGCTTGGCGCAGGGACCGGAGGAGAAATGCGGCACGTCGGGCCGCGAAGCGGGCTTCGCTACAGTCATGATCTACCCTTCCAGATAGTAAGCCTCCCGTTGGGGGGAGGTGTCCCGCCGCGGCTGATACGGGAAACAGGGAGAGTCGTCAAGGAAGTTCAGGCGTCTCACGCTGGAGTGATGGCGCCTCCGGCGCAATGTCCGGCGCTTCGACCAAGGCGAGCGCGTTCAGCAAGTCCGTGGCCTCGCTGATCAATTGCGCGGCTTTGCGGCGGCTGCCGACTTTCAAAATGCACTTGTCATTGGCCTGCACAACGTAGTCGTTGCCGACCTTGATCATGGAATAGCTTGTCATCGAAATCCCCGAACCGACCGAGCCCGGTGTCTGACGCTGCGTAGCACCATTCGTTCCTCGAACAACGTGAACGACAGACGGGTAGTTTACCAGCTCTTAAGATGAACGAATGCGTGATCGGATTTTTCAGCCAGTGCAACGCCCGCCACGACCTGCTTTAAAAGCGGACAGTCATGCCGGCGTGGCTCAATGCAAATCCGAGACGCTTGTAGAAGCGCTGCGCGTCGACGCGACTTTGATGCGTCAGCAATTCGACCAGATTGCAGCCGCGCGCTTTCGCTTCCGCAATCGCCCATTGCACCAATTGCTCGCCGATGCCGCGGCTGCGGCAATCAGAGGCAACGCGGACATCCTCGAGCAGACCGCGAATGCCGCCTTGCGAGCTGATGCCCGGCAATACAGCGAGTTGCAGGCAACCGACCACCCTGCCCTCGCTCTCGGCAACCACCAGCGTGAGATCAGAATTGCGCTCGACCCGCTCGAATGCCTGGTAGTAGACAGCGGGCAACGGGTCCTCGATACGCTCACGGGCGCGGCCGAGATGATCGTCGGCGAGCATCGCGACAATCGCGGCGACGTCCTGGCGGCGCGCGCGACGAATGGTGACGGACTTATCGCTCATGTGAAAAAACTCCAGAACTCAACGCGCCGGCGAAAGACCAAGATACGCCTCGGCTTCGCCGATCCAGCGGCGAATGGCCGCATAGCGGCCGAGATCGAAGCCGCCTTCATGCGCGAGGCGGGTATAGGCGAGCAGCGAGACGTCGGCGAGCGAAACCTGTTCGGCTGCAAAGAAGCGGCTCGCGGCGAGATGCTGCTCCATGCGGTCGAGCGCCGCATAGCCGCGCTTGACCTTGTCCGCATCGAGCTCGGATACGTGCTTGCCGAGATAGACCAGCTGGAAACGGCACACCGCGATATAAGGCTCGTGGCTGTACTGTTCCCAGAACAGCCATTCGTCCATCTTGGCAGCGGCAAAGGCATCGCGCGGAACGAGCGCGCTGTCGCGGGCGAGATAGCGAATGATGGCATTGGACTGCGCCAGCGTGCGGCCGTCGTCGAAGGCTATGGTCGGCACCTGGCCGGCGCCGTTCATCTTCAGGAATTGGGGGTTGCGCGTCTCGCCCTTGCGCGTGTCGATCTCGATCCAGCGATAGGGCAATGCGAGCTTGTCGCAGACCCACTTCACCTTCAGACAATTGCCGGAATTGCTGTCGCCGTAAATCTGCATCGCTGCCGCCCCATGTCGGGCGGCAGAGCATCAGGACATAGCCAACCTGTCAACCGCGGCGTAGCGAAGCCGTCAGAACTTATAGCCGAGGCCGGCGCGAACGGTGTTGATGCTGGTGTCGACTGCGGACGTGAAGCGGATGTATTCGTACTCCGCCCGCACGAACAACCCGCCGTACAGATTGATGTCCACACCGAGCCCGCCCGAGTAGCCATAGACGAGATGGTTGTGCTGGGCGTTCGTTGAACTCAACGAATAACATACCGGCGGGGTCGCTCCCGAACATGACGATTGCGAGCCCGCAAAGGTTGCGGCATAGCGGTCCGTGACGACGACAGACTGGGAGATGTCGGCATTTCCAAGCGCGAGACCGCCGAAGGCATAGGGCAGAAAGTTTCCATAGGCGTAACCGGCCCGCGCTCGCAATGTTGCCAGGTCCGAAATGGAAATTGCAGACGTCGATGTGGCACCAACCGTATGGTAGAAGGCGTCGCTGAGCGGGCCGAAGGTTAGCGGTCCCTGGCTGGCTCTGGCCGCGCCGCCGAACGTTCCATGCAGATACGACCCCTCGAGGCCGATAACAACGTCGTCATACTGCAAGTTATATCCGGCAAATCCACCGAAGCTGGTCGAGCGGGCGGATTGCTTACCAAGGTTGAGATTCCACTGCCCTACCCCGGTTTCCTGGATGACGTTATTGGCAACCAATGCTGCGACCATGTTGTTGGTCGAACCATTGAAATTCTCGTCGGATGAGCCGTGGCCAACCTGGCCGCCGACGTAATAGCCCTCCCAGTTGACCCTGGCCGTGCTCAGGCCGTCGGTGAAGCTGCCGCGCAAGACGGGCAGATCCGGCATGTCGGCCGCATGCACGGCAGACACCGTTCCCAACATGACCGCCGCCAAGAAAAGCCTACGCATCGAACGCTCCATCGAACTCGAACTTTCGCTCGTGATCATGGCTCGTTAACCTTAACCAATGGTTGCGCCGGAGGCTGTCGTCGCTGCCGCAGCATGAAAAATACGCAAAGCAAAACGGCGCGGAATGATCCCGCGCCGTTAAGAGACGTTAAGCGATGAGGCTTGCGATCAGCCCTTGGTGACGAGCGGCGGCGGCATATAGGCCGGCGGGCTGTTGAGCTCCCAGCGGACGCCGAGCTTGATGTCGTGTGAGGTGATGTCCTTGACCTTGATCGTGGACGCACCCGAGATGCTGTTGTCGTAGGCGCGGAAGTTGCCCGGAGCCGCGTCGCCGAGATCCATGTAGCTGTAGGCCAGTTCGACGGTGAAGCCGGGATTGACCTTGTAGGCGAGACCAGCATGGGCGGCCCAGGCGAAATTCCACTTGCCGTTGTCGGCAAAGTAGGTCGCACTGCTGGAGGGCACGCCGCCAGCGATCTGGATGCCGTCGTCACGGAAGCCGCTGAGCTTGTTGTAGGAGCCGCCGACACCGGCGCCGATGAACGGGGTGATGCACCACCAGGTGCCGAGATCGACATAGGCGTTGGCCATGACGACCCACTCGGACTTGCTGCCGGAATAACTGTCGGAGCCGACGAAGCCGGGCGCGATCACGTTGTCCGCACCGTGCAGATTGGCCTTGCCGCGGTACTGGCCGATCACGTCGGCACGGAACCAGTTGTTGAAGCGATAGCCGACGCCGAGATCGAACAGCGGCGAGGAGTCAAAGCCGAGCCCGTTCGTCGTGGTCGGGAACGCAGCCGCGGTCGCGCTGTCGATGCGCTTGGCGCTCTGGTTGGTCATGCCGACGTCGCCGCGCAGGTACCAGCCGCCGAAGTCGGACGGCGGGGCGACCGGCGCGTACATGGGGGGCGGTGCCGCGATCGGCATATCGGCGGCGAACGCCATCGACGAGATCAGTGATGCCGCGCCTGCGGCAAGGAGAGACTTCACGCTACGCATTGGCTTCGTCCTTTTGGGCCGGTGAGGCAATACGGGCACCTCACTTTCTGGAAACTCACAGGCGGACGATCGCACCAAATGTTTAAGCGCCACTTAACCCTAATTTTTAAGGTTGATTTTTTCTGACCCACACGCGGATGCGGGCCGAAGCGTTGCAAAAATGCGGCAGATGCGCGCCGCAATTGCTAACGATTGATGAAGCCGCAATGCGGCAAATCAGGATCTGTTAACGCACGTGCCGCGGCAGCTTGGGCAGGAACACCGCAAGCAATCCGATCGCCGGCAGATAGGCGCAAACCTGATAGACGAACTCGATCGAAGTGTGATCGGCGAGCTTGCCGAGCACCGCGGCGCCCAGGCCGCCGATACCGAAGGCGACGCCGAAGAACACGCCCGAGATCATACCGAAGCGATGCGGCACCAGCTCCTGCGCGAACACGATGATCGACGACGTCGTCGAGGAGATGATCAGGCCGATGACGACTGACAGCACCGCGCTCGCAGCGAGCCCGGCATAGGGCAGCGCCAGCGTGAACGGCAGCGCGCCGAGGATCGAGATCCAGATCACGATCTTGCGGCCAAAGCGATCCCCGAGCGGTCCGCCGAAAAACGCGCCGACAGCGTTCGCTGCCAGGAAGATGAAGAGATAGATCTGGGCCGTCTGCGTCGACACGCCGAAGCGGTCGATCAGATAGAAGATGTAGTAGCTCGACAGGCTCGAGATGTAGAGCTGCTTCGAGAACAGCAGCGCCACCAGCACGGCGAGCGCGACGGCAACGCGGCGCGAGCTCGGCGCGTCAGGATGAGCCTGGACCACCGCCGTCTTCTTCGCCTTGATCTGCGGCTCGTACCAGCGGCCGATGCGCCAGAGGACGACGATGGCGAGAAACGCGATCGAGGAGAACCATGCGATGCTGCCCTGCCCGAACGGCACCACGATCAGGGCTGCGAGCACAGGTCCCATCGAGGTGCCGAAACTGCCGCCGAGCTGAAACACCGATTGCGCAAACCCGTAGCGGCCGCCGGAGGCGAGCCGGGCGATGCGCGCGGATTCGGGATGAAACACCGCCGAGCCGAGACCGACGAGGGCGGCGGCAATCAGGATGACGAGATATTGGTGCGCGGCGCTGAGCAGCAGCAGGCCGAAGAAGGTCGAGGCCATGCCGATCGACAACGAATAAGGCTGCGCCTTCTTGTCGGTGTAGTGGCCGACCACCGGCTGGAGCAGCGACGCCGTGAACTGGAAGGCCAGCGTGATCATGCCGATCTGCGCGAAGTCGAGCGCGTAGGTGTCCTTTAGGATCGGATACACCGAGGCGATCAGCGACTGCATGGTGTCGTTGAGGAAGTGCGAAAAGCTGATGCCGGCAAGCACGACATAGGCCGGCCCGGCGGCCGACTTGGCGGCAGAAGGTGTCGCGTCGCCGACGACGGGCTCGGTCAGCGTTTCCTCAGAGACGACGACAGGCTTGTTCACTGGAGCATCCCGATGCGGCAGATTGCCGCGAGCTGCTAGTTACGATGCAAGCCGCGGTGGAACCACCGCCAATCGCAAATGTCTGGAATGCGCGTGTCTCACCCTCTCACTTTGTGGGAGTTCGTAGCCCGGATGGAGCGCAGCGCAATCCGGGGCGTCTGTATCCGCGACCGCGAACCCCGGATTTCGCTTCGCTCCATCCGGGCTACGATCGTGCTTCGCGATCGGCCTCAAGCGGCCGCGGCTTGTCCCAGCGCCAAGACGATGGTGTCGACGACGTCCTCGACCAGGATGCGGTCCTCGCCCTCGCCCATGACGCGGATCACCGGCTCGGTGCCGGAGGAGCGGATCAGAAGGCGGCCGTGGCCGTTGAGCCGCTTCTCGCCATCGGAGATCGCCGACTTCACGTCGGAATCGTCGAGCGGCTTGCCGCCCTTGTGGCGGACGTTCTTGAGTATCTGCGGCAGCGGATCGAAGCGGTGGCAGACCTCGGACACGGGCCGGCGCAGCTTCTGCACCACGGCCAGCACCTGCAAGGCGGCGACGAAACCGTCGCCGGTGGTGGCGTAGTCGGACAGGATGATGTGGCCGGACTGCTCGCCGCCGAGATTGTAGCCGCCGTTCAGCATTTGCTCGAGCACGTAGCGATCGCCGACCGGCGTGCGCACGAGATCGAGCCCCTGGTCTTTGAGGAAACGTTCGAGCCCGAGATTGGACATCACGGTCGCGACGATGCCCGGACGCGACAGCCGGCCATCTTCCTTCCAGCTCTGCGCGATCACCGCGAGCAGCTGGTCGCCGTCGACGACATGACCGCGCTCGTCGACCAGGATGACGCGATCGGCGTCGCCGTCCAGCGCAATGCCGATGTCGGCGCGCATCTCGCGCACCTTCTTCGACAGCGCTTCCGGGGAGGTCGAGCCGCAATCCTTGTTGATGTTGAAGCCGTCGGGCTCGACGCCGATCGGCACCACGTCGGCGCCCAATTCCCACAGCGCTTCCGGCACCACCTTGTAGGCGGCGCCATTGGCGCAATCGACCACGACGCGCAGGCCGTCGAGCGACAGATCGCGCGGCAGCGTGCGCTTGGCGAATTCGATGTAGCGGTCATGCACGCCGTCGATGCGGCGGGCGCGGCCGAGGCTCGCGCTCTGTGCGAGCCTCTTGTCGATGGGCTCGTCGAGCAGTTGCTCGATCTGCTTCTCGACGTCGTCGGAGAGCTTGAAGCCCTGCGGGCCGAACAGCTTGATACCGTTGTCCTCGAACAGATTGTGCGAGGCCGAGATCATGACGCCGAGATCGGCGCGCATCGACTTGGTCAGCATCGCCACCGCCGGCGTCGGCATCGGGCCGACCAGCAGCACGTCCATGCCAACCGAGGTGAAGCCTGCGACCATGGCGTATTCGATCATGTAGCCGGACAGGCGGGTGTCCTTGCCGATCACGACCCGGTGGCGGTGGTCACCGCGCTGAAACGCGAGGCCCGCGGCCTGGCCGACCTTGAGCGCGAGCTCCGGCGTGATCAGTCCGTTGGCGCGGCCCCGGATCCCGTCCGTCCCGAAATATTTGCGGCTCATATCGTCCCCCACGCAACAACCAGGGATCCCCACTGCAACCTTCGGGTGCCCTGGCGGGACCCGCATCCCTGATTTGCTGGGGTCTTATAATGCCTGCGCGGCTAAATTGGCTTCAAAAAATATGATGAATCATTACGGAACCGGGGCCGCCATCACCCCGGTAACTTATTGTTAGCATTATATTTCCGGTTTGATCGGCGGAACGGGGCGGAACCAGCCCTAGTCCGACCGCTTCACATGACTATCCCCGCGGCTCGGCGCCGGCTGGGTGACGTTGACGGGATCGGAGCCCGGGAAGGTCTCTTCCAGACCCTCTTCCAGTGCGTCTTCGAGATCCTGCTTTTCCTTGATCTCTTCCGGAGTCGGTGCGGCGTGCGGCTTGGTCATGGCGCCCCTCTCGCAAACGATTTGGCTGTGCATCCAACCATGCTAGATGACCTCGAAACCTTCCGATGCAAGACGCCGAATTCAAGACTTTCCGATACAAGACGGCCGGGGAACGTTCATGAAGCACATCACCTGTATCGACGATCTTCGCGCGCTGCATCAGCGCCGCGTGCCGAAGGCGTTCTTCGACTATTGCGACCGCGGCTCCTATGCCGAGGAAACGCTGCGCGCCAACCGCGAGGACATGCAGAACATCAAGTTCCGCCAGCGCATCCTTGTCGACGTCTCCAAGCGCGATACCTCGACTATGATCCTCGGCGAGCAATCGGCCATGCCGCTGATACTGGCGCCGGTCGGCCTGCTCGGCATGCAGCATGGCGACGGCGAGATCCACGCCTGCCGCGCGGCGCAGGCCGCCGGCATCCCGTTCACACAGTCGACGATGTCGATCTGCTCGATCGAGGACATCGCCGCCAATGTCGAGAAGCCGTTCTGGTTCCAGCTCTACGTGATGAAGGACCGCGGCTTCATCAAGGAATTGATCCAGCGTGCGATGGCGGCGAAGTGCAGCGCGCTGGTGCTCACCGTCGACTTGCAGGTGATCGGACAGCGCCACGCCGACATCAAGAACGGCATGGCGGTGCCGCCGGAATGGTCGCTGTCGAAGCTGATCGACTTCGCGACCAAGCCGGCCTGGGTCGCCGGCGTGCTGCAAGGCAAGCGCCGCACCTTTGGCAACATCGCCGGTCACGTGAAGAATACCGAGGATCTCAATCGGCTCGCCGAATGGACCGCGTCGCAGTTCGACACGTCGCTGAACTGGAAGGATGTCGAGTGGGTCCGCAGCATTTGGCCGGGCAAGCTCATCATCAAGGGAATTTTGGACGTCGAAGACGCCGAGGAAGCGGCCAAGACCGGCGCGCAGGCCCTCGTCGTGTCCAACCATGGCGGCCGTCAGCTCGACGGCGCGCCGTCCTCGATCGAGGTGCTGCCCGAGATTGTCGATGCGGTCGGCGACAAGATGGAGATCATGTTCGACGGCGGCATCCGCTCCGGCCAGGACGTGATGCGCGCGCTGGCGCTCGGCGCAAAGTCCTGCATGATCGGCCGCGCTTACGCCTATGGCCTGGGTGCCGGCGGCCAGGCCGGCGTCGCCAAGGCGATCGACATCATCCAGAAAGAGCTGCTCACGACCATGGGCCTGTGCGGCGTCAACAAGATCGACGAGATCGACGATCACGTGATCGCGGTGGCGCCGTAGCGCCGTAGGGTGGGTTAGCTCCGCGGCTGCGCGACGCGCAGCCGCGGAGCGTAACCCACCAACTTCGATCCGCATTTGCGGTGGGTTACGGCTTTCGCCTAACCCACCCTACAAGTTTGTCCGCGTCCCTCACATCGGCGGCGTCAGTCCGTCACGGCCGACGCTGACGCGGTTGGCTTCGAGCGATCCGTCCGAGAGCTGTTCGACGAAGGCGATGACCTTGGAGCCGGCCTTCAGATCGGACTTCTCGCCGGGCACATACGTGACGACAGGCGTATCGGCCGAGACGAACACCTTTTTCTCGCCGTCCTTGTACTTGACGAGCAGGGTATGCCCGTCGTTGCCGACGACGCTTTCCGCAACCGTGGCATTGGTCATGCTGGAATTCGGCTTCAGATCCCAGGGGCGGGAGCCCTCGCCGGTACCGCGCATGCTTTCCGGGAAAACGTGCACCTCGACGGCATTTTGGCCGCCGTCCGGCCCGGGCACGGTCGTCGCGCCGATGAACGAACCCGTTTTGATGTCGGCGAGCGAAATCCTGGTGATCCCGGATACGCGCATATCCGATGCAATGTGAAGCTTGACGTCTTCACCGCTGCGCGACTTGACCAGCATCGAGTCGCCCTCGACGCTCTCGACGGTGCCGCGCACGCGCGTTGGCACCGGCGCCCTTTGCGCGACTGCACAGAGGGTGGACGCAGCCACCATCGCGACGGCGATGAGCGGGCGCGTGAAATTTGCACGTTGGATCCTCATGAATGTCTCCGATTGTCCCCACGGATAGTGAACGCCGGAGACCGCACACTATTCTCTCAAGTCTTTGTGAGATCGGCCTCGACCAGCGCGCGCAACTCCGCTGTCACCTGCGGCCTCTGGCCGAACCACAGCTCGAAGCCGCGCACCGCCTGGTGCAGGAGCATGCCGAGCCCGTCGGCGGTCTTCAGCCCGCGGGCCCTGGCGGCCGCGAGCAGCGGCGTCACCAGCGGGACATAGACGAGGTCGGCGACCACGGCCTGTTGCGGCAACCGCGCCATATCGACCTCGAGCGCGGGCTGGCCATGCATGCCGAGCGAGGTCGTGTTCACGAGAAGTTTTGCCCGCGGCAGGATTTCGTTGATCCCGTCCCAGGCAAGCGGATGCACGTTCGGCCCGAACTGCGCGGCCAGCGCCTCGGCCCGCGCAAGAGTGCGGTTGGCGAGATGGACGCGATTGAAGCCGCGTTCGAGCAGGCCGAACACCACCGCGCGCGACGAGCCGCCCGCCCCGAGCACCAGCGCTTCGTCGACCTTGTCCCAGCCCGGCGCGCTGGCATCGAGATTGCCGAGAAAACCCTCGACATCGGTGTTGGTCGAACGCAGCTCGCCATCGGCGAACCACAGCGTGTTGGCGGCGCCCACGGCCTGCGCGCGTGCATCGGGCGTCGACAGCGCCAGCACGCCTTCCTTGTGCGGGATCGTGACATTGGCGCCCACAAAACCGCGCAGCGACAGCCGCAGCACGAAATCGCGCAAGTCCTCGGGCGGGACGGCCTCGATGAGATAGCCGCCGTCGATGCCCAGCGTGCGCAGCCAATAATGATGGATCAGCGGCGAGCGCGAATGCGCTGCCGGCCATCCGATCAAGCAGGCTGCGGGAGCCTTGGTCACAGTCGTCCTCCCTCGGGTCGTGTCGGAGGCGATCCATTTCGCGTCCCGCGGGATCTGTCAAGCGTGCGAGCGACGCATCGCCGCGGCCACGATCGCGCTCAACACCAGCGCGCCGCCCATAGCAACAGGTTCGGCGCCGACAATCCAGAATCCCTCCGCGGAAAGCTCCTGGATTGCTTCGCTTCGCTCGCAATGACGAGTGGAGAGGGTGCGGCCTTATTGCTCCTCTCCCCGCAAGGGCGAGGAAAGGAGAAAGCTGTGCACGCCTTACCGCGCGACGCCGATCACGCTGCGTGCTGATGTGCGGCGATGATCTGGTCGGCGGCACGCCCCGTGACTTCGGCCATGTGGTCGAACTGACGGGTGAAGCTGCCCGCTCCTGCCGTGGCCGAACGCAGCTCGACGATCAGCTCGCCGATCTCGGCTTCCGGCATCATGGCGCGGACGCTGTCCCAGCCGCTCCAGCCGTCGCGGGTGTCGAAGCCGAGGATCTGGCCGCGCCGTGCCGACAGGATCGCATTGATCTTGGCGGTGGCGTCGGTCGGACAGACGATCTCGACCACGTGGATCGGCTCCAGCAGCACCGACTGGCATAGCGGCAGGCCTTCGTTGAGCCCGACCCGCGCCGCCGTGCGGAAGGCGAGGTCGGAGGAATCGACGCTGTGATAGGAGCCGTCGGTCAGCGTCACCTGCAAATCGGTGACGGGGAAACCGAGCGGGCCGCGCGTCAATCCGTCGACGACGCCTTCTTCCACCGCCCCGATGTAGTTGCGCGGCACCGCGCCACCGACCACCTTCTCGGTAAACTTGAAGCCCTCGCCGCGCGGCAGCGGCTTGATGTCGAGCACGACGTCGCCGAATTGGCCGTGACCGCCGGACTGCTTCTTGTGACGGCCGCGTTGGGTGACCTGCTTGCGGATGGTCTCCTGGTAGCCGATCGCGGGGGGATGCGAGGTGATCTTGACGCCGAAGCGGTCGCGCAGCCGCTCGCTGGCCACGCGCAGATGCATCTCGCCTTGTCCCCACAGTATGGTGTCATGGGTCTGAGCGTTCTGCACGACGACGAGCGAGGGATCCTCTTCGTGCAGCCGCGCCAATGCCTGTCCGAGCTTGACGTCGTCCTTGCGGTCGGGGGCCGCAACCGAAATTGCGAGCACCGGCGGCGTCGGCTCGGTGGCGGCGAGTGCCGCGGGCGCGGTCTTGCCGCTCGACACGGTGTCGCCGGTCTTGATCGCATCGAGCTTGGCGAGCGCCACGGTGTCGCCTGCTTCCGCCGCGGCACGCTTGGTGTCGTAGGCGCCGTTGACGGCGAGGATGCCGGAGATGCGGCCCGACCCGCCGGAGGAAGATTGCAGCGTGGCACCGTCGTCGAGATGGCCGGCGAGCAGCCGCGTCAGCGACAGTTTTCCGCCGTGCTGCGAATGCAGCGTCTTGAAGACGAAGCCGAGCGCATCCTTTGTGGAGGGCACGCCAAGACGTTTTGCGGTTTCCGCAACGCCCGGAGCCTCGTGGCGCAGCGCCTTCATCAGACGCAGCACGCCGTTTTCACGCGCGGCGGCGCCGATGAGCACGGGGCAGATCAATCCTTCGCGCAATTCGCGTGCGAGATCGTCGAACACGGCATCGCGCGGCGGCGGGATGTCCTCGAGCAACTGCTCCATCAGCGCGTCGTCGTGATCGGCGAGCTTCTCCAGCATCGAGAAGCGGGCCTCCTTCTCGCGATCGAGATTGCCGCCATCGAGCGCAATCACCTCGGAGGCCTTGTGCTCGCGATAGACGAAGGCGCGCTCCAGCGCGAGATCGACGAAGCCTTCGATCAGCTCGTCCTTCCAGATCGGAATTTGGCGCAGCACCAGCGGCACGCGCGAGGCCGGCTGGAGCGTTGCGAGCGTTTCACGGATGCGCTTGTTGGCGCGATCGATCTTGTTGAGGAACAGGAAGCGCGGGATCTTCAGCTCTTCCAGCTCGCGCAGGATGATCTGAAGCTGCGGCAGCTTCTTCTCGTCGGCTTCGCAGACCACGATTGCGGCGTCGACCGCGGGCAACGCGGCGCGCATGTCGTGGGCGAACTCGACGGAACCGGGACAATCCAGGAAGGTGTAGCTGTCGCCCATGAAACTCGTGGTGGCAGCAGTCAGGCCAACGGTCATCTTGTGATGACGGGCCTCGGCACTGGCGTCGCCGACCGAAGTCCCGGCGTCGACGCTGCCGGCGCGCGGGATCGCGCCCGTTCGCGCCAGGATCGCTTCGAGAAGTGTGGTTTTACCGCTTTGGAAAGGGCCCACCAGCGCGATGCACCGTGGACCTCGGGGACTTCTGACGTCTTGTCCCATTTCGCCGCCTCCTTGGTGTGGAGCTCGGCCCATGATTGGGTCGGCAAGCGCAGATGCTCTGCCCGTCCCCGAGATTTGGCAAGCGTCAAACGTCGCTGCGGTGCGTCGTCAGTTAGATCAAGTCTGAGGGCTGGTGTTCCACCTCTCCCCAGCGGGGAGAGGTCGGATTGCGCAGCAATCCGGGTGAGGGGCCGCAGCATTCAGTGAGACTGTAACCCCTCACCCGGATCGCATCTTTCGATGCGCTCCGACCTCTCCCTTCGGGAGAGGTGAACGAACATCTCGGCTAACGGCCGGGACGGAGTTCCAGGCTCGCGAGTCCGGCCGCGACGTTGAGGCCGACCTGGCCCTGAACGCTGAGCGGCTGAAGCGCGATCGAATTGTTGGAGCCGCCGACCAGCACGTTGCCGCCGAGGCCGACGCCGACCGAGGCGCTGCCCTGCGCGCCGGCATAATTGCCGGAGAGATCGCCGGGCCCGAGCCGGTCGACCGGCGCGAACACGCCCCAGGCGAGCGTGGTCTCCTGGGTAATGCCGATGTCGAGGCCGACTTTACGGATCGTCGCGACGTAGCGATCCTCCGGCAAACCGTCGGCGCGCAACACGCAGCCGAGATTGGTCACCGATCCCACGATGAAGCCAACGCTGGCGCCGCCACGGCATTCGAGCACGCCGACCCGCACCATGCGCTGCTGCGCACCGCTGTTTGCAACGGAGGCAACCAGGCTCACGACGGTGAGTCCGGCGAGGAGGAGTGAGCGGCGCATGAAATGTCTCCGGCGATGAATGTGATGCGAGCATTGGAGGGCGCGGCAGGAAGCCGCACGATGGTCTATGCCACATTAGTCGTGGGCGTGCCAGATCGCGCGGACGTGAAAGAAAAAGGGCCCGCTCAGCGCGGGCCCTTTCATGTCGGATCGGTACTGCGAGCTTAGCGGAGGTTACCGCAGAAGCGCTGGATGCGCTTGCAGGCGTCTTCGAGGTCCGAGGTCTTGGTCGCGTAGGAGATGCGGAACGCCGGGCCGAGGCCGAAGGCCGAACCCTGCACCACCGCGACGCCTTCGGTCTCCAGGAGCTCGGTGACGAACTGCTCGTCATTGGAAATCACATTGCCCGACGGCGCTTTCTTGCCGATCGTGCCGGCGCAGGACGGATAGACATAGAACGCGCCTTCAGGACGCGGGCACTCGATGCCGTTGGCCTGGTTGAGCATGGAGACGACGAGATCGCGGCGCTCCTTGAACACCTTGTTGTTGGCGGGGATGAAGTCCTGCGGACCATTCAGCGCTTCCACCGCGGCCCATTGCGAGATCGAGGACGGGTTCGAGGTCGACTGCGACTGGATCGTCGACATCGCCTTGATCAGCTGTGCCGGACCACCGGCATAGCCGATGCGCCAGCCGGTCATGCAATAGGCCTTCGACACGCCGTTCACGGTGAGCGTGCGGTCATAGAGTTTCGGCTCGACCTGCGCGACGGTGGTGAACTGGAAATCGTCATAGACGAGGTGCTCGTACATGTCGTCGGTCATCACCCACACATGGGAATGCCTCACCAGCACGTCGGTGAGCGCCTTGAGCTCGGCCCTGGTGTAGGCCGCGCCGGTCGGGTTCGACGGCGAGCACAGGATCACCCATTTGGTCTTCGGCGTGATCGCGCGCTCGAGCGCTTCGGCCTGGAGCTTGAAGCCGGCCGCGGCGGTGCAGACCACCGGCACCGGCTCGCCGCCGGCGAGCGCCACCATCTCGGGATAGCTGACCCAATAGGGCGCCGGGATGATCACCTCGTCGCCCGGATTGATGGTCGCCATCAACGCGTTGTAGAGCACCTGCTTGCCGCCGGTGCCGACGATGATCTGGTTCGGCTTGTAGACGACGCCGTTCTCGCGCTGAAACTTCGCGATGATCGCGTCCTTCAGCTCGGGGATGCCATCGACCGCGGTGTACTTGGTCTTGCCGGATTCGATGGCGCGGATCGCCGCCAGCTTGATGTTGGCGGGCGTGTCGAAGTCGGGCTCGCCGGCGCCGAGGCCGATGACGTTGCGGCCCGCCGCTTTCAGCGCGCGTGCTTTATCCGTGACCGCGATGGTCGCGGACGGCTTCACACGGTCGAGCGCAGCGGCAAGGAAGGACATCGTCATCTCCTGACAAGCGTCGTGAACCCTTTGGCCTCACGACTCCAATTGTGGGAATGGAGCCACCCTAAAACGTGTGCCGCTGCACCGCAAGAAACTTCGGCCCGATCTCAAAAAAGTTTACGAATTTCGAGCGGTTGGAGGCGCGTTTTCCCGCAATATTCCGCAACTCTGCCGCCGAAATCGCTCATATCCGCCAAGGCTTGTCCTCGGAGCAATTTTGCGCCGCTCCAGCGCCACAAGACTGACGGCGGGCTGACGCGCGAGACCTGCGCCTGCGAGATCTGCGACTGATCGGTCAGCCCCGGAGCAGGGATCACGACCTTTCACCGCTGCGCACGATCGCGCGGAGCGATGCGTCGTGCATGTTGACGCAAGCGTGATCTGATTTGCAGCGTCGCACCAAAATGATCTTCCGTGGCGTTGCGGTGCGGTAGAGTTTTCGAGTTTTTCTGGGGGGCAGCCCTTGCGGCGGATTCGCATCGGCATCATTGTTTAGCCGCGTTGCGGGGCAACAAGCGCCGCGCCTCCCTCCCTTGGAATCGAACTCCCAGAATGTACAAGCTCTATTCGATGCAACGCTCCGGCAACAGCTACAAGGTCCGCCTTGCGCTGGCGCTGTTGAACTTGCCTTACGAAGCGGTCGAGGTGGACATTCTGCGTGGCGAGAGCCGCACGCCGGACTTTCTGGCGAAGAACCCGTCCGGCCAGGTGCCGCTGCTCGAGGTCGGCGACAACCGCTATCTCGCCGAGTCCAACGCCATCCTCTGGTACGTCGCCGTCGGCACGCCGCTCGCGCCGGAGAACCGCATCGATCGCGCCGACGCGCTGCAATGGATGTTCTTCGAGCAGCACGCGCTCGAGCCGAACATCGGCGCCGCCTATTTCTGGCTGTCGCTGGTCAAGGGCGGCCGCGACCTCCAGACCCACGCGCTGGAGGACTGGATGGAGCGCGGCTATGGCGCGCTCCAGGTGATGGAGAACCACCTCAAGACCAACGCCTATTTCGCGGCCCGCCAGCTCACGGTCGCCGACATCGCGCTGTACGGCTACACCCATGTCGCCGACCGCTGCGACTTCGACCTCTCGACCTTCCCGGCGGTCCGGGACTGGCTGAAGCGCGTCGAGGCGGCACCCGGGTTCGTGGCGATGGACTGGCGGCCGGCGGACGTCGACGACCCCGCCAGCATAGCTGCAACCGCCTGAAAACCCGGTGCGACGTTAAGAAATAGCGGGGATGGCGTTAACCTTTGCCGCAATCCCGCCATTTTCGGCGCGGTAGTCGCCGCAATATTGCCAGTTGAAATTGTGAAGTTGTTCGATGTCGCGGGTGATTCGCTCGCACGTTGAAGGATTTAGACTATGATTCGGGCGTCCGGCACGGCAGGCTTTCAGGGCCAAACCGATACCGTTTCGTCTTCCCGGCTGACCAACGCGGTTGCGGCCTCACTCGCCGTCGCCGCACTCTCGCTGTGCCTGATCGTCACCCTGACAGTGCTGACGACCAAGGCAACCATGGCGATGGGCCTGGCGGTCTGATCCCCGTTTCATCCTGGACCTGCCTTCAAGGTGCCGCGCGGCCCGCGCCGACCGGCATCGCGATGGGACATCGATGAAATCGCCTGTGGTCATCGTTGCAATCGCCCTGACTGCGGCCATCCTGGTCGCGGCGTCACTGCTGATTTTCGTCGGCACTCGCAAGGGCCCGGGCACATCGACGCTGAACACGCCCGCGCGGCAACAGCGCATCATGCACGCGCATTTGGTCTAAAATCATCCGAAAGCTTTGGGCGCGCACGCAAGCCCCTCTTAAGCGTACCGTACGAAATCGCATTGCGCTTGCGTAACCATCGGTCAGTCTGACGGACTTATCTGGTTCGGGGAGGAACGAGGCAGGCCCATGCGGTTCGGATGGCGTGCCATCTTCGGTCCCGTGCTGACGGCAGCGACCACACTGCTGGCGATCCTGCTCGACCGTCATGCTCCCGCTCTCTCGCTTGCGCCGCTGTTCGTCGGGATCGTCGCGCTTTCCGGTTCGCTCGCGGGCGTCGCGTCGGCGCTTGGCAGCGCGGCCATCGCCGTGATCGGCGCGGCGCTGCTCGCGCTCAGTCACCCCGCCCTGCCGGGCCTTGCTACGGCCGATCTCGTGCGGCTCGGCCTGCTGGCGCTCACGACGGCCGGCACGGCCGCCGTCACCGGCCTGATGCGCGAGCGCCTGCTCGGCACCTTCGCCGCCGAGCGGCGCAACCACGCCACCGCGGCGCGGCTGTCGGCGGCGCTCGACCAGGTCGATATCGGCATCGTCCTGCTCGATGCCGAGACCCGCGCCGAATTCATCAACCGCGCGTTCCGCGACTATTTCGCGCTGCCGAACGAGAAAGCCGACGAGAAGCCGCCCTTCATCGCGCTGATGTATCACGGCCGCGATACCGGCGCGTTCGAACTGCCCGAGGACGAGTTGGGCGTCTTCATCGCGCAGCGCATGGAGATGGTGCGGATCGGTGACGCCACGCCGATCAATATCAACTTGCGCAATGGCGAGGTCCTGCGTTTCGTCTGCACCGCGCTGCCCGACGGCGGCCGCATGCTGAGCACCACGCCGGTCACCGACCTCGTGCGCCACACCGATACGCCCTCGCGCGCCGACTATTATCGCTCGCTGCGCGATCCGACGGGGAGCAAGCTGATCCGCTATCTGCGCGTCGCCGAGTAACGCAACACCGCGATTGATCAACACGGCGCGCATCACGTATGAAGGGGCGCCTCATCGATCGTGGAATTTCCAGATGTCACTCACCGTTCGCTCCGTCACACGGCAGGATTACGATCAATGGCTGCCGCTGTGGGACGGCTACAACGCCTTTTACGGCCGTTCCGGGCCGACCGCGCTCTCGGGCGAGATCACGCGCGTGACCTGGCAGCGCTTCTTCGATGCCTACGAGCCGGTGCATGCGCTGGTCGCCGAGAGCGATGGCCGCCTGCTGGGGCTGACGCACTATCTGTTCCATCGCAGCACCACGGCAATCGAGCCGTCGTGCTATCTGCAGGATCTGTTCACGTCGGAGGCCGCGCGCGGCAAGGGCGTCGGCTCGGCACTCATCTACGGCGTCTATGAGCGCGCGAAGCTCGCAGGTGCGCCGCGCGTCTATTGGCAGACGCATGAGACCAATGTCACCGCGCAGAGCCTCTACGACAAGGTCGCGGAACGCTCCGGTTTCATCGTCTATCGCAAGATCTTCTGATCCAGGCTTGTATTTTGAGCATGATCTTTTTGGAAAACCGCTGCGCACTTTTCCGGCTCATGCTGCCTGTGGATAACTTTGCCTGTCACCCGCGCGTAACACTCGAGGACTAGGTTGCGCCTGCGTCTGATCAGGCCCCCCGTCACCGATCAAGCGCTCCAAGCGGTCCCCGTCAGTCGCCGCGTCTGACAGGGGCCGCATTTTTTTGTCCGCCGTTTCTTTCGGCATGGCTGCAACGCAGGCAAGTGCTTGCCGCTGCGACGCACCGCGGTCACAATGGCCCTGCTTTTCTCCTGACAGGACCTCCCATGGAAATTCGTAATCTCGGCGGCTCCGGCCTGCGCGTGTCCGCAGTCGGGCTCGGCTGCAACAATTTCGGCCAGCGCACCGACCTGGAAACCTCGCGCAAGGTGATCCACCGCGCGATCGATCTCGGCATCACGCTATTCGACACCGCCGACATCTATGCGGGCATGGGCGGCTCGGAGACCGTGCTCGGCACCGTGCTCGGCGACCGCCGCAAGGACATCGTGCTCGCCACCAAATATTCCAAGCCGATGGCGACCGACGGCACCAAGCAGGGCGCCTCGCGCCGCTACATCATGAACGCGGTCGAGGCCAGCCTGACGCGGCTCAAGACCGATTACATCGATCTCTACCAGCAGCATGATTACGATCCGCTGACGCCGATGGAAGAGACCTTGCGCGCGCTCGACGATCTCGTCCGCCAGGGCAAGGTCCGCTACATCGGCCATTCCAACTTTCCGGCGTGGCGCATCGCGGAAGCCGAGTTCACCGCGCGCGCGATGAACGTCAGCCGCTTCGTCTCGGCGCAGGACGAGTACAGCCTCGTCGTTCGCGACATCGAGAAGGATTTGCTGCCGGCCGCGCAGGAATACAAGCTCGGCCTGTTGCCGTTCTTCCCGCTGGCGAGTGGCCTGCTCACCGGCAAATACCAGCGCGGCACTGCCGCCCCCGCCGACACGCGCTTCGGCAAGGCGCCGGCGCTGCGCGACCGCTACGTCACGCCGCGCAACGAGGACATCGTCGAGAAGCTCCAGGCCTTTGCGAAAGCGCGCGGCCATTCGATGCTGGAGCTCGCCTTCTCCTGGCTCGCATCACGCCCGCAAGTGTCGAGCGTGATCGCCGGCGCCACCCGCGTCGAGCAGGTCGAGCAGAACGTCAAGGCGATCGCCTGGCAGCTCTGCGCGGATGATATGGCGGAGATCGACAAGATCACCAGAGGCTGACGTTTTGGCGCACGGCGCTACTTGGCGCCGCGCCCGACCGTCTGCATCACCTCGAAGCCTTCGAACTGGGGATGGCCGAGATAGAGCGGCTTGTTGTCGCCGGCCCGCTGATGCGCGGCACGAAACGCTTCCGACTTGGTCCAGGCGTCGAACGCCGCGTGATTGGCCCACACGGTGTGTGATGCATACAGCGTGTGGTCCTCGAGCTCGGGTCCGCGCAGCAGATGGAATTCGACGAAGCCCGGCACCTTGTCGAGATGGGTGTCGCGCGAGAGCCAGACCTGCTCGAAGTCGGACTCGGAGCCCTTGCTGACGCGGAAGCGGTTCATGGCGATGTACATGGGTGGTCTCTCCTGATGCTCAGGCGATCATGTCGTCATTCCGTGACGCGCCGCAAGGCGCGGGAACGGAATGACGGCGGCGGCTTCTAAGCCACCAGCCCCTTCATCGGCCTCGCTGCGGCGCTGTCCGGGAAGACTGTCTGGGCCAGCACCTGATCCGACAGGCCGAACTGACCCTGCAGCGCGCCCTTGATCACCGAGCGCAGATCGATGGTGGGCTTGAGATCGCGGGCTTCATAGAGGTTGGCCGGCTTGAGGCCGGGCCAGTCGGAGATGACGCGGCCGCCCTTCACCGCGCCGCCGGCGAGCAGCGCGACGGTCGCCGTGCCGTGATCTGTGCCGTCGGTGCCGTTGATGCGCGCGGTGCGGCCGAATTCCGTGGCGACGACGACGACGGTGTCGCGCCAGCGCTCACCCAAGCCGCTCTCGAACTCGGCGAGCGCGCCGTCGAGACCGCCGAGCAGGAAGGCGAGGCGCCCGACCGGGCCGCCTTCATTGGCATGCGTATCCCAGCCGTCGAAAGCGAGTGCGGCGATGCGCGGACCGTCGTCGGCGGCCATCAGCTTGGCGGCGCCGCGCGCGACCTGCCGCATTTGCGCAACCGCATTGCCGGGCTTCGGCTTCATCTCATCGCCGCTGGCGGCCTTCTCTAACTGCAGGCCTTGCGACAGCGCCGAGGCCAGTGCGGGATCGCGATGCCGATAGAGATCGACGAGGCGCATCGCGGTGTCGTCATCGGCCTGCGGCAGCGCCACCGGCGCCCAACCGACGGTCGGCGCATTGCCGCGCAGCACCAGCGGCGTGGTGGGGCCGACCGCAAGACCGCTCGACACGCGCTCGCCGCGCGGCAGCGCTTCGAGGGCGCGGTTGAGCCAGCCGGACTGCACGCGACCGGGACCGGCATAACCGCTCTCGAGCACGTCCTGGCCGTCGAAATGCGAGCGATCGCGATAGGGCGTCGCGACGGCATGGACCACCGCGGCATGCTGCGCGCGATACATGCGCGCAAATTCCGGCATCGACGGATGCAGCGCGAAGAAGCCGTCGAGCATCAGCGCGGGATGCGCGCCATCCGCCGTGAGCGCGATCGATCCGTGCAGGCCGGCATAATCGGGATCGCCGATCGGCGCGACGGTGGCGAGCCCGTCGAGCGCACCGCGCAGGATCACCACGACCAGCCGGGGATCGCGTCCATCCGCGGCGCGCGCGAATTTCGGCAAATAAGCCCAGGCCGCGAAGGAGGCGCCGCCGAGCAGAAGGCCACGGCGCGAGGTGAGGAGCCGGTTTTCGACGCAGTCGATCATCATCATCTCCTCTGCAATTCCGGCGACATCAGCAACAACGCCAGTGCCTGCTGGCGCGATTCCGCGCGCTCGATGGTCCGCCGGGTTTCAACCGACGCCGCGTCGGCGGCGGCGAATTCCAGCAGATCGCGCGGATCGATGTTGTTGCCAAGCCGCGCGCCCATCTGCGAGGCGATATCGAGCCGGAGCTTGATGCCCTCCGGCGCGGCCCAGGCGGCGGCGGTGTCGGGAAAGCCGTTAGGCCCCGCGGGTGTCCACAAGGGCTGACCGAGCAGGTTCAGACTGTTGAGATAGAAGCCGGGATCCTCCGGCACGCGCGCGAGCAACCGGCCGCTCGCGACCAGGAAATCGTAAGGCGAGCGCATCTTGGTCAGCGGCGCCTGCCAGGCCTTGTTGGAATCGACCAGGGCCGTGGCGAGCGCCTTGAGGTCGCCGTCGGTCCTGACGAAGACATCGCGCAGCCGCGCAACCAGCGTCGGCGGCGGATCGTCGGCGATGAAGTGCCGGACAAATTTGGTGGCGATGAAAGTCGCAGTCGAAGGATGCCGCGCGATGTCGGCCAGTGCAGCCTCGCCCTGCGCCAGGCCGGTCGCCTCATAGGTCTTGCCGAGCAGCGCTTGCGGCCCCGGCTGGTGCGCATTGGCGTTGAACGCGAATGAGCCGGGCGCCCCGAGCTGACCTTTGCGGCCGGCAAAAGTCCAGCCGGTGATGATGCGCGCGAGCGAGGTGACGTCCTCCTGCGTATAGCCGCCGCCGACGCCGAGCGTATGCAGCTCCATGATCTCGCGCGCGAGATTTTCGTTCAGCCCGCGCTTGCGGTTCTGGCCTGCGCGCGAATCCGGTCCGAGCGATTGCTGGTTGTCGAGGAAGAACAGCATCGCCGGATGCTGCTCGACCGCTTTCAGCATGTCGGCGAAGCGGCCGAGCACGTGCGGACGGATCGCCTCGCGCTCGAACGCGCCGGCCCACATCCGCGCCAGCTCGCCCTTGCTCGCGGAGATGCAGAAATGATTGGACCAGAACGCCACCAGGCGCTCGGTGAAGCCGCAATCAGCCATCATCGCGCGCTGCAACCGCGCCAGGGCCTCGGCGCGAAAGGTATTCTGGATTACGTTGAGGGGTTGCGGCGACGGCTTTGCGGCAACCGGCGCGGCGGCATTGGGCTGCATGCCGTCGGGCTTCATCGCAGCGTCGGCGGGCTTGTTGTCGGCAGGTTTTGCCTCGGCCATCTGGCCGGCGATCTCGGTCGCGACCATATTCAGCGAGAGATTGCGGCGCAGCCCTGGCTTCTGATCGGCCGGCGCCTGCGGAGGCGCTTCAGCGGGCGTGGCGGCCTTGGCTGCCTCGCGCGCCTGCTTGACCTGGTCCTGATAGGCGAACACGGCCTGACCGAGCTGCGGCGTCGATTGCAGGCCCGGCGCCTCCAGCAGCACGCCTGAGGGGCGCGCCAGTTCCGCCTTGACGAAGCCTCGGGGATCGGAGGCCGCATTGATGAGATCGCCGGATGCTCCGCCGCGGGCGCCGAAGCCGAAGCGGTTCAGCGCGACGAGGGCGGCTTGCGAATCGCGGGCCATCGATGTGTCCTTCGCACGTTGCCAACCGCTTCCCTGGTCTGCGTGCGGCGTCTAATATACCGCAGCGACAGATGAACCCGACATGAAAATGACGGCAAAGCTTCGACGTAAATCATGACAAATCCGAAAGAAATCACGCTCACGCAACCGGCCCCGCGCCGCCTCGCCTGTTCCCGGTGCGGCACCGAATTCGGCTGCGGGCTGTCGGCGGACTGCTGGTGCGCCGAGGAAGCGGCGCGCCTGCCGATGCCCGTCGATCACGAGGACTGCCGGTGCCGGAATTGTCTGCGCGAGGCGGCGGAAGCGGCGAAGTAGCCTCAGCGCTCGTGGCGTATTGACGTCGCTCTTAGACTTCCATGTGGCTTGCGGGCGGGAACCCGCAATTTCGTAACATCTCTGTCGCGTCCATCTCTGTTGCGTCGTTACAAGCATGATCGCGCCGGTCTCGGCGGCGCTGGGAGCCGCGATAAATGAGGTAGAGCGTGACATTTCAGTCACCTCAAACAGGCGAGACTTTTGCTAGTTTTTCTACCTGAGATTTTATCGTTGGGGATTTTTCATGGCACAGACCGGCTTCATCAGATTTGCGCTGCTGGCCGCTATGGGCGGAATGCTGTCAGTCACTGCCGCGTCGGCGGCCGACATGCGGGCACCTGTCTACAAGGCCGCCCCGGCGGTCGCGCCGTTCAGCTGGACCGGTTTCTACGTCGGCGGGACGGCCGGTGCGGGTTGGACCAAGGCCGATCCGAGTCTCAGCATCGTGAATGGGGCGTCTCCGCTGTATCTCCCGGCCGACATTCCCGGCCTGAGTGCACTTGGTTCACCAGGCCTGTCGGCCACCAATGCGATCGTCGGCGCCAAGGCCGGGTACAATCAGCAATGGGGCAGCTTCGTCGCCGGGCTCGAAGGCGACATTTCGTGGTTCCACTTCAACAAGACAGCCGCAACGGCCGGCAATCCGTTCCTGGCCTTCGGCGCCGGCTCCGCGGCATTCTCCACCAGCGTCTCGACCAACTGGCTTGCGACTATTCGCCCACGCCTCGGCTATGCGGTCAACACGGCGCTGTTCTACGTCACCGGCGGTCTCGCCGTCGGCGACGTCAAATATTCGAACACCTATGTGGGCTTCTCGCCGCGCGGGGCCGGCTTCGAATTCGAGGCCGCCGCCGTGAGCCAGACCCGGGTCGGTTGGACTGTTGGCGCCGGCGTCGACTATGCGGTCACCCCGCACTGGGTGCTGAGCGCGGAGTACCTGCATGTCGACCTCGGCTCCGTCTCGACCTCCGGCCTGGTCACGACCGGCAACCTCAACACCGCCACCTTCAACGTCTCGACCAAGCTGCACAGCGACATCGGGCGCGTCGGCCTCGCCTACAAGTTCTGACGCAAAGCCGCACGACGGGACGTCGGGCTATGCCTCCGGCTAACCCCACCGCCCTGCGATCAGCTAAATCGGAAACCCCGGCGACTTTCGCGCCATGCCGTCGAACGCGTCGAGCAGTTTTTCGCGCCATGCATAAACCGGATCATCGGCCTCGAGCAGCTTGAACGGGCTCACCACGCGCGCCCATTGGAAGCCGCCGAACACGATGTAGTCGGCATAGTTCGGCGCGCTGCCGCCGATGAAGGGCTGCGTCTTGAACGTCTGCCGCATCACTTCCAGCGACTTGCGGAACGCGACAATGCCGGTGTCGCGGCTGGCCTGGACTTCTTCCAGGGACTTGCCGAACCGCGCCTCGCGCGACTGGCGGAAATAGGTGGCGTCGACCTCGGCGAGATTCTTTGGGATGTCGGCGATGATCAGTGGAAAAATGCCGCCGACGATGGCGATGTCGCCCCATGCATTGAGCATGCGCGCCATGGCGCGGCCGCCCTCGCCGCCGAACAGCGACGCCCGGTCCGGAAAATTGTCTTCGAGATAGTTCGCGATCGCCCAGGAATCGACCACCGGTTCGTCATGATGCAGCAGCACCGGCACCTTCTCTGAGCCGTGCGGCGCGATCGTGCTCTTCTCGGTGAAGCGCCAGGGCAGCGATTCCGCCGTCAGCCCCTTATGCGCCAGCGCCATCCGCGTGCGCCAGCAATAGGGGCTGAAGGGACGCGCGGCGTCGGTGCCGACGAGTTCGAAGAGTTTGAGCGACATGGCAAGTGTTCCGTCATTATGGAAGCAACCGTGTACAACAATTTCAGTCGTCGTGCCCGGGCTTGTCCCGGGCATCCACGTCTTCCCTACGCGCGGCAACGCGTGATGGCCGGGACAAGCCGGCCATCACGGAGAAATTGAACTTATCGCACCACCGACGCCGTCTGCCCGAACAGAATCTTGCGCTCCTCGTCGGTGCGGATCGCGGGCTTGCCGAAGTTCGGATTGATCTCTTTCGCCAGCGCGTAGGCGCGCTCGGTGGCGGGACGGGCGCGGATGGCCTCCAACCAGCGCTTCAGATGCGGGAAGTCGTCGATGTTCTGGCCCTGATTGGCATGGCCCACCACCCAGGGGTAGGACGCCATGTCGGCGATCGAATAGTCGCCGGCGACGAATTCGCGATCGGCGAGACGCTTGTTGAGCACGCCGTAGAGGCGATTGGTCTCGTTGACGTAGCGGTCGATCGCGTAAGGAATCTTCTCCTGCGCATAATTGCGGAAGTGATGGTTCTGGCCGGCCATCGGGCCGAGGCCGCCCATCTGCCAGAAAACCCACTGAATGACGTCGTAATGCGCGTAGAGATCGGTCGGGAGAAACCGGCCGGTCTTCTCGGCGAGATAGAGCAGCATGGCGCCGGATTCGAACATCGACAGCGGCTTGGCGCCGCCTTTCGGTTCGTGATCGACCATTGCCGGAATGCGGTTGTTCGGCGCGACGGCCAGGAACTCGGGCTTGAATTGCTCGCCCTTGCCGATGTTGATCGGGATCACCTTGTAGTTCAGGCCGGTCTCCTCGAGGAACATCGTGATCTTGTGGCCGTTCGGCGTGGTCCAATAATACAGATCGATCATGGCTGGATGTCCCGGGCTGGAAGGTTTTCGCAAGAAGATGCGGCTGCATGAAGCTCGCGCCGGGCCCGCCTCAAGTCAATGGTCTTGCCAATGACGGGCGCGTGAGGTCATCGCCCGTGCGCGCGCAACAGCCTCTCGCCATCCGCGGTCACCGCGATGGTCAGGCCGATGCCCGGCAGCGTCTCGCGCGCGACGAACCCGCGATCCGCGGCGTCCTCCCAGATCGTGAGACGCGGGCAGGAGGTCTTCCAGGTCGAGATCACCTCGGCATAGGCGCGCGGCTCGCGCGCGACCCATTCGACGAAGTCCAGCACCAGCGGGTCGGCCGTCTCGCTCATTGCAAACCTCCCTTGTCGAAGGCAGCCAGTACCGGCGTGCGAAGCAGCAACCAGCCGCCATAGGCGATGTAGTAGCAGGCAATGGTGGTAATCAGCTTGTTCGACCAGGCAATGAATTGCTGGTCGGTCATGGCTTCGAGCAGGCGCCGCGCCAGCGTGGTGCCGAACATCGAGGCGAGAATCGCGACGCCGGCAAGCACGGGATCGAGCGTGGCGGCCTGGTCGATCACGCCGCCGAAATAGATCAGCTTGGTGAAGTGGCTGACGAGCTGGCACATCGCTTTGGTCGCCACTTTCTCGCGCCGGCCGAAATTGCCACCGAGGAAGAAGGTGTCGAGCAGCGGTCCGGAGACGCCGGTCATCAGCATCAAGCCCATGCAGATCGTGCCATAGGCGGTGCCCTGCCAGAGGCTATCGGGATCAGGCTTGATATTCGAAGGCAGCAGCCGCGCCATGAACGGCGTGGCACCCAGCAAGAACAACGCCGTCGGCTTGTCCGGCACGTAGCGGGTGAGCGACCACGCCCCGAGCGCGATGGCAGCGCCGACCATATAATTCGCGACCGGCCGCCAGCGGATATGCGCCCGCCACAGCAGGGCGCGCCAGCCGTTCGAGGCCATCTGCGTGATCGCATGCAGCACCATCGCGGTCGGCAGCGGCATCAAGGCCAGCAACACGCCGATCAGGATCAGCCCGCCCGCCATGCCGAACAGCCCCGACAAGAATGCAGTGGCGACCATCAGCAATCCAAGGGCAGCGATCATAATTGATGTCACGAAGGAATTCTCCGGTGGTGGGCGCGTAAGGGGCGCAAGCTGCTTCGCTCCCTCGCCCCGCTTGCGGGGAGAGGGTGGGATGAGGGGGAGTCTCAACGGGGACGGTGCGAGACGGACTCGCGGAGAGTCCCCCTCACCCGGAATTTGCTGTCGCAAATTCCGGCCTCTTCCCCGCACGCGGGGAGAGGCGAAGAGAGCGTGCCTCGCTTGCCCCTTCTGCGCAAACTGAGTTATCTTGGCCTGGCATCAGCTTTCCTGAGGGTCTTGCGTTTGCGGCGGCTGCTCTTTCTCAACGGCATCAAGGCATTCGAGGCGGCGGCGCGGACCGGCAGCTTTGCTGCGGCAGGCGTCGAGCTCAGCGTGTCGGCGGCCGCCGTCAGCCGCATGGTGCATCTGCTGGAAGAGCGGCTCGGCGTGGCGCTGTTCGCGCGCAAGGCCAACAGACTGGTGCTGACGCAGGCGGGGCGCGCCTATCAGAACGGACTGACGCCGATCTTCGATGCGCTCGCGAGCCTCACCGCGCAGGTGACGGCGCCGTCCAGCGTGCGCGTGCTCACCATCGGCGTCGGCCACACTTTTGCGATGCGCTGGCTGATCCCGCGGCTGTCGGATTTTCGCAACGAGGAGCCCGACATCGAGGTGCGCTTCACCACCGGCGGCGCCGAGGTGCCGTTCGGCGAGGACTGGAGTTGCGGCATCAAGCTTGGCACCGGCGACTGGCCCGGGCTCGTGGCTGAACCCTTGTTCGCAGGCGATTTGACGCCGGTCTGCGTGCCCCGTCTTGCCAACGGACTGAAGCGGCCGGCCGACCTCAAGGGGCCCGGCCTGATCCGCGTCACGCATTCGCCGGAGGACTGGCCAATCTGGCTCAAGGCCGCAGGCGTCACGCGCATCAATGCGCGCGGTCCCGAGTTCCAGTTCTACGGCCAGGCACTCCAAGCCGCCGCCGACGGGCTCGGCATCGCCATGGGCATCCGGCCCTATATCGACGACGATCTCGCCGCCGGCCGGCTGGTGGCGCCATTCGACCTCTCGGTGCCCAAGGGCATGCGCTGGTACCTGCTCTACCGCAGTTTCCAGACCGAACAGCGCGACTTTGCCGCGTTCCGGCGCTGGATCATGCGGGTGGCGGCGGAACCCGCGGCCCGCCCGCGGCGGCTCGGACGCGCCGGACGGGGTTAGAATCTCGTTTTGACGCGTTTTCTTCACGCGAACCGGTATCCACTTCGCTCGAAAACGCTCTGCCCCTCACCCGATCGGGTGAAAAAGCCGGCGGCTTGTGAACGGCTTCACAGTCCGAAATCCGCAAACGTGGTCCTCTAACCCTCCGACAAGAGCATTTGGGGACTACCAATGACGACCCTCTACGACGGCTTTGACATCGAATCCTTCGAAGCTGGCAAGGGACTGTGGCACGCCCGGATCCGGCGCGCCGATTTCAGCCCGGTTGCCATCGACGGCGTGCTGTTCCCGGCCATGGAAGTCGGCTTCGCCTGGCCCGATCCGGACGCTGCGATCGCCGACGCCAAGCATCACATCGATCGCTTCCGCCGGCGCGCCGACGACAGCGACGACGAGTAAGCCTGCGAGACGGCAACAGGACCGAGCGACAGCGCGGCGCAACAGGGGGACAGGTTCATGTCAGTCATCGAATTCGAAGACGCTCCGCAGCCGAGAATTTATTCGCGCAAGGTGCTGGCAATATGCCCGGAATGCGATGGCGATCTCACGGTGTTGCGTGTGATCGGCGGCCGCGCCGGGTGCGAGTACTGGACCATGCGCTGCACCGATTGCGGCGGGATCCATCTCGACATCCTCGAGCCGCGCCTGACGGTCGTGGACGGCGACGGGCCGCTGCCGGCGGCGTGAGAGCAAGGCCTGCTGCCAACCTGCTGTCAGCAGCCTGCGCACAGGCCGGCTTTCGCCCTTTTCTGAGCGGCGGACTCGTCCCATATTCGGAGCATGGCGAAGAAACCTGCTCCCCCAAAATCCCCCAAATCCAAGACATCGACCTCGAAGGCTCCCAACTCGAAGGCGCACCGGCCTGACGTGCGGCCGATCGGGCCGGCGCTGGCCGAACTGCTCAATCCCGCGATCAATCGCGGCGATGCCGGCATGGGCTCGGGCACCGGGCTACGGCCGCCGCCGGACAATTCGCGCGACCGCCGCGCCGGCGGCGAGGCCGCCGCGCATCGGGCGCGCGCGTCGACGCCAAAGGATTTTCCATCCCCTCCCAACCCTCCCCCGCGCGCGGGAGGCGGGCTGGACGAGGGCCCGCAGGCCAACTACGGAACCTCCGCCACGATCCCGACACTCGATCCCGAACTGGCCCGCCAACTCGGCCTTCCCACCGAGGAAGACGACGCCGAGGCGCTGGCGCGGCCGCCGCGCAGCAAGATGGAGGCGCTCGGCGTCAAGGCCACGGCCGAAGCGCTGGAATCCCTGATCCGCGAGGGCCGTCCGGAGTTCCGCAAGGATGATGGCTCCCTGAATGTGTGGACGCCGCATCGGCCGCCGCGCCCGGAAAAATCCGAAGGCGGCGTGCGCTTCGAGCTCAAGTCCCACTATGAGCCGCGCGGCGACCAGCCGACCGCGATCGCCGAGCTGGTCGAGGGCATCCAGCGTAACGACCGCACCCAGGTGCTGCTCGGCGTCACCGGCTCGGGCAAGACCTACACCATGGCGCAGGTGATCGAGAAGACGCAGCGCCCGGCCCTGATCCTGGCGCCGAACAAGACGCTGGCCGCCCAGCTCTATGGCGAGTTCAAGAGCTTCTTCCCCGATAACGCCGTCGAGTACTTCGTCAGCTACTACGACTACTATCAGCCGGAAGCCTATGTTCCGCGCACCGACACCTATATCGAGAAGGATTCCTCGATCAACGAGCAGATCGACCGCATGCGCCACTCGGCGACGCGCGCGCTGCTCGAACGCGACGACGTCATCATCGTCGCCTCGGTGTCCTGCATCTACGGTATCGGCTCGGTCGAGACCTACACCGCGATGACCTTCGCGCTGAAGAAGGGCGAGCGCATCGACCAGCGCCAGCTGATCGCCGATCTCGTCGCGCTGCAATACAAGCGCACCCAGGCCGATTTTACCCGCGGCACTTTCCGCGTGCGCGGCGACGTCATCGACATCTTTCCGGCACACTATGAGGACCGCGCCTGGCGCGTGAATTTGTTCGGCGACACCATCGAGACCATCGAGGAGTTCGATCCGCTCACCGGCCATAAGCAAGACGAGCTCGAATTCATCAAGATGTACGCCAATTCGCACTATGTGACGCCGCGCCCGACGCTGGTGCAGGCGATCAAGTCGATCAAATCCGAATTGAAGATGCGGCTCGACCAGCTCCACGACCAGGGCCGCCTTTTGGAAGCGCAGCGGCTGGAGCAGCGCACCACCTTCGACCTCGAGATGATGGAGGCGACTGGCAGCTGCGCCGGCATCGAGAACTATTCGCGCTATCTGACGGGACGCCGCCCCGGCGAGCCGCCGCCGACGCTGTTCGAATACGTGCCCGACAACGCGCTGGTGTTCGCCGACGAAAGCCATGTCACCGTGCCGCAGATCGGCGGCATGTTCCGCGGCGACTTCCGTCGCAAGGCGACCTTGGCTGAATACGGCTTCCGCCTGCCCTCCTGCATGGACAACCGCCCGCTGCGTTTCGAGGAATGGGACATGATGCGGCCGCAGACGGTCGCGGTATCGGCAACGCCGAGCGGCTGGGAGCTGAACGAGAGCGGCGGCGTGTTCGTCGAGCAGGTCATCCGCCCGACCGGGCTGATCGATCCTCCGGTCAACATCCGCCCCGCCCGCACTCAGGTCGACGATCTCGTCGGCGAGGTGCGCGCCACGGCCCAGGCCGGCTACCGCTCGCTGATCACGGTGCTGACAAAGCGCATGGCGGAGGACCTCACCGAATATCTGCACGAACAGGGCATTCGCGTCCGCTACATGCACTCTGATATCGACACCATCGAGCGCATCGAGATCATCCGGGATCTGCGCCTCGGCGCCTTCGACGCGCTGGTCGGCATCAATTTGCTGCGCGAGGGCCTCGACATTCCCGAATGCGCGCTGGTCGCCATTCTCGATGCCGACAAGGAAGGCTTTTTGCGCAGCGAAACCTCGCTGGTCCAGACCATCGGCCGCGCCGCGCGCAACGTCGACGGCAAGGTGATCCTCTATGCCGACCAGATGACGGGCTCGATGGAGCGCGCCATTGCCGAGACCAACCGCCGCCGCGAAAAGCAGGTCGAGTACAACACCGCCAACGGCATCACGCCGGAGAGCGTGAAGAAGCAGATCGGCGACATCCTCAACTCCGTCTATGAGCGCGACCACGTGCTGGTCGAGGTCGGCGGCCACGACATGACCGACGACATCATCTCGATCGGCCACAATTTCGAAGCCGTGCTCGGCGATCTCGAAACCCGCATGCGCGAGGCCGCCGCCGATCTGAACTTCGAGGAAGCCGCCCGCCTGCGCGACGAAGTCAAGCGCCTGCGCGCTACCGAGCTCGCCGTGGTCGACGACCCCACCGTCAAGCAACGCGCGGTCGCAGGCAAGGCCGGCGCCTATGCGGGTGCGAAGAAATACGGCGACGCGGCAAACCTGCCGGTCAACGCGATGAAGAAGAAGACCGTGAGCTCGGCGCTGAAAGCGAGCGGCGGCGGCGGCAGCGGCTCGAAGGTGCACAAGCCGCATCTCGACGAGATGCATGGCCCGGAATCGCTGCCCTATCGCGAGAGCGCGACGCTGCCGTCAAAGCCGTTCGGCGGCACGAGCCGGATCATCCAGCCGACCGACTCAAAGCAGTCGGGGCCGGAGTTCGGGCCAGCGCCGCGGTCAAGCGGAGGGACGCCGGGGCATCGGGGTGGGTGGAAGAAGAGGTAGGGCCGTTAAGTTGATTGCAGCAGCCGAAACATCTGCCAAAAATGGGGCGGCGAAACACACCGCCCCATCTTTGCGTCTATTTATCAGCCAAAACGGTAGCAATGGTCTCGGTGTAGATGCTCAGGGCGTCATAAGCTGCCTCACTGCGACCCATCACGGCTACATCCCGATCCAAAGCTCGGAATTGCTGGACAGCTCGCCGAATTAACTCTTCTTCTTTGAAGAGTTTGGGCTTTTCCAGCAGCCACTTGCCATTTTTTTGGCGAACAAACGCACTTAACGCGGACATAATAGGAAAAAGGATCCCCGGCGCGACCCATACGACCTTCCCACTGGTTTTGTCGCGCTTTATCGGGCGCCCACCGTGTGGCTTATCGCTTCTCTTTCCGTATTCGTGAAGCCGATGACCATTCCAACCTTCATGCTGCTCCCAATAGCGATATTCGCAAATACCAATGGGGCCGATTTGAACAGTGAAGTCATACATTTTCTTCATTGCAGCATCAGACTTTACGTTGGATGCCCAATTGCTGAAGTCAGTAAGGCACTTGCCGCCTTGCTTGTACGCGAAATTTCGCGGTGCGCCGGCTCCGAGCATCTTTTGCGGCATCAGTAGCCGGGACCACTGCAATACTGCCTGGGTATTGAGGCCGGCGGTATCGGTTTCACTCATCTGCAGGGTTTCGCCTGGCAGCGCACCTTCGACCGACGTTTTCAGTTCGGTTAGGTAGCCTCGAGCTCCCGCCTGTGAAACGCTTTTGACCGAAGTCGCTGTGTTTCGGGCGATAGCAATTTCTACAATCTGATCGTGAGCAGGCTCCATGATGATTTCAACGCGCACCATGAAATCGGCATCTTCACCTTCGTCACTCGTCAGGTAGCGCCTCAACTCGCCTTGCGTCTGAGCCCCATTGATGATGCTCGCATTGCTAAGGTGAGCAGCTTTCTTAGAATCGTCGACCTCGCAGTCGGTACATGTAATGGTGATTCCCGAGTTACGATTGATGAACCGATCAGGCAAATTTTCAATCGTATTCTGAATCTGCTTGTGTACCGGATTACGTTTCGACTGCGCATGCTCCGCTATGTAGGAACGCAAATTATCTTCTGTTCCAATCTTGAGAACATCCCGCGCGCTGACGTTTGCGAACCACGTCTGCACGCCGTTCGCCTTTTCGTCAGGCGACGTCAGGTTTCGAATCAAGCTGTAGGGAAGTTTAAACGCACCAGTAGCGGTGCCATGACCAGCGGTCATTGCAGTGTCCTTTCGGTTTCACTCTGCGGATCCCTTCAGTGCACAGCTGCGCACGAAGCTCACAGAAGCCCGTTGAACGTGGCACTTACTCTTGCGTAAGTCAATGGCCGCCGAAAACTAAACCTTACGGCGAAAGACATCAGATACGTGAAGAAGCATCTCGACTTGGCGGGAGTCACTCCGCCGCGGTTAAGCCCGCCTGCGAGTGATTGGCATACGTGTTCCACGTAGGCTTATAATCCGCCGCCTGATCACCCCATGTCTTCCACCCCTTGCGGGTGCCGCGACCGAAAAGCTCAACAAACGGTCCAGGCGAACAAGCTTCGATAATATCGTACTGCTCATCCGGTTTGCGCGAGTGCTCACGCTTCCGCGTTGCAAGCAAGTTCACCTGTCGACGTCCGGGAGCAAGCGTGCGCGCATTCTTTCCGCGGACCCCGAACAAGATCACTTCAGTAACATTTCGAAAATAGAACCCCACGCCACGTCCATCCGAGCCGCCGTCCTTCCGGACCTTGTGCCAGACGATGTTGGACTTGTAATTGAAGCCCCACGCCTTCATCACGGCCAGCCCATCGGGCAGCAGCGCGTTAGGGCACCAAAGATACAGATGCGCGGTCGGAGTGGCTATATCCGCCACCGGCAACGCATTGATCTCGTCGAGTTTCATCGTCCCGTAGCGCGAAAGGCGCTTGTGCTCGGGGGCGACCTTTCCGGTCTTGTTCGTAAATTGCCACGGAGGGTCTGCTAGGATTGTCGAAAATCGTCGATCTGCGGCAAAGCGCAGCAAATCTTCACCGGCGGAAAGCATCGGCGACTCCAAGGTCTTAGCCATGTCCAGCGATATACGCGCCAAGCAGGGCGCATAATAGCGTGTTCATGTTACGTTCTCAAGATGGATAGTGGATAATTATTTGAGATTCGTAGGGGACTGCGAGAGCAGATGTTTGATCGCCTCAGAAAACGGGGATTTGAAGTCGAATTCCGTTCACATGCCCAAGCTATCCTCAGCGTCGACTTCCCGGAGGTCGCCGAGCAGCTCGAAAGCGTACTTGAAGCTTCGACCATTCCGATTGAAGAAATTATTGGATCCGGGGGTGGCGAGACAAAGGGCACACAGCGGCTCCGAAGAGCGCTCGCGGCTCACGAGTGGCGCAAGCACAATTTTGTCGTCCAACGGATTATCGATGGCGTGCAGCGCGAAGCGCAATCACACGAAATCGATCACGTAAGAACGTTCAACGCCGGCACGATCGCCCTCGAGATCGAATGGAACAACAAGGTCCATTCTTCGATCGCGACCTCGAGAACTTCAAGAGACTTCATTCCGATGGTGCCATTTCGCTCGGTATCATCATCACTCGAGGAAGCAGCCTGCAAGCTGCGATGAAACGATTGGTCAGACGTTTCGTCGACGAGCATCAGGTGAACTCCCACGACGACATGGAGCGGATCGGCCTAAACCGAACAAAGCGACAAATTGCAGAAGTCACGAAGCGGGTCACGCGCAAGAAGAATCCGGTGCCATTTCGCGAAGCTTGGGTGGATCACTTTGTCAGTGACAAGTTCGGGGCCGCAACAACGCACTGGGGCAAGCTGCACGACCGCGTACAACGCGGCGTCGGTAATCCATGCCCGCTGCTGCTAATCGGCTTTCCCGATGTGATGGTGACGTTCGGCGAAGACGAGATTGAGGTGAAGCGCCTATTGGAGGAAGCCGCCCAAGAAGCGTACTCGGCCGAATAGTCAGGTTTTTTGCAGCGGTATAATGGATTTCGGGCTCGCCGCTTGGGCGCCCCGGAATAACGAGTGGAGAGCACCCCTCACCCCACGCTCGCCGTCACCACCGCCATCACCGACAGCATCAGCACGATCGCGACGAGCTGCATCGAGGCTGCCGGATGGGTGCGCCATTCCGTGATCTTGTCGGCGAGCGACAAATCGGGATCGAAGAAACTCGGCTCGTAGAGCAGCCTGGCGAGCGCCGGGACCATCGGCCCCAGCGTCACCGCGATCACCGCATGAACCGCCGAGGCCAACACGACGAAGATGGCGACGCCGGGGTCGCCGACGAGGTCGCGGTTGCCGAACAGCTTGAGCAGCAGCGCGGCGGTGGCGAAGGTCGGGAAGCTCTGGAGGATCGCGGTCAGCGCAAAGGCTTCGAGCGCATTGTGCAGGCGGGGCTTTCTCGCGGCGGCGATGATGGCCATGGCACGTCTCCCTGATGACATGCGGATGAAATTAGCCGCAGGGGGAGACGGATGATGTGAGATGGGTCACGGGCTGCTCTTCACCTCGTCCCGCTTGCGGAGGGCGATCGCATATGACGTCTTATCGGCGGTCTGAGCGCGCGCCTCGTCCTTCGAGACGACCGCTCCGCGGTCTCCTCAGGATGAGGCTAAGTGGCATCGGTGCCGTGGAAGCTGCGGCCGCGCGCTCCCTCCTCATCCTGAGGGCCTGCCGGAGGCGGGCGTCTCGAAGGATGGCGGCAGGCAAGCTTCCCGCCAAGTTCACTCATTTGCCATTGCCCCGCCGCGCGCGGGGCGAGGGGGCCGACCGCCGGTGCATTCGCGGCTTCGCGCGGCCCAAATGACGAGAACTTACAGCTTGCCCTGCCCGTTCGCCTGGCTCTGTTGCTGCTGCTTGTCCTGCTGCTCTTTCGCGTGGTGCCTGCCGTAGAGGCAGCCGGCGGCGGCGCCGAGCATGCCGTGATGGCCGGCATAATGGCCGGCGACGCCGCCGACGATGGCGCCCTTGATGCAGCCCTTGGCATCGGCGGCGGATGTCGCGCCACAGATGAGAAGTACTGCGGCGATGGCGATGAGCGGGGATTTCATGGTCGATGTCTCCGGATGCGGTGTCGGCGTCTCAACGGGCGCGGGCGCGTTCGGGTTCCAGTGCTCCCTGCACGGCAAGGCGCGCCGTGCGCTGCACCGGTCGGCGGGCCGGGACCGGTAAAATACGGGGTTCTATTGTAAATCTCACAAAACGCATTCAATTCTGCATTGCGAAAACGTGAATTGCGTTTTGGCCGAAATCCCGTATTTGTTCGTACACCAATGAATTGAACGACCCCGCTGCGCCTACTGTGCATGGGGTTGTTTTTCGTTTTTTTGCAAGCCAGTTTCAGGACGCCCCAAATGACAGAGCACAGCCTCTGGCGTTTCTCGCGCGCGTTGCACCGCGCGATCAACGACCGGCAGTTCGAGGACATCGAGGCCCTGATCGACGAGGACGTCGCGTGGGCGATCTATGGTCCGATCGACATGTTTCCGTTCCTGGGCGCACGCGAGGGCAAGGCGGCGGTGCTCCAGGTCATCCGCCAGCTCGCCGACAATTTCCACGTTCGCCGCTTCGAGCGCGAGAGCATCATGCTCGGCGTCGATTCCGCCTCCTCGATGCTGCGCTATTCGCTGACGGCGCTCGATTCCGACAAGCCGATCAGCTTGCGGGTCGCGCAGTTCGCTCAGTTCAGGGCGGACCGGCTCATCAACATGCGTGTGCTGATCGACACCTTCGACCTGGTCGAGCAGGCACTCGGCCGCGCCATTCATCTGCCAAAGATGACCAGCGTCGGCTGAAGGGGACACCAACGGGCTCCGCAATTCGGGACCGATCGATTGATGCTGCCGCGACGCGTTCCGGCCTCCAGCCCCGCCGGATGCCGTCGTGGAGAAGCTCGTCATCGGGCGCGCGACTTTCGCGCGGCCCGTTGGTTCGTTATTTGGGGTGTCGTTGGCGCCACAATTTTGCAACGATAGTTCCGCATCCTCTGCGCGAACTGGGCTTGCGGGCAAGGCAATGGAATTCTCGACAGGTTTTGGCTGGATCAGGCTGCCGCTGGCGGCCGCGTTCATTTTCGGCTCGGTGCTGACGGCCCAGGCGCAGATCATTCCGCCCTTCTCCCCCGCCCCCACCGCCACCGCGCCTGACGAGGAGAGCGAGGCCGCTGATACCGCCGACGTCAACGATCCCGACGTGCTCAAAGGCATCGATGTCGACAAGCTCGACTGGAGCCAGCTCGCCATCGACGCCGGCACGCTCAACGACATCATCGCCGCCAAGAAGCGCGCGAAGGCCGCCGCCAATAACGGCATGAACTGGTCGACCAACGCCAACGCCAACGGCTCCTCGGCCGTGACCGTGAAGCAGTCGGTCTCCTCGTTCTGGGACACCCGCATCGGCGCCGACATGACAGTCGCGAAAGAGCCGACCACAATGTCGGAGCTGTTGGCGGAGAAAGCCGCCAATGGCGGCAACCTGCCGCAATCCTCCGGCAGCGCCTGGGCCGCCGCGACCGCGCCGGGCGCGGGCCCCGTCTGGGATAAGACCGCGGTCGAGGCCCGCGTCGATCCCGGCGCCGAGCAGAGCAGGCTTGGCGCCTCGCTCACCAAGTCGGTGCCGCTGTCGAACGACTATTCGCTGACGCTTCAGAACGGCTACAGCGTCAACCAGCAGGGCACCACCGCGCTGCCCGGCGTCGGCGGGCACATCACCCGCAATTACGAGACCGACCAGTCCGCCAAGGTCACCATTACCGACACCGGCACCAGCATCACCGCCGGCCAGACCATGTCGACCACCGACGACAAATGGCTGCGCAAGGTCGGCGCCGAGCAGAAGCTGTTCGACAACGTCACTGTCTCCGGCTCGGTCGGCGAGACCTCGCAGGGCGCGATCAACAAGAGCCTGACCGCAGGCTTCAAGAAGAGCTGGTGAATCTTCTTTAGACTCTCGTAACCATGCGCCACGTCAAAGCCCCCGAATGGTCCGCCCTTGCCGCATCTCGGCCCCGTTGCGGTCAAAATCCAACGCCCTGATGGACCGGCCTGACATACATCGTCGTGCGGGGGACACTCGCGCTGCGCTCAACGCGAACAGGGGAATAACGATGAACGCCATGCGTCCGGAAAAGACCGAAACCACCGAGACCGAGACGGTCGACACCAACCTCGCCGCCGTGACGGAAGTCGAAGCCGGCATCCGCGATTTCGTCCGCAACGACATCGCCTATCTGCGCCGGCCGGCCGCGACCACCGCCGACGCGCCGCCGCTCGATCCGAGCGCGGAAGCCACCGTCACCAACGTCAACTCGCTGATCCAGCGCGTCGCCGGCACCTCGCTCGCCGAGATCGAGAATCTGATCTCCGAGCTCGAGAGCCTGCGCGACCTGCTCCATGCCGAAGGCCAGCGCGTCCAGCGCGAGATCTCCGGCTACGCCCAGCTCAGCCAGGCCGCGATGAAGTCGACCCGCATGATCGCCGACAACGTCGCCCAGTGGAAGCGCGCCGCTGACGGCCTGCGCAACAGCTGATCGCAAGCAGCAAGCATCACCAGCCGCCGCGCTCCGGAAGGGGCGCGGTGGTTTTGATTCTGGGGCCACACTCTCTTGAACCGTCCGCCCATTCCCGGCGACCAATGCCAAGCGCTCGTGCCGCCTAAGGCCGGGCGAGGGGATATTTTCAGATGGAAAGCATTCGGCCCGATAACATGGACCCGATACCGTTGCGGCCCGCGCCGAACCAGTTCGGAACCATCATGCTGCGCTTTGTCGGGCTGCTCGCTGTTGCGATCGCGATTTTGGCGTTCGTCTATAGCCGCTGAGGGCGGGGCCGCTTCGTGGCCCCGCGGAGTTAACGAACTCTTAACGGCTCGCTTCGACCGTCGAGGCTTCCAGGGTGTAGGCGCCATCGGCGTAGCCCTTCACCACCATGCCGGCGATCAACATCACGGCCAGCGTGGCGGTAGCGAAGATAAATCCGACCAGCTTGAGTGCGCCGCGGTCTGCCATTGTGCTCGTCCCCTGTCGTCTGCCCAGTTCGTTCAAATAGACAGCGACAGGTTCATAATTGGTTAGCAACTCGATGGTTCCGGCAGCTGCTTCGCAGGGACCAGCCATCTTGGGAGGGCTTATGGCAGCCGGCCGGAATCGCGTCCATAGCGCGCGGGCAACACTGGCGCGCTCTTTTCGGCTGTTCATTTTGGAACAGGTCTAACCGGGTTTCCCGCGCATCGGCACGAAGGCCGAGGCGGTGATGGAATAGACCTCTTCGCCGCGTTGGTTGGTGCCGGTGGTGCGGGCCGACAAAATGCCCCAGCCGGGGCGCGAGGCGGAGGTGCGCTTCTCGATGACGACATTGGCGTAGGAGACCGTGTCGCCAGCGAGCACCGGCCTGATCCAGCGCAGGTCGCGAAAGCCCGGCGACGGACCCCACACCGCGATCTCCTCGCCGCGCGAAGCAGCCTCGCGCGCCAGACGCTGGCCGTCGGCGACAAGCAGACTCATGCAGGCCGAGCCGACATGCCAGCCGGACGCCGCGAGCCCGCCGAACAGCGAGTTCTTGCCTTCCTCCTCATCGAGATGGAAGCGCTGCGGATCGAATTTCGCGGCGAAGGTCTTGATGGATTCCGCCGTGAAATGATAGGCGCCGATCTCGCGGCGATCGCCGATCTCGATCTCCTCGAAGAATGCCATCAGACCGCTCCCGCGCGCCGCCCGATTAGGATCGGCGAGGTCATCTCACACAGCGCTTCGCCCTTGGCATTGCGCATGGTGCATTTGAACTTGACGATGCCGAGGCTCGGCCTGCTCTTCGAGGTGCGGGCTTCCACGACGTCGACGTCGAGCATGAGGTCGTCGCCGGGCCGCAACGGAGACAGCCAGCGCACCTCGTCGACGCCGGGCGATCCGAGCGAGGCGGCGCGGGTGATGAAGCCATCGGCCATCATCCGCATCATCAGCGAGCAGAGGTGCCAGCCCGAACCGGACAGGCCGCGCAGCATGCTCTTGCTGGCGGCCTCCTCGTCGAGGTGCATCGGTTGCGGATCGAATTCGGCGGCAAAGGCCAAAATCTCGTCGCGGGTGACATGGCGCGGGCCGAACGTTCCATACCGGCCGGGCGGGAAATCTTCGAAGGTCAGGGTCATCTTGGCAATGCTTTGCGGGAAGGACAGATTGTGGCCGCACTTTGCGGCAATCTCAACCCGCCGGCTCGCATAGCTCGTGCTACATTCGGCGAGTCGGGCCGGACCTGCCTCATTGTCGGATTGACGCGGCCGGGGGACACGATTTGCCCGGGGGAGAGAGATGTTTTCATTCAGCGATCTGTTTCAATGGGACCGCTTCATCACGCCGACGATCATCAAGACTTTCTACTGGCTGGTGATCGGCGTGATCTGCCTGTTCGGACTCTCCGGAATCTTCGCCGGCCTCACCGCGATGGCGATCAGTCCGTTCGCGGGCTTTCTGGTCGTGCTGGAATCGATCGCGGGCGTCGTCGTCGGAATCGTGTTCTCGCGCATCGCCGCGGAGTTGATCCTGATCGTATTCCGCATCAACGAGCATCTCGGCGCGATCCGGGACCAGGGCGGCGGGGTGCGGTGAGGCGCGCGCAGAAATCGTAGGGTGGGTTAGCCGAAGGCGTAACCCACCGTCTCAGGTATTAAACCGGAAATGCATCACGTCGCCGTCGGCGACGACGTATTCCTTGCCTTCGAGGCGCAGCTTGCCGGCATCGCGCGCGCCGGATTCGCCGTTGAACGCAACATAGTCCTCATAGGCGATGGTCTCGGCGCGGATGAAGCCCTTCTCGAAGTCGGTGTGGATTACGCCGGCCGCGCCAGGCGCCTTGGTGCCGCGATAGATGGTCCAGGCGCGCGCTTCCTTCGGGCCCACCGTGAAATAGGTGATGAGGTCGAGTAACCTGTAGCCGGCGCGGATCAGACGATCGAGTCCGGCCTCTTCGAGACCCAGCGTCTCCAGGAAGTCGGCGCGCTCGTCACGCGAGATCGTAGCGATCTCGGATTCGATCTTGGCGGAGATGACGACGGCAACCGCGCCTTCCTTCGCCGCCTGCTCCTCAACCGCCTTGGAGAACGAGTTGCCGGTGGCGGCCGAGCTTTCCTCGACGTTGCAGACGTAAAGCACGGGTTTTGACGAGAGCAGGCCGAGCATGCCGAAGGCGCGCTCCTCCTCCGCCTTGCGCTCGACGAGGCGCGCGGGCTTGCCCTCGCGCAGCAGCACCAGCGTGCGGTTGACGAGGTCGAGCTGCTCCTTGGCGTCCTTGTCGTTGCCCTTGGCCTTCTTGGTGAGGTTGTCGACGCGCTTCTCGAGGCTGTCGAGGTCGGCGAGCATCAGCTCGGTCTCGATGGTCTCGATGTCGGCGAGCGGGGCGATCTTGCCCTCGACATGGGTGATGTCGGAATCCTCAAAGCAGCGCACGACATGCGCGATGGCATCGGTCTCGCGGATGTTGGCCAGAAACTGGTTGCCGAGGCCTTCACCCTTGGAGGCGCCGCGCACGAGACCGGCGATGTCGACGAAGGTCAGCCGGGTCGGAATGATCTGCGCCGACTTGGAGATCGCCGACAACTTGTCGAGCCGCGGATCGGGCACCGCGACCTCACCGACATTCGGCTCGATGGTGCAGAATGGATAGTTCGCGGCTTGCGCCGCGGCCGTCTCGGTCAGCGCATTGAACAAGGTCGACTTGCCGACATTGGGCAACCCGACAATCCCGCATTTGAATCCCACGAGCGTTATTCCTTGCCGTTGTCGTCCTTGGTCAAAAATCCCTTCGCCTGCATGGCGAGATGCACCCTGTTGGCGAAGGTCGCGTCCGTGCCCTTGGCGAGCAGTGCGGCGTGCTCTGCAACTGCATCGCAGAGCGTCGCCACCCAATCGTTGTCGGCCTTGGCGAAGTCCGACAGCACGTGGCCATGCACCAGCTCCTTGACGCCGGGATGACCGATGCCGAGCCGCACCCGGCGATACTCGTTGCCGATATGCGCCGAGATCGAGCGCAGGCCATTATGCCCGGCGATGCCGCCGCCGATCTTCACCCGCACCTTGCCCGGCGGCAATTCGAGCTCGTCGTGAAACACCGTGGTGTCGCCCGGCGCGATCTTGAAGAAGCTTGCCGCCTCCTGAACGCTGCGGCCGGAATCGTTCATGTAGGTCGTCGGCTTGAGCAGGATCACGCGCTCGGGTCCGAGCGCGCCTTCCGAGGTCTCGCCCTGAAAACGACGGCGCCATGGTGCGAAACCATGACGCCGCGCAATCTCGTCGACGGCCATGAAGCCGATATTGTGCCGGTTACGTGCGTATTTCGCGCCGGGATTGCCGAGCCCAACAAACAGTCGCATGACGCGGCGCGCCCCTCGCTCGGCGCGCGATCAAAGACCGCGCGCCAGCTTTGAGAGATTACTTCTTCTTGTCGCCGCCGGCGGGAGCCTTGGCAGCAGGAGCCTTGGCAGCAGCCGCCGGAGCAGCAGCACCCGCGGCCGGAGCCGCAGCACCTGCCGCCGGAGCAGCACCCGCGGCCGGAGCAGCGCCACCGGCAGCAGCCGCAGCAGCGGCCTTCTGCTCTTCGGCGTAGCCGGACGGCGGCACGATGGTGACGAGGGTCGCGTCCGCGGAGGTCAGCGCCTTCACGCCGGCCGGCAGCTTGACGTCCGACAGATGCAGCGAGTGACCGATTTCGAGCGAACCGACATCGACCTCGATGAACTGCGGGATGTTCTCGACACCGCATTCGAGGTCGATCACATGGGCGACGATGTTGACGGCGCCGCCGCGCTTCACGCCGGGCGAACCTTCGGCCTTCACGACATGCAGCGGGACGCTGATGCGGATGGTGGCGCCTTCGCCGAGTCGCATGAAGTCGACGTGGATCGGGAAGTCCTTGACCGGATCGAGATGGTAGTCGCGCGGAATCACGCGGTGCTTCTTGCCGTCGAGTTCGACGTCGACCAGCGTGGTCAGGAACCGGCCGGCGAGGATGCGCTGGCGCAGTTCACGATCGTCAACCGAGATCGGGAGCGGGGGCTGGTTGTTACCATAGATCACTCCGGGCACTCTCCCGGCGCGACGCTCAGCCCGGGCGGCCCCCTTGCCGCTCTTCGGACGTGCGGTCGCCTTCAATTCCTTGACGGTCGTCGCCATAGTCTAAGTCCTTGTTTTTGCAAAAGTTAATGGGCCGCAGCGCGGCCCATGGCATCGTTCGCAGCAAGCCTCCAGGGGTGCGGGGGCCACGAACTGGCGGGCTTTTACCCGGAAGATGCAGAAATGACAAGGAGAATGGGGTGGTTCCCACCCTGGCGCCGTCATACCGGCTTTACCCGCCGAGCTTGGCCTCCAGCGCCGCGATCCGCGCCTTCAGCGCTTCGTTCTCCTCGCGCGCCAGGCGGGCCATGTCCTTGACCGCCTCGAACTCCTCGCGCTTGACCAGGTCCATGTCACGCAGGAATTTTTCGGCCTGGTTGCGCAGCACGGTATCGAATTCTCGCTTGGCGCCCTGGGCCGCACCGGCGGCATCGTTCATCAGGCGGCCGATCTCGTCGAAAAACCGGTTGGTGGTCTGGGTCATGTCGGTCTCCTGGCAGCCTCCGATAAACTTTGCGCGAACGCGCGGAAAGACAATGGCAATCCGCGGAGGCCGGTTCAAGGGCTGCGCGGCGGTATCCTTGTCATGCCTCGGTTTCCTTGCAATCGTATTCAACGTCCCTGCATAACAAGAATCACAAAGCGGAACGCAAGACATGATCGAGCATCAGATCGCAATTCCCACCAAGGACGGCCACACCGCGACCTTCATCGTCCATCCCGAGCGCGGCGGACCGTTCCCGGTCATCCTGTTCTACATGGACGCGCCGGCGATCCGTGAAGAGCTACGCGACATGGCGCGCCGGCTCGCGACATCGGGCTATTACGTGATGCTGCCGAACCTCTATTACCGCTCCGGCGTGATGGAGCTCGGCGCGCTGCCGGCCGATCCGAACGCACCGGAGCGCAAGCGCATGTTCGCGCTGATGGGCTCACTCACGATTCCCTTGATCATGGACGACACAAGCGCGCTGCTCACCTATGCCGAAGGCCAGCCGGCCGCGAACACCAAAATCATCGGCACCGTCGGCTACTGCATGAGCGGCCGCTACGCCATCAACGCCGCCACGCATTTCCCTGAAAGCGTCAAGGCCGCCGCCTCGATCTACGGTGTGCAACTCGCGACGGAGCAGGACGACAGCCCGCATCTGGCTCCAGGCAAGACCAGGGCCGAGCTCTATTTCGCCTGCGCCGAGACTGATGTCTACGCGCCGCCGGAGATTATCGAGAAGGTCAAAGAGGGCATGAGCGGCGCGAAAGCCGAGGTCGAGATCTATCCCGGCACCCATCACGGCTTCGCCTTTCCCAAGCGCCCGGTCTACGACCGCGACGCCGCCGAGCGGCATTGGGAGCGGCTGCTGGCGCTCTATCGCCGCAACCTCGTCCAGCAATAGAAGGCGCGATGCAGCTTCTTCTGATCGACTTCCCGTCCTTCAACCCGATCGCGGTCGCGATCGGGCCGTTTGCGATCCGCTGGTACGCGCTGGCCTATATCGGCGGCATCGTGATCGGCTGGCTCTACGCACGCTCGCTGCTGAAGAACGAGCGCCTGTGGGGCGGGCCGGCGCCGATCTCGCTGGTGCAGGTCGACGATTTCATCCTCTGGGTCACGCTCGGCATCATCCTGGGCGGCCGCACCGGCTACGTGCTGTTCTACAATTTGCCGTTCTTCATCGAGCATCCCATCGCGATCTTCCGGCTGTGGGAAGGCGGCATGTCGTTCCATGGCGGCTTCCTCGGCTGCGTCGTCGCGGTGATGTGGTTTGCCCACCGCAACCGGATCTCGATCCTGTCGCTCGGTGACATCACCACCGCAGTCGGGCCGATCGGGCTGTTCCTCGGGCGGATCGCCAACTTCATCAACGGCGAATTGTGGGGCCGCGCCACCGATGCGAGCGTGCCCTGGGCCATGATCTTCCCCCACGATCCCTCGCATTTGCCGCGCCATCCGAGCCAACTCTATGAAGCCGGCATGGAGGGCATCCTGCTGTTCACCGTGCTCGCCATCATGATCCGCTTTGGCGCCTTGAAACGGCCGGGCATGATCCTCGGCAGCTTTATCCTGATCTATGGCCTGACCCGCATCGCCGGCGAGCATTTCCGCGAGCCGGACGTCCAGCTCGGCTTTCTCTGGGGCGGATTAACCATGGGCATGCTGTTGTCGATCCCCATGCTTATTGTCGGCGGTATACTTATTGTATGGGCTGTCAGGCGCGGTGCGCCGAAGGCGCTCGATACCATCAGTTAATTCATTCCGAGAAGACAGATCGTGACCGAACAGCCGCTGCTCAATGAGATCAAGGCACTGATCAAATCCTCAGGCCCGATGCCGGTCTGGCGATACATGGAATTGTGCCTGATGCATCCGCGCTACGGCTATTATGTCTCGCGCGATCCATTGGGACGAGAGGGCGACTTCACCACCGCGCCCGAAGTCAGCCAGATGTTCGGCGAGCTGTTGGGATTGTGGACCGCCTCGGTCTGGAAGCAGATGGGCTCGCCGCAATTCCTGCGGCTGATCGAGCTCGGCCCCGGCCGCGGCACCATGATGGCGGACGCGTTGCGCGCCTTGCGCGTGCTACCGCCACTCTACCAGGCGCTTCACGTTCACATGGTCGAGGTCAATCCAGTGCTGCGCGACCGGCAGAGCGCGACGCTGGCGAACGTGCGCAATATCGCCTGGCACGACAGCATCGACGACGTGCCTGAAGGCCCGAGCATCGTCCTCGCCAACGAATATTTCGACGTGCTGCCGATCCACCAGATGGTCAAGCGCGAGGACGGCTGGCACGAGCGGGTGATCGAGATCGATCCCAACGGCAAGCTTCAGTTCGGCGCCGCATCCGAGCCGACGCCGCGCTTCGACGTCCTGCTGCCGCCGCTGGTGCGCGCAGCGCCGGTCGGCGCGGTGTTCGAATGGCGCCCCGATTCCGAGATCATGAAGCTCGCCACACGGGTGCGCGACCAGGACGGCGCGGCGCTGATCATCGATTACGGCCACCTACGCAGCGACGCCGGCGATACCTTCCAGGCCATCGCACGCCACACCTTCACCGATCCCCTGAAGGCGCCGGGCCAGGCCGACGTCACCGCCCATGTCGACTTCCAGGCGCTCGCGCGCGCGGCGGAGGACGTCGGCGCTCGCGTGCACGGCCCGGTGACGCAAGGCGATTTCCTCAAGCGCGTCGGCATCGAGACCCGCGCGGCGGCGCTGATGCAGAAAGCAACGCCGGAAGTGGCCACCGACATTTCCGTGGCGCTGAAGCGGCTGACCGATACGGGCCGCAGCGGCATGGGCGCGATGTTCAAGGTGCTGGGCATCTCGGAGCCGCGGCTGGCGGGATTAGCGGGCCTCAGCGATCTCGAACAGGCCGGAGGCAATTGATGACTCTTGCTTCGTCGTTGCTGTCGGCGGTGCCGGGCCTGCGCCATTCCTTTTTCACGCGCGAAGGCGGCGTCTCCAACGGCATCTATGCCGCGCTCAATGGCGGGCTCGGCTCCAACGATGACCCGGCCGATGTCGCCGAGAACCGCCGCCGCATGGCCGAGCATGTCGGCGTTGCGCCGGAGCGCTTTCTCAGCCTGCATCAGATCCATTCACCCGACGTCCTCGTCGCCAACGCACCCTGGCCAGATGGCCCGCGGCCGAAGGGCGATGCGCTGGTGACCAAAACGCCGGGCATCGCGCTCGGCGTCTCCACCGCCGATTGCGGCCCGGTGCTGTTCGTCGATCCCAATGCGCGCGTGATCGGCGGCGCCCATGCCGGCTGGAAAGGCGCACTGACCGGCGTGCTGGAATCCACGATTCTGGCGATGGAGAAGCTCGGCGCCACACGCAGCGGCATCATCGCCGCGATCGGTCCCTTGATCCGGCAGAACAGCTACGAAGTCGGCAACGAGTTCGTGGCGCGCTTCATCGAGGCGGATGCGGACAACGCAGTGTTCTTCATCCCGTCGGTGCGCGAGGGCCACGCGATGTTCGACCTCGCCGGCTTCATCCGGAAACGGCTGGAAGCCGCCGGTATCCTGATGATCGACGATCTCGGCCTCGACACTTATGCCGACGAGCGCTTCTTCAGCTATCGCCGCTCCGTGCATCGCAAGGAGCCGGACTACGGCCGTCACATCCACGCGATCGCGTTGGAGGGGTGAACACACCGGCAACGTCGTTTCATTCCGGGGCGATGCGCAAGCTTGGCGCCCGTTATGCACCGGATCTGTGGCGCCTCTGCCCTAGACCTTAATCGATTTTAACGATATCGCTGCCGTCCATAATGAGGGAAGCGTCATCCATCTTGCGCCGCGCGGGCTCGCGCGTGCTGGCGGTCATGCTGCTGGCAGCGGCGACCGTGCTGGCCGGCTGCGCCGGCGGCAACGCACCCAGCAATTCCTACGCGATGGCGCCGAGCGCCGGCTCCGGGGCGACGGTTACCTTCGAGTCCATCGACGGGCCTCCACCGCAGGTGTTCGACCGCATGGTCGGCGTGCTCGACAGCGAATCCAAGCTGCGCAGCCTCTCGATCGTCTCCCGCGAGGGGACGGCTGCCTACCGCGTGCGCAGCTACCTCTCCGCCCAGGTGGTGCGCGGCAAGACCGTGATCGCCTGGGTCTGGGACGTCTATGACGCCAACCAGCAGCGAGCGCTGCGCCTCTCCGGCGAGGAACTGACCGCCGCCAAGGGCGGCCGCGACGCGACGCGTGATCCTTGGCAAGCCGCCGACGACCTCGTGCTGCGGAAGATCGCCCAGGCCGGATTCAGCGGACTTTCCAATATGATCAACGGAGCGCCGGACACGCCCGGCTCGGTTCCGGGCCTGCGCGGACCAGCCGTGGCAAGCGTGATACCGGAGGCGTCAGCACCCGAGATGCCGGCCTCGGCGCTTGGCTACGCCCAGCAATAAGCACCGCTAAACCACGGGCCCAGTTTGCGGCCAAGCTGTTGGCCCGACTCAGGATTTTCGAAGGGAAAACGTAGCATCCCGGGTTGCCATTGGAGCCCCCGGCCTGATATTTCCTCGCCCGTCGTAACCGTGCTGCCAGTGGGTATTCTGTGATGTTGAACGTCGTATCCAGCAAAGCGCGGAAGGAAGCGTCCATGTCAGCCAAGAACGGCTCCATCAAGCTCGTCTCCGGCAACTCCAATCCCGCTCTCGCGCAAGCCATCGCGCAGGGGCTGGACCTGCCGCTGACCAAGGCGGTGGTGCGACGCTTCGCCGACATGGAGATCTTCGTCGAGATCCAGGAGAACGTCCGCGGCTCGGATGCCTTCATCATCCAATCGACCTCGTTCCCCGCGAACGACCACCTGATGGAGCTGCTGATCATCACCGACGCGCTGCGCCGCTCCTCGGCGCATCGCATTACCGCGGTGATCCCCTATTTCGGTTACGCCCGGCAGGACCGGAAATCCGCCTCGCGCACACCGATCTCGGCCAAGCTCGTCGCCAACCTGATTACACAGGCCGGCGTCGACCGCGTCATGACGCTCGACCTCCATGCCTTGCAGATCCAGGGCTTCTTCGACATCCCGACCGACAATCTCTACGCGGCGCCGCTGATGGTGCGCGACATCAAGGAGAAGTTCGATCTCTCCAAGACGATGGTGATTTCGCCCGACGTCGGCGGCGTGGCGCGCGCGCGCGGCCTTGCCAAGCGCATCAACACTCCGCTCGCGATCGTCGACAAGCGGCGTGAGCGTCCCGGCGAGTCCGAGGTCATGAACGTGATCGGCGACGTCTCCGGCTACACCTGTATCCTGATCGACGATATCGTCGACTCCGGCGGTACGCTGGTGAACGCGGCCGATGCGCTGATCGCCAAGGGCGCCAAGGACGTCTACGCCTACATCACCCACGGCGTGCTCTCCGGCGGCGCGGCTGCTCGCATCGCCGGCTCGAAGCTGAAAGAGCTCGTCATCACCGACTCGATCCTGCCGACGGATGCGGTGACCAAGGCGCCGAACATCCGCACCCTCCCGATCGCCAGCCTGATCTCGGACGCGATCGCGCGCACGGCGGCGGAAGAGTCGGTGTCGAGCCTGTTCGACTGAACACGCTGACTCCGTAGGGTGGGTTAGCCCTGCGGACTGCGCGAAGCGTAGGCCGCCGGGTGTAACCCACCTCTTTTGCTTCCGCGGAGACAGACATTGGTGGGTTGCGCCGAGCAGATGCGCTTCGCGCATCTGCAGGGCTAACCCACCCTACGATCTTGCGTTCTGACGCGCCGCAGCACGTCCCCGCCCACGGGTTGTTGCCGGCTGCCGCCCATGACATCATCCAAAGACCGAGTCATCTCTGCCCTCTGGACGCCTGATGCCGCACCGGAAATTTGCTTGGGAAAAACTGTCGGATGACGCGTTGCTCAAGCAACGCCTCTCCAGCCTGAGGGTTACGGTCGAAGGCACCTGGCTCGAAGATTGTGTCGGCACGCTCCACGAGGAGATGGAAGAGCGAGGCATCCGGCTACGGCCGCACACATGGATCTCGAGCGAATGGTTCAGCCCGGGAGGTGTGCCCGGCATCGCCATCCCCTTCTATCTCGCCCATCCCCGCCTGATGAAGCTCGAGAAGAAGATGATGTTCGACGTCGAGGGCGGCACCTGGCGCGAGTGCATGGCTATCCTTCGTCACGAGGCTGGACATGCCATGCAGCACGGCTTCCAGTTGCAGCGGCGCCGGCGCTGGCAGCAGCTGTTCGGGCCGTCGTCGAAACACTACCCGCGCTACTACCGTCCCAATCCGGCCAGCAGGCGCTACGTCCAGCACCTTCGGCTCTGGTACGCACAAAGCCACCCGGACGAAGACTTCGCCGAGACGTTTGCGGTGTGGCTGCGGCCGCGCTCGAACTGGCGAACGCGATATGCCGGCTGGCCCGCGCTGAAGAAGCTCGAATATGTCGACGAGCTGATGAGCGAGATCGCGGGAAAGCGGCCGCTGATCACGACGCGGGAGCGCATCGATCCGCTGCGAAGTCTGAGCCAGACGCTCGAAGACCACTACAAGAAGAAACAGGCATTCTACGCTTTCACCCCGCCGAAGACCTACGACCGCGATCTCTCCAGGCTCTTTTCCGCCGATCCCCGGCATCACCGGTCAAAACCGGCTGCGGTCCTGATTCGGCGGCACCGCGCCCAGATCAGGCAACTGGTCGCGCGATGGACGGGCGAGAACCAGCTCACGCTCGATGTCGTGCTCGACAACATGATCTCCCGCTGCCGCGAGCTCGATCTGCGCGCGGTTGGCCCCGAACAGAAGCTCGTTCTCGATTTCACCGTCCTCGTGACCGCCAAGACGATGCACGCGATGTTTGGCCCGTCTCGGCGCAAATGGATCGCGCTATGAGACGCCTTCGCATTCTGGTCCTCATGCATCCGGATTTCATGCCTCCGGATTCAAGCGACGGACACACCGCGCAGGAAATCAACGCATGGAAAACGGAATATGACGTGGTGAGCACCTTGCGCACGGCCGGCCACGAGGTTCGCGCCCTCGGCGCGCAAGACGAAATCAAGCCGGTGCGCGTGGCGATCGAGGAGTTCAAGCCGCACGTGGTTTTCACGTTGCTGGAGGAATTCCACAACAACGTCGCCTACGACCAGCACATCGCCAGCTATCTCGAGCTGATGAAGGTCCCCTATACCGGGTGCAATCCGCGCGGCCTGATCCTGGCGCGCGGCAAGGATTTGTCCAAGACGCTGGTGCATTACCGCCGGATTGCGGCGCCGGCCTTCGCCGTCTTCCCGATGCGCCGCAAGGTGAAACGTCCGACGCGTCTTGCACTGCCGCTGATCGTCAAGAGCCTGAACATGGATGGCTCCTTCGGCATCTCGCAGGCGTCCATCGTCGATACCGACGAGAAGCTGGCGGAGCGGGTCGCCTTCATCCACGAGCGGGTCGAATCCGCCGCCATCGCCGAACAGTTCATCGAGGGGCGAGAGCTGTATGTCGGCGTGCTCGGCAACAACCGGCTACGCGTCCTGCCGATCTGGGAATTGAAATTCGGCAGCATGGGCGGGCACAGGTCACGCCACATCGCCACCGAAAAAGCCAAGCACGACACCGATTATCAGGAGCGCGTCGGCATCGTCGACGGGCCGGCGAAGGACCTTGCGCCCGAAATCACCGCGCGCATCCAGCGCGCGGCGAAACGCATCTACCGGGCGCTTGGCCTCGATGGCTACGCGCGCATCGATTTTCGCCTCGCCGCCGACGGCACGCCGTATTTCATCGAAGCCAACCCCAACCCCGAGATCGCCAAGAGCCAGGAGTTCGCCACGGCGGCTCAACATGCCGGGCTCAAATATCCGGATCTCCTGCATCGCATCCTGACCCTCGGGATCAGCCGGGCCAAGGCGGGCGTGTCGCTGGGTTGAGGACCGGCCTGCGCGGCCGTTGTAGGGTGGATTAGCGCAGCGTAATCCACCTCTCTTTGCACGTGGATGGAAGGCTGGTGGATTACGCCTTCGGTTAATCCACCCTACGGCACCTAACCTGCCTCGGCTTTCGCGCTCACCACCTCGGCAAACGATTTGAAGAACTCACCGGCGAGCTTCGTTGCGGTCGAGTTGATCAGCCGCGCGCCGAGCTGGGCGAGCTTGCCGCCGATCTGGGCGTCAACCTCGTAGTGCAGCACCGTGACATCAGCGCCCTCGGATTCCAGCCGCACCAGCGCGCCGCCCTTGGCGAAGCCGGCGATACCGCCGGAGCCTTCACCCGAGATGCGATAGGCGTTGGGCGGATCGAGATCGGACAGCGTCACCTTGCCGCTGAACGTCGCCTTCACCGGGCCGACCTTGAAGACCACCGTCGCCGTCATCTCGTGCGGCGCGGTCACCTCCAGCGACTGACAGCCGGGAATGCACTGCTTCAGCACAGCGGGATCGTTCAGCGCCGCCCACACCTGTTCGCGCGAGGCGGGGATACGCTGGCTGTCGTTCATCTGCATGGTCGGTGTCTCACTCTCTATTGACTGATTGATTGGCGGCGCGGTGGCCGCGCCGGCGCTCCCTCGTGATCTCTGCGAGGATCGACATTGCGATCTCCTCCGGCGTGATGGCACCAAGATCGAGGCCGGCCGGCGCCTTGAAATCATCGATCGCGGCGCTACTCGTCCCTTCCGCGATCAGCTTGGCGCGCAGCGAGGCCATCTTGCGGCGGCTGCCGACGAAGGCGTGATAGTCGGCCCTGGTCGCGATGCCCGCACGCAAGGCTGCTTCGTCGCCCTTGCCCTGCGTCGAGACCACGACGAAGCGTTTTGCCTCGTTGAGCTCGCCGAGCTGGTAGCCGTCGATGATCACGTCGGCGTCCGGTTGCGCTGTAAGGTCGGCGGAAGGAGCGGCGAGCGTGACGTGATAGCCAAGCGCACGCGCTTGCGCCGCGAGCGACAGCGCAACCGGGCTCGCACCGAGAATGACCAGCGAGGGATGCGGCAGCACCGGCTCGACGAAAATGTCCATGGTGCCCCTGCTCGGGCACATGTTGCTGGCGAAGCGGACGCCATCGCGGCTCTCGCCCGCGCTGACGCCGAGTTCGGCCAGCAGGTTTTCCGGCTGCACCGACACCATGCGCGGCTCGCCGTCGGCGAGCGCCTCGCGCGCCGCCTTCAGCACCGCACCCTTGGCACAGCCGCCGCCGATCCAACCCGCGACGATGGTGCCGTCGGCCGCGATGATCGCCTTGGCGCCAGCCTTCGCCGCGGTCACCGACACTGTCCGCACCACCGTCGCGAGCACGAAGGCGCGCTCGGCGGCCTTCATCTGCGCCACGAGATTCAGCACTTCGACATGAGCGGTCATCGACATGTCCTCAGAGTTTGGCCAGATAGGGTTCGAGCGCGCGCAGGCTTTGCAGCGAATTCGCGGGCGCATAGAGATCGACATGCGGTAGCGCGGCCTTGATGCCCCGCGCCTCCGGCGTATAGCCCTCCCACGCCATCATCGGATTGAGCCAGACGATGCGGCGGCAGCGCCGGTGCAGCGCCGCCATCTCGCGGCCGAGCAATGCGGCATCGCCCGTCTCGTAGCCGTCGGACACGATCATGACGCAACTGCGCGAATGGATGACGCGCGCGGCGTGCCAGCGATTGAAGGTTTGCAAGGACTCGCCGATCTTGGTGCCACCCCCCGCGCCCTGCGCCATGATCGAGAGCCGGTCGAGTGCGCGGCCGGCATCCTTTTCCTTCATCGCGTCGGACACATAGGCAAGCCGCGTGTGAAACAGGAATGCTTCGGCCTCGCGGAACTGGTCGAGCACGCCGTGGATGAAGCGCAGGAACACGCTCGTGTACATGCTCATCGAGCCGGAGGCATCGAGCAGCACGACCAGCCGCAGCGGCTTGTCCTTGCGCTGCCGCTTCACGAGGCTGATCGGCACGCCGCCATGGCTGATGTTGCGATGAATGGTGCGGCGGAGATCGAGCCGGTAGCCGCGCCGGCGCGCCAGATCGCGCCGCGTCAGTCGCGTGCGCATCGCCTTGGCGAGCTGCGCTGCGGCTTCATGGGCCTGCGTAACCAGGTCGGGATCGCCGAGCTTTCTGAAATCGACATCGGCGAGGTTGTCTGTGCGCGAAGCACCTTCCATGCGGCCCTCGCCGCTGCCCGCCTCGGGCGCGTCGTCCGACGACGGCACCTGATCGGCGACCGCTTGGCTGCCGCCCTGCTCTGCTGACTTGTCCTGCAAGCCCTTCAGCGACGGGCTGTTGGCGCCTTGCGACGAGCCGACGGTTCGCGACCGCGAGCGGACTCGCTTGCCCAACCAGAACGCATCGAACAGCCCATCGAACTTGTCCCAGTCGGCTTTGCGCGCCGAGAACAGATGCTTGAACGCCGCGCGTAGGAGATTTGGCCGCGCCGCAAAGCCTGCCGACATCAGCGTCGCCGCATCCTGCCCCTCGGCGAGCCCCACCCGAAAGCCGGCATCGCGCAAGGTGCGCAGGAACGCGGCGACCTTCGCGGACACCAGGCGCGAGACCGCGTCGAGATCGTCATATCCGGGACTGGAGCCGCAGCAGCTCATGCGACCCTCCCGAGCAGGCGCTGCGTCACCTCCGGCGTGACGCGTGCACGGTCCTCGTGGGTCTTCAACAGGCAGATCAGCGTCTCGTGCACGGTCTCTGGAGCGTCGTGCAGATCGGTTATATCGAGTCCGACGAGAGCGGCTGCCCAGTCAAGCGTCTCGGCGATACCTGGGACCTTCCGCAGCTCCTCTTTCCGAATGCCCTCGACCAGACGCGCGATCTGGAGCGACAGCGACGGGCTCGCACCGATGACGCGCGCCAGGATGATCCGGGTCTCACGATCGACGTCGGGATAGTCGACATAGTGATAGAGACAGCGCCGGCGCAGGGCGTCGGACAGCTCGCGCGTGCCGTTCGAGGTCAGCACCACATGCGGAATAGTGATTGCGGGAATGGTGCCGAGCTCGGGGATCGAGACCTGGAAGTCCGAGAGCAGCTCCAGCAGGAACGCCTCGAACTCGTCGTCGGCGCGGTCGATCTCGTCGATCAGCAGCACCGGTGCCTTCGGGCGGCGGATCGCGGCGAGCAAGGGCCGCTCCAGCAGGTATTTTTGGGAGAATACCTGGTCCTCGATGCTGTCACTGCCGCGATGCGCCTGGATCGCCAGCAATTGACGCTGGTAGTTCCATTCGTAGAGCGCGGAGGACTGGTCGAGGCCCTCGTAACATTGCAGCCGGATCAGCTCGGTTGCGTGGACTTTGGCGAGCGCCTTCGCAACTTCCGTCTTGCCGACGCCCGCCTCGCCTTCGAGCAACAGCGGACGCCGCAACAATTGCATCAGCGAGATCGCGGTCGCCAGATCCGCATCGGCGATGTAGCCGGATGCAGCCAAAGCTTGCGCGATCTCGTCACGGCCTTTCATCGCTACGCCACCGCGCCCAGATCCTTCGCCGCCTTCCAGTTGCGCCAGAAATCGTGCGGCATCTGGATATGCGTGGATCCTAAGAACGAGAACGCGTCGTTGACGGCGTTGGAGAAGGCCGGCACGCCACCGACATTCGGGCTCTCGCCGACGCCCTTGGCGCCAATGGGGTGATGCGGCGACGGGGTGACGGTGAAGTCGGTCTCCCAGTGCGGCGTCTCCACCGCGGTCGGCATGAAGAAGTCCATGAACGAGCCGGTGACGACATTGCCGACCTCGTCGTAGCGGATCTCCTGGCCCATCGCGATCGCGAAGGCCTCGGTGAGGCCGCCATGCACCTGGCCCTCGATGATCATCGGGTTGATGCGGGTGCCGCAGTCGTCGAGCGCGTAGAAGCGCCGGACCTTGTACACGCCGGTATCGACGTCGATGTCCATCACGCAGAGATAGGCGCCGAACGGATAGGTCATGTTGGGCGGATCGTAATAACTGACCGCCTCCAGCCCCGGCTCCATGCCCGGCGGCACCGAATTGTACGCCGCCCAGCAGATATCCTTCATCGACATGAACTTTTCCGGCAGGCCCTTTACGCGGAAACCGTCGATGTCGAATTCGAGATCGTCCTCGTGGACCTCGAGCTTGTAGGCCGCGATCATCTGCGCCTTGGCCTTGATCTTTCGCGCGGCCATGGCGATCGCGGCGCCGGCAACGGGCGTGGAGCGCGAGCCGTAGGTGCCGAGCCCATAGGGTGCGGTGTCGGTGTTGCCTTCCTCGACCATGATGTTGTCGGCGGGAATGCCGATCTCGGTCGCGATGATCTGGGCCCAAGTGGTCTCGTGGCCCTGGCCCTGGCTCTTGCTGCCCACCCGCGCGATGCCGGCCCCGGTCGGGTGCATGCGGATCTCGCAGGAATCGAACATCGCGATGCCGAGGATGTCGCAATTCTTCGACGGCCCGGCGCCGACGATCTCGGTGAAGAAGGAGATGCCGAGGCCCATGATGTCGCGGGTCTCGCCACGCGCGAATGCGGCGCGCTTCTCCGCCTGCTCCTTGCGGAGCGCGGCGTAGCCGGTCGTCTCCATCATCTTGCGCATGGCAGTGTGGTAGTCGCCGGAATCGTATTCCCACCCAAGGGCCGAGTGATACGGGAACTGCTCCGGCTTGATGAAATTCTTCAGCCGTAGCTCGGCCGGATCCATGTCGAGCTTCTGCGCCAGAATATCCATGGCGCGCTCGATGCAATAGGCCGCCTCCGTGACGCGGAACGAGCAGCGATAGGCGACGCCGCCCGGCGCCTTGTTGGTGTAGACGCCGTCCACCGCGAGATGCGCGGTCGGGAAGTCGTAGGAGCCGGTGACGATGTTGAAGAAGCCGGCCGGCCATTTCGACGGATCAGCACAGGCGTCGAACGCGCCGTGATCGGCGAGCACGTGTACGCGTAGACCCGTGACCTTGCCGTCCTTGGTCGCAGCGACCTCGGTCGTCATGTGGTAGTCGCGTGCGAACGAGGTCGCGGTCAGGTTTTCGATACGGTCCTCGACCCATTTCACCGGCTTGCCGGTGACGATGGAGGCAACGGCTGCGCAGATGTAGCCGGGATAGGCGCCGACCTTGTTGCCGAAGCCGCCGCCGATGTCGGGCGCGATCACGTGGATCTTGTGCTCCGGCAGCTTTGCGATCAGCGCCACCACGGTGCGGATCACGTGCGGGGCCTGGAAGGTGCCGTAGATCGTCAGCTCGCCTTTGATCTTGTCGAAGGAGCAGACGCACTGGCAGGTCTCCAGCGGCGACGGATGGGTGCGGTGATAAGAGATCATCTCCTTGATGGTGACTTCGGCCTTGTTGAAGGCCGCGTCGGTCAGCTCCTTGTCGCCAACGGTCCACTCGAAGATGTGGTTGTCGTGCTTGCGCGGACCATGCGCGCCGGACATCTTGCCGACGAGGTCCTCACGCAGCACCGGTGCGTCGGGATCCATCGCCTTGAAGGGATCGACCAACACGGGGAGAGGCTCGTATTCGACCACGACCTTGTTGATGCCGTCATCGGCCGCATAGCGGTCGGTGGCAACGACGAAGGCGACCTCCTGGTTCTGGAACAGCACCTTGCCGTCAGCCAACACCATCTGCACGTCGCCGGCGAGTGTCGGCATCCAGGCAAGGTTGACGGTCTTCAGCGTCTCGGCTGTGATGACCGCGAGCACGCCGGGGACCTTCAGCGCTTCGCTGTCGTCGATCTTCTTGACGCGCGCATGCGGATGCGGCGAGCGGACGAAGTCGCCGTGCAGCATGCCCGGCAGCTTGACATCGTCGACGTAATTGCCCCTGCCTTGCGTGAAGCGGATGTCCTCGACGCGCTTGCGCTTGCAGCCCATGCCTTCGAGTGCGGCCGTGCGTTGTTCCCGCGTGGGAGTGAGGTCATTCATTCTGCGGCCTCCTGGAATTCCACGCCGTTGATCTTGGCGCTAGCGTACTGGATTGCCTTCACGATGTTCTGGTAGCCGGTGCAGCGGCAGATGTTGCCGGAGATGCCCATCCGGATTTCCGGCTCGCTCGGCAACGGATTCTCCTTCAGCAGCCGATGCGCGCGGACAATCATGCCGGGCGTGCAGAAGCCGCATTGCAGGCCGTGCATCATGCGGAAACCTTCCTGCAGCGCCGACAGCGTGCCGTCGGCATTAGCCATGCCTTCGACGGTGATGATGTCGCTACCCTGCGCCTGCACCGCAAACATCGTGCAGGATTTCACCGACATGCCGTCGATATCGACGGTGCAGGCGCCGCAATGGGTGGTCTCGCAGCCGATATGGGTGCCGGTCATCTGCAAATTCTCGCGGATGAAATGCACCAGCAGCGTGCGCGGTTCGACGAGGCCTTCGACCTCGGCGCCGTTCACCTTCATGGTCACATGTGTTTTCGCCATCGATCCCCTCCCCTTATTTCGCAACGCTGGCTGCGCGCTGCAGAGCCCGCGTCACCATGATGCCGCCAACATGTTTGCGGTATTCGACGGGACCGCGCGCATCCGCGGCCGGCGACATGATCGCCGAGGCAGCCGCAGCGGCCTTCTTCAGCGTGGCCGCATCGAGGCTGGTGCCGATCACCGCTTTGGCGGCGTCCGCGGCAAGCAGCGGCGTCTCGTGGACATTGGTGAGACCGATGGTGCAGGTCGCGACCTTGCCGCCCGCCATCGTCAGCACGACGGCGGCGGCCGCGGTGGCGTAATCGCCGACCTTGCGCTTGAGCTTTTCGTAGGCGTAGCCGTGGCCGGCGGCGGGCACGGGGACCGAGACCGAGGTGAGGATCTCGCCAGGCTCGAGCGCGGTGAAATAGGCACCCTGGTAGAAATCGGCCGCCAGGACGTCGCGGGCACCACTGGCGCCTTCGAGGCGATAGCTCGCCCCCAGCGCCATCATCAGCGCCGGCATGTCATTGCCGGGGTCGCCGTTGGCGACATTGCCACCGATCGTGCCGCGGTAGCGCACCTGCGGATCGGCGATCAGCAGGGCCGCCTCGTGCAGGATCGGCATCGACTTGGCGACCTCGTCGGAGGCCAGCAGCTCGTGCTGGGTCGTCATCGCGCCGATGACGAGATTGCCGTCCCGGCTTATGCCCTTCAGGGCGGCGATGCCGTGGAGATCGATCAGATGAGTGGGGGTCGCGAGCCGAAGCTTCATCATCGGCACCAGGCTATGCCCGCCGGCCAGCGGCCGCGCATCCTCGCCGAGGTCGACCAAGAGTTTGACGGCGTCAGTGACGCTCGCCGGCCGGTGATAGCTGAATGAGCCTGGGATCATCATCTCCTCCTCGTCGTCCTCTGGCGCGTGACGGCGCGGACGTTGGGGGACGGTCACTCCGGGCGGGGTGAAGCCGCAACACGAGCGGCACGGAACAGCGGATTTCGCACGAGTTGCGGCGGGGAACGCACGAATTGCGTCAGGGGGAGCGACGTATGAGCCGCGATCTCGCTGCAACCTCGCCCGCTTGCGGCAGAGGTCGACGCGCGAAGCGCGGCGGGTGAGGGCTCTCCCCTCTTGGGGGCTCTCTCGACGCGGAAGCACCCCCTCCCCGACCCTCCCCCGCAAGCGAGGGAGGGAGCGCACCTCCAGTGCAGCTCAGGCCTGCCGCCGGTTCACCAGCCCCAGCCGCGCCTTCACCTCGGCAATCTTGGCCCGGCTCACCGGCACCCGGTGCGGCGATGGGCCGTCGAGCTCGAGCACGGCGCCGTCGCCCTCCTTCCGAACCAGGGCGACATGGGGGATGGCGACGATATGGCTGCGGTGCACCCGCAGGAACAGCGAGGGATCGAGCTGCGCCTCGGCTTCGGAGATCGACCATGGACACATCCGCTCACGGGTGCCGTCATGGACGCGGGTGTAATGTGCGTCCGCCCGCACGCTGCGCACGGTCGCCGTCTCGATGAAATGCGTTCCATCAGCACTCTCGACCGGCAGCCGTGGCGCCGGTGCGCGCGGCGGCTGACCGAGGCCGCCGAGCGGCCCCACCGGGCGCGGCGGTGCGGCGGCGGCCATCGATTCGGCAGGGGCGACTGACGGCGAAACCGGATCGGCCGCCGGAGACACCTGCGCCTGCCGCCGATCCGGCACCAGCGACAGCAAGAACCCGGCGGCGATGACAAAGCAAAGCACGGCCACGATGATCGACAGCACCTGCTGCGATGCAGCAAGGCCGCCGCTGACATGGTGATGCCCAGCCCCCGTCAGCGGCTCGAAATGCATGCCGAGCATCGCGGTGTAGTGCATGCCCGAGACCGCGACACCGAAGACGATCGAGCTGACGATCAGGCGAACACCTTCCTGTTGCGCCAGAAAGGCGCGCAGGCCGCCATAGGCGGACACGACAGCAACCAGGATCGACAGCAGCACCATCGACGGGTCGTGGACGATCGCGAAGGATCCGGCCAGTCCATGGATCCCGACATAATGCATGCTGGCGATGCCGACGCCGAGCAGCACGGCCGACGACGCCACCCGCTTCAGGGACGGTTCGCCGATCGAGACGAAGAAAAGCGAGATGCCGACCACCAACGCGCAGATCAGGAACGAGATGATGGTGGGGAGCACCAGATAGACCGTGTCCGGCGGCAGCGGCGCGGCCAGCATGCCGACGAAATGCATGGTCCAGATGCCGACGGCCAGAAACGCCGCGGCACCCGCGAGCAGCAGGCGGTTGCTGGCGCCGGGCGTGTTGCGGATGCGAGCCGCAAGCGCAAAGCCGGTGTAGCCACCCAGGCTCGCAATCGCTACAGAGAGCGCGACGAGATAGGGATCGTGTCCTTCGAACATGATCTTGTCGGCCGCCCCGTCTCCACGGAGCGGCCTCCTCCCGCCGCCGACCTTACAGGGACGGCGGCGGAATTGACAATCAGCGGCGTGCGAAGGGGCAGCTCACACAATTCCCGCTGCGACCTGGCCGCGCAAGCGCTCCAGGCCGAGCAACGTCTCCGCGCAGGCGGCCGCGACCTCGACGCCTTTGATTGCAAAGTGCCTGCGGAAGAAATCGTAGTGCACCTCGGTCTCGTGGAATTGCTGCGGTGTCAGCACCGCGGAGAACACCGGCACTTCGGTGCGCAGCTGCACGTCCATCAACGCCTTGATCACGGTGTCGGCGACGAATTCGTGGCGATAGATGCCGCCGTCAACGACCAGGCCGGCCGCGACGATCGCGGTATAGCGCCGCGTCTTGGCGAGGACCTGCGCATGCAGCGGGATCTCGAACGAGCCCGGCACCTCGAACACATCGACATGGGTGAGGTGGCGGGCCTCTGCCTCCCTCATGAAGGCAATGCGGGCCTCCTCGACCACGTCGCGGTGCCAGCAGGCCTGCACGAAGGCCACCCGCTGCGGTTTTGCGAAATGCGGGTGCTTCGGCGCCGGCTCCTGTGGAACCGGCGGTTGGTTGACTTCGGAAGCTTGGACTTGGGGATCTTGCAACATCTGATTCATGGCTTTCCTTCAAAGGACCAGAATCAGGGCACACGGAACGACAAACAGCCGCATCCTGCGATGCGTCTGCCACCGACCGTTCTCTTTCATCCGGACTTTAACCGTCGGCTTCGGAGTTGCACCGAATCTGCTGACCCTTCCCTTCGGCAAAATCCTTTTCAGGAAAACCCTTGGGGAAGGCGCTCGCGGGCTTAGGCCTTTCGACCTTTACCGCCGGTGGGGACTTTCACCCCGCCCTGAGAACATCGGCCGTCCGGGATGAACGGCCTGGGAGCAAATATGACGCCGGTCCGGGGCGGCAGCAAGCGGGTTCCGCAGCAAAAACCTGCATGGTCCCATTCCGCTATGGCGGGTATGGCCCTCGCAGGGCGGAATTAACGATTGAACCTGCGGTCGCCTGATCCGATTCCGATTTGTTCTCAAATTAATAATTGTGTCCGAGATGAGCTGTGGACGACCGAGTCCTGACTTGTGGACGGACTCGGGACCCGGTTGCGCAGATTCCGCAAATCACATCAGTTGATCCGCGACAAGCCCGCGCTGGTCCGAAGGGATCGCAAGAGCGACTCCCAAGAGATCGCAACAGCGACTCCGAAGGGATCGCTAAAGCGACTCCGAGGAGATTGCCCTTAACGAGGTTGAGGAAGCGCGCGCCGGACCAACCGCGTGCGTATCAAAGACAACAAAAAGGCAAGAGGTCGAGACGGCATGTCCCTGCTCGAAGGCACTATCGATTCCAAGAGCCATCCGCTCGCGGTGGTCGAGGATATCGCTGCCAGCAACAACTGGCCGTTTGAACGCTCCGGCGAAGACGAACTGACGATTGTCTCGAAGGGACAATGGACCGACTACCAGATCTCATTCACCTGGATGGGCGAGATCGAAGCGCTGCATCTTGCCTGCGCGTTCGACATGAAGATTCCTGTCGCGCGCAGGGGCGAGGTGCAGCGGCTAGTTGCCGCGATCAACGAGCAGTTGTGGGTCGGGCATTTCGATCTGTGGACCAATACCGGCATGATCATGCACCGCCAGGCGCTGGTGCTGCCGGGCGGACTGATCGCGTCGACCGCGCAATGCGAAGCCATGCTCGCCGGCGCCATCCACGCCTGCGAACGCTACTTCCCGGCGTTCCAGTTCGTGGTGTGGGCGGGCAAGACCACGACGGAAGCGATGGACGCGGCGATGTTCGATACGGTGGGCGAGGCGTAAGGTTTTCCTCAGCACGGTGAGTGAGCCACCGCTCTCTCCTCGCCGTCGTCCCGGCCTAGTGCGCAATTGCGCACGGGGGGCCGGGACCATACCGCGTGATGCCCCTTGTGGCACACTGCTTGTTGCAAACACCTCCATCCACTAGAACCACCCGTGGTTATGGGTCCCGGCCTTCGCCGGGACGACACCGAATTCGTGGTGACCGCAGTGGCTAACAGCACTCTCCAGAACATCACCGGCACCATCCTGCTTGCCGGCGCCGGCAAGATGGGCGGCGCTATGCTGACCGGATGGCTTGCGGGGGGGCTCGATCCGCGCCGCGTCGCGGTGGTCGATCCACACATCTCGCCCGAGATCACCGCGCTGGCCGCCAAGGGCGTCGCGATCAATCCCGATGTGAAGACGGCAGGCCAAGTCGAGACGATGGTCGTCGCGGTGAAGCCGCAGATGTTCCGCGAGGCCGGGGCCAAGCTGAAGTCGTTCGTCTCCGACAAGACCTCGGTGGTCTCGATCATGGCGGGAACCACGATCGCCTCGCTCAAAGAGGTCTGCGGCGGCGCCGTGGTGCGCGCGATGCCGAACACGCCGGCTGCGATCGGCCGGGGCATCACGGTGGCGGTCGCAGCGAACGAGGTCAGCGTCGCGCAGCGCGCGGTCGCCGATGCGCTGTTGCGCGCCACCGGCGCGGTCGAATGGGTCGACGATGAAAGCCTGATGGACGCAGTGACCGCGGTCTCCGGCTCGGGCCCGGCCTATGTGTTCCTGCTCGCCGAAGAGCTTGCGCGCGCCGGCGTCGAGGCGGGATTGCCCGAGGCATTGGCGACGAAACTCGCGCGCGAAACCGTCGCCGGCTCGGGCGAGCTGCTGCATCAGTCTGAGCTGCCCTCCACAACGCTGCGCCAGAACGTCACCTCGCCCGGCGGCACGACGGCCGCGGCGCTCGGGGTGCTGATGGGCGAGCCCGGCCTGCGCGACCTGATGATCCGCGCGATTGCCGCGGCGACGAAGCGGTCGAAGGAGTTGGCGAAGTAGTGAGGTGTCGTAGGGTGGGTTAGCCGAAGGCGTAACCCACCTCTTTAGTTTCCGCAGAGACAGAAGCGGTGGGTTACGCTTCGCTAACTAACCCACCCTACGATACCGATGCCCGCCGCTATTTCGCCCCCAGCCGCTTGTTGAACATCTCGACATTGACGAGCCCGCGCGCATGGCGGCCTTCGCCGAGCCTGCGCGTGCCCTCGAACGCCTCAACCTCGAAGCGTATGACGCGGCGCTCGACCGCGACAACTCTCGCGGTGGTCCGCACCGTTGCACCGACGAGCGCTGCGGCGAGATGGCGAATGTCGACCTCGGTGCCGACGGTGACCCAGCCCGGCCTTAGCGCGGCGCGGATGGCATCGCCCGAGGTCATCTCCATCTCCAGGATCATCATCGGCGTGGCGTAGACAAAAGGCATGCCCGGCACGAAATGCCCGACCGTGCGCTCCACCGGCACTACCAGCGTGCGCTCGGCGCTCATGCCGATCTTGATGAAGTCGCGTGCGTCCATTGTTCTTGCTCAGTGTCGTCCCGGCCTAATGCGCAATTGCGCACGGGGGCCGGGACGAGAGCTGTGATTCCGGTTGCAGCCGCGCCTACTTCTTCGCGGCCGCGCGTTCCACGAAGGTTTTGCCGCCCTTCATTTTGTGGGCGAGCGGGGCTTCGTTGATCTGGATGACGACAGCGTCGGCGTCGACGCCGAGATTCTTCACCAGTGCCTGGGTAATGTCGCGCATCATGCCGGCCTTCTGTTCATCGGTGCGGCCCACGGCCATGCTGACGGTGATCTCAGGCATTTTGTTTGCTCCCTCTTGTCTCTCTCCGTCATGGCCGGGCTTGTCCCGGCCATCCACGTTCTTTGCCATCAAACAGGACGTGGATGCCCGGGACAAGCCCGGGCATGACGGCAGTTGCGAATGGCTAGCCCCAGCTCACGTCATGGCGCGCCAGGACTTCGCGCACTTTCGCGACGAGGTCGGCCTCGCTGCACGAGAACTGCGCCGGACGGCTCTCGCGCCATTCCTGGTTGGAAGCGATCGCAGCGGCAGCCTTGGCACCTTCGATCAGATCCTTGACCTGCACCTCACCGCTCGCCTTTTCATCCGAGCCCTGGATGATCACGCAGGGGCTGCTGCGGCGGTCGGCATATTTGAGCTGGTTGCCCATGTTCTTGGGATTGCCGAGATAGAGCTCGGCGCGGATGCCGGCGGTGCGCAAGGACGCCACCATCTTCTGATAGTCAGCGACGCGGTCGCGGTCGAACACGGTGACGACGACGGGCCCGAATTCCGGACGCGTGTCGAGCTTGCCGAGCAGCGTCAGCGCGGCTTGGAGCCGCGACACCCCGATCGAGAAGCCGGTCGCCGGCACCGGCTCGCCGCGGAAGCGCGAGACGAGACCGTCGTAGCGGCCGCCGCCGCCGACGGAGCCGAAGCGCACCGGGCGGCCCTTCTCGTCCTTGGTATCGAGCAGGAGTTCGACCTCGTAGACGGGGCCGGTGTAATATTCAAGACCGCGCACGACTGACGGATCGATCTTGATGCGGTCTACACCGTAACCCGACGCCGTGACCAGCTTGGCGATTTCTTCCAGTTCGCTCACACCGGCCTGACCAACCTCACTCTTGGCAAGGTAGGTTTCCGCCGCGGCAATAGCCTCTTTCCAATTGTCGCGAGGCTTGGTGATGGCGAGAACGACGTCAGCCTCCGCCACGCTCAAATTGGCGCCTTTCGTGAAGTCACCCTTGCCCTCTTCGCCGCCATCCCATCGTCCGGGGCCGAGCAGCTTGCGCACTTCGTCGGCGGAAAACTTGTCGAGCTTGTCGATCGCGCGCAGCACGGTCAGCCTGCGTCCTGCGTTCTCCTCACCCGCGAGCCCGATGGCTTCGAGAACGCCGTCGAGCACTTTGCGGTTGTTCACCTTCACCACGTACTGGCCGCGCGCAACACCAAGCGCCTCCATCGTGTCGGCAGCCATCATGCAAATCTCGGCATCCGCAGCAGGCGTTGCCGAGCCCACCGTATCCGCATCGAACTGCATGAATTGGCGGAAGCGGCCGGGGCCGGGCTTCTCATTGCGAAAGACATAGCCGACGCGGTAGCTGCGGTAGGGCAAGACGAGAGCGTCGGTCCCGTAGCGCTCGCCGACATAGCGCGCCAGCGGCGCGGTCAGATCATAGCGCAAGCTGATCCACTGCTCGTCGTCGTCCTGGAACGAGAACACGCCCTCGTTCGGACGGTCCTGGTCGGGCAGGAACTTGCCGAGTGCATCGGTGTATTCCATCGCCGGCGTTTCCACCGGCTCGAATCCATAAAGCTCGTAAACGGCGCGGATCTTCTCAACCATCTCGCGCGTGGCCCGGATCGCGGCAGGGTCGCGATCCTCGAGCCCGCGCGGCAGCCGCGCCTTCAGTTTCTGGGGTTTTTTGGGTTTTTCGGCCATGCGTGGCGTTTACCAGCCGACGTGCGAAGCGGCAACCGGGGTGTTCTTCACCTCGCCCCGCTTGCGGGGAGAGGTCGGATTGCGAAGCAATCCGCGTGAGGGGGACTCTCCGCGAGTCCGACTGCCACCGTCCCCGTGGAGACTCCCCCTCACCCTACCCTCTCCCCGCAAGCGGGGCGAGGGGAAGAGAGAGCGTCAATCGCGAATGATGGGGCCGTTACAGGACCTTGCGGATCCAGTTATGCGGATCATTGGTGCGGCCGTATTGGATGTCGACCAGTTGCTTGCGCAGGCCCATGGCGACGGGACCGGCAGCGCCGCCGCTGATGTCGAAATCGCCGCTGACCGAGCGCACCTTGCCGATCGGCGAGATCACGGCGGCGGTGCCGCAGGCGAACGCCTCCTTCAGCTTGCCGCTGGCCGCATCCTTGCGCCACTGGTCGATCGAGTAGGGTTCTTCGCGCACCGTCTTGCCGGCATCTTTCGCCAGCGCAATGATGGAGTCGCGGGTGATGCCGGGCAAAATCGTGCCGAGCGGCGGCGTCGACAGCGAGCCGTCGTCGAACACGAAGAACACGTTCATGCCGCCGAGCTCCTCGATGTAGCGGCGCTCGATTGCGTCGAGGAAGACGACCTGATCGCAGCCGTGCTGGATGGCTTCCGCCTGCGCGCGCAGGCTTGCGGCATAGTTGCCACCACACTTGACGGCACCGGTGCCGCCGACGGCTGCGCGCGTGTAATTCTCCGACACCCAGATCGAGACCGGCGCGGGGCCGCCCTTGAAATAGGAGCCGACCGGTGAAGCGATCACCGCGAAGATGTATTCCGACGACGGCTTGACGCCGAGGAAGGTCTCGCTCGCGATCATGAAGGGACGCAGATAAAGGCTGCCCTCGCCGCCCGGCATCCAGGCGCGATCGATGCGCACGACCTGCTCGACCGCCTCGATGAAGACGTCCTCGGGTATCTGCGCCATCGCCATGCGATCGGCGGAGTCCTTGAAGCGCCGCGCATTGGCGTCGGGGCGGAACAGGTTCACGCCGCCGTCGTCGCGCTTGTAGGCCTTCAGGCCTTCGAAAATTTCCTGGGCGTAGTGCAGGACTGCGCCGGCCGGATCGATTTGGAAGTTGGCACGCGCCTCGATCTTCGCTTCGTACCAGCCGCCCTTGGCCTGATCATAGCGGACCACCGCCATGTGGTCAGTGAAGACGCGCCCGAAGCCGGGGTCCACCAACTTGACGACCCGGTCCTTTTCGGCGGTCGGATTCGATGCGGGCTGGATGTCGAATTTCATGCTCATGTCCTTGCCTCCCGCTGCCGATGGCGGCGCTGTTCTGCACCTGCCTACCCTGTTTCGGGCCCGGCTGGCTTGACTGGTTTCTGGCCGGACCACCGCCAGCCTTGATTATGGCCGGTTTCCGTAGCCAGCATGCCGTGGAGGACATGCTTTTGCGGAAGACGGAAGTCCAGTATGTTTTGCCGAAATGCCGCTTCGACAATCGCACGGTAGATCTGATCCGGCCGTCGCCGCCTGTCCGGCACCCTCCGGCCGCTTCTCGAAATACCACCCGACGCGAAACGATCTAAAATTTCGTGCGGGTCAATCGTTTTGTAACATTGAACCCAAGATACGTCAATATGCCTGACATAAATTTCGCTACTCCCTCTCAAGACGCTGCCGAGCCACGGCCGGCGACAGGCGATGGAGGCAATTTGCGCTGGGATATCATCGAGCTGCTGTTCTTCGCCTATCGCGATTTCGTCGGCGATCCCGACCAGGAGCTGGAGGCTTTCGGCTTCGGCCGGGCCCATCACCGGGTCATGCATTTCGTCTACCGCTATCCCGGCCTCAAGGTCGCCGATCTCCTCGACGTCCTGCGCATCACCAAGCAGTCGCTCGGCCGGGTGCTGAAGCAGCTGCTGGACGAGGACTATATCGTCCAGAAGACCGGCGACAATGACCGCCGCCAGCGCCTGCTCTATGCGACGCCGAAGGGCGAGGCGCTGGTGCAGAAGCTCGCCGGCCTCCAGACCACGCGGATCACCAAGGCGCTCGCCGAGATGGCGCCGCAGGATGCCGAGACCGTCAAGCGCTTCCTGCGCGCGATGATCGACCGCGACGATCCGGACAAGGTGCTGGAGACGATCTTCGCCGCCATCCATCAAGATTCAAAGGAGTGACCGTGCCGCTCGCTGCCACGCTCGCCCGCCCGCCGGCGCAGCCCGCCGACGACGCCCCGCATCTGCTGCTGGTCGACGACGACCGCCGCATCCGTGATCTCCTGTCGCGCTTTCTCGCGGCCGAGGGTTATCGCGTCACCACCGCTTCCAGCGCCGGTGATGCGCGGTCGAAGCTTCTGGGCCTGCATTTCGACTTGCTGATCCTCGACGTCATGATGCCCGGTGAAACCGGCTTCGATCTCGCCCGGTTCATCCGCACCTCCTCCTCGGTGCCGATCGTGATGCTGACGGCGCGCCATGAAGCCGAAGCCCGCATCGAGGGCCTGCAAATCGGCGCCGACGATTACGTCGCAAAGCCGTTCGAGCCGCGCGAGCTCGCGCTGCGCATCAACAACATCCTCAAGCGCGCCGCGCCGCCGGCCCAGGCCGCGGCGGTGGAGAAGATCGCGTTCGGTCGCTACGTCTACCATCTCGATCGCGGCGAGTTGCGCCAGGGCGAGGAGGTCATCCACCTCACCGACCGCGAGCGCGAGATGCTGCGGATTCTCTCGGAGACGCCGGGCGAGACCGTGCCGCGCAGCGCACTGACCGGCAACGGCAGCGTCAACGAGCGCGCCGTCGACGTGCAGATCAACCGCCTGCGGCGCAAGATCGAAACCGACCCCGCCAATCCGCTGTTCCTGCAAGCGGTGCGCGGCATCGGCTACCGGCTGGTGGCCTCGCCATAGATCAAGTGAAGCACGACCGATGAGCACGATCGACACCGGGCTGACGCTGCTGCGAAGCGCCGCCGGGCGCGTCTCCGCCGCCAATGGCTGGATGGGCAATGCGTTCAAGGGCTGGATGCCGACCGGCCTCTATGCCCGCGCGCTGCTCATCATGATCGTGCCGATGGTGATCCTGCAGTCGGTCGTCGCCTTCGTGTTCATGGAGCGGCACTGGAACACGGTGACGCGCCGCCTGTCGGCCGCGGTGGTGCAGGACATCGCCGCGCTGATCGACGTCTACAAGGGCTATCCGCAGGACAAGGACCGCGACCAGATCCGCCGCATCGCCCAGCAGCGCCTCGGCCTCGTCGTCGATTTCCTGCCCCCCGGCGACATGCCGCCGCCCGGACCAAAGCCGTTTTTCTCGCTGCTCGACCAGACGCTGTCGGTGCAGCTCGGCCGCCAGATAGGACGCTCGTTCTGGATCGACACGGTCGGCCGCTCCAATCTCGTCGAGATCCGTATCCAGCTCGACGACGCGGTGATGCGCGTGTTCGCGCAGCGCAGCGCGGCCTATGCTTCGAACTCGGAGATTTTTCTGTTCTGGATGGTCGGCACGTCGTCGATCCTGTTGATCGTCGCGGTGCTGTTCCTGCGCAACCAGATCAAGCCGATCCTGCGTCTTGCCGACGCCGCGGAAAGTTTTGGCAAGGGCCGCGAGGCACCGAACTTCAGACCGCGCGGCGCGCGCGAGGTGCGGCGCGCCGCGGTCGCCTTCCTCGAAATGAAGTCGCGTATCGAGCGCACGATGGAGCAGCGAACCGCGATGCTCGCCGGCGTCAGCCACGATCTGCGCACCATTCTGACCCGCTTCAAGCTCGAGCTGGAGCTGATCGGCGACAGCCCGGAACTTGAAGGCATGCGCAAGGACGTCGACGAGATGTCGATGATGCTTGAAGACTACCTCGCCTTTGCCCGCGGCGATTCCGGCGAGCAGTCGCAGCCAACCGACATGTCGCAGGCGCTCGAAGAGCTACGCGGCGACGCCGAGCGCCACGGCCACACCGCGACCGTGACATTCAACGGCCTGCCCGTCGTGACGGTGAAGCCGGCGTCGTTCAAGCGCTGCCTCGCCAACCTCGTCACCAATGCCGCACGCTACGGCAGGAGCATCGCCATCACCGGCCAGCGCGATCACCGCTATCTGACCGTCACGGTCGACGACGACGGACCGGGCATTCCCATCCATTTGCGCGAGGAAGTATTCAAGCCTTTCCTGCGGCTGGACAATGCCCGCAACCAGGACGAAGGCGGCACGGGCCTGGGGCTCGCCATCGCCCGCGACATTGCCCGCTCGCATGGTGGCGACATCACACTGGGCGACAGTCCGATGGGCGGATTAAGGGCGAGCGTGCGGATACCAGTGTAGTTGATGTAGCCCGGATGGAGCGCAGCGCAATCCGGAACTCTTTTCCAAGGGATGAGAGTGCCCCGGATTTCGCTGCGCGCTCCATCCGGGCTACGATTTCCGCCCTACTTCGGCAGCAGCGCTTTCAGCTTGTCGACGTCGCGCACGTTCATCTTGAAGCCGCCGGGCATCACGATGTCGCCGGGTTTCTGGTCGGGCTTGCAGGCCCCCATCCATTTCGCTTCGAGCGTCATGGTGGTGTCGCGCCCTGCTGATCCGGCCGGGCCGCCTTGCGCATGCGACGAGGTCTTCACCGTGTAGGCCGAATTGAAGTCGCCGGTGATCTCGGCGTGCGAGGTCGTGGACATGCCGGCGACGTTGCACTCGGAATCGCTGATATAGCCGGTCGACGTCTTCTTGATGTCCTGCTTGGAGCAGATCTGCTTGGCCATCGGGGAGACGTTGTTGTTCATCTCCTTGTCGACGGCCTCGTCGGTACAGTGCTGCATGGTCATCTCCGGCATCGCCGAGCCGGTCCTGACCATCTTCATTTCCCAGAGACCGGCCTTACGCACCGGCAGATCGTCGGCGAAGGCGCTCCCCGCAGACAGCACGAGGCAAACGACTGGTCCGAGCAAAGCAAGCTTGCGCGTCATAGGCGAAACTCCCGGCTGAGATGTCGTTGGTTCTTGGCGTACCCTTGGCGTTTCCGAAACGCCTCAGTAGAGCGTGCGGATCGGACGATCGGCGGCGCCATAAGGCACCCAGCGGCAGGCGAACGAGATGTAGCCGCCCTCATAGGCCTGCACCGCGAGGAATTTGACCACCTTGCCATACCGCGCGCAGTGATCGACCGCGACCTGACGCGCATCGGTCTGGGTCGCCATCGAATAGGCGATGATGCCGCCGGTGTCGTTGCCCTTGAAGGGCGGCACCGGCAGGATATCGGCGCGCGCCGACTGGCTCGCCATCATCCCCGAGACAACCAAGCTGGCAAGAAGGCCCGCGGCCGCAATGATTCGCATTCCCGTCACTCCGATTGGTTGGCGGCAGTTTACGGTGCCGCGGCGGCCGTGGAAAGAACGGAAGGCTTGCTGACTGCGACGTTGGATCAACTCCTGGCCAAGTGTTGCCGCGCTGCACTTGACCTCCCCCGGCCTTCGCGGCACCGTCCGACCTCCGCGGATCATGCTGTCTGGATTGCCCATGCACGCCTCGACCTCCCTGAAATCGCTTCGTTTTGCCGCCGTTCTCGGCCTGATGCTCGGAGCGCTGTCGCTCGGTGAGGCCAGGGCCGCCAATCCGCTGGAGCTGAACTTCTGGCTCAGCGGACCGCGCTATGACGGCAATATCGCCGATTGCGAAAAGGCGCTGCCGACCATCGCCTCCCAGTTCTGGGAGAAGGAAAGGTCGTTCTGGAATTCGCCGTTGAAGATCGAGGGCTTCTCGGCTGTGCATGAGACCGCGTTTCGGCCCTGGGCGTCCGACAACATTCCGCGCCGCTTCTGCACCGGCGAGGCCATGCTCAACGACGGCAAGATGCGCAGGGTGCAGTTCTCGATCATCGAGGATGGCGGCTTTGCCGGCTACGGCCAGGGCGTCGAATGGTGCGTGGTCGGGCTCGACCGCAACTGGGCCTACAATCCGTCCTGCCGCGCCGCCAAGCCTTAAGCCCCCAAACCCAAATCGGAAAAGCGCTGATTTGGACCAATCAGGCGACCCGCCTGAAATTTGTTCTTGAAATGTTCTTATTGCCTGCTAGGCTTATTTGCACAGTCTAGTTGAGAGGCGTCGCCATGTTTCACTTCAGATTGCATTCGTTATCCCGTCTCGTGATCTCACTGACCCTTGCCGCCGGGCTGATCTCGCTGGCCGGCGGCGCGAAGGCCCAGGACAAGCGGCAGAACGCCCCCGGCGAATTCGATTTCTATGTGCTGTCGCTGTCATGGTCGCCGTCCTTCTGCGAGGAAGCGGCCGAGCGCAGCCGCGACGGCGGGCGCCCGAATATCCAGTGCGAGGGACGGCCCTATTCCTTTGTGGTGCATGGGCTGTGGCCGCAATATGAGAACGGCTTTCCGGAATACTGCCAGCGACCGTCGCCGCGGTTGAATCGCAACATCGTCTCCTCGATGCTTGACCTGATGCCGGCGCCGGGGCTGATCTTCAATGAATGGGACAAGCACGGCACCTGCACCGGGCTGACCGACCGCAATTATTTCGAGACCATCCGCAAAGCGCGCGCCGCGATCAAGATTCCGGCGGAATATCTCGACCTGTCGCAGGCCAAGACCGTGGCGCCGGGCGAGGTGGAAGAAGCCTTCATCAAAGCCAATCCCGGTTTGAGCAATGCGGCCGTCTCGGTGACCTGTAACCGGACCCGGCTCTCCGAGGTCCGTTTCTGCCTGAGCAAGGACCTGCAATTCCGCGCTTGCGAGGAGATGGAGCGCCGCGCCTGCCGTCGCGACCAGGTGACGATGCCGCCGATCAGGGGCGGTTAGGCTAAATCACGGGTCGTTCCGGGGCGATGCGCAGCGTCGAACCCGGAATGACGGGCGTTACTTTCACCGCCCGATGTCGTAACTCTGCGCGATGAACTACCGCCACGCCTTTCACGCCGGCAACTTCGCCGATGTCATCAAGCACGTCGTGCTGGCACGCATCCTGACCTATTTGCAGGACAAGCCGGCCGCCTTCCGCGTCATCGACACCCATGCGGGCGCCGGCCTCTATGATCTCGACAGCGACGAGGCGCGCCGCAGCGGGGAGTGGCTGACGGGGATCGCGCGGCTGATGCAGGCGCGCCTCTCCAACGAGTGCATCGCGCTGACGAAGCCCTATCTCGACATCGTCCGCGCCTTCAATCCGAAGGGCGAGCTCAAGGCCTATCCCGGCTCGCCGCTGATCGCGCGCGGCCTGATGCGGCCGCAGGACCGGCTTGTTGCCTGTGAGCTCGAGCCGAAGGCGCGCAAGGCGCTGATCGACGTGCTGCGCCGCGACGAACAGGCCCGCGTGGTCGATCTCGACGGCTGGGTGGCACTGCCGGCGTTCGTGCCGCCGAAGGAGCGGCGCGGGCTCGTGCTGATCGACCCGCCTTTTGAGGCGAAAGACGAATTCGAAAAGCTGGGCGAGACCTTCTCCACCGCTTTCGCGAAATGGCCGACCGGTATCTATGTAATCTGGTATCCCGCCAAGAGCCGGCGCGCCACGGACACGCTGGCGCAACTTGTTACGCGGGCCGCAGCTGCAGCAAAGCCGCCGGGAAAATGTCTACGACTCGAATTCAGCGCCGCGCCGCAGCTTGATGGTGCAGCCCTCACCTCGGCCGGGATCCTGATCGTCAATCCACCCTACACGCTGCAAGGCGAGCTCAAGACGATCCTGCCAGAGCTGGAAATGCCACTCGGACAGGGTGGCGCTGCCAGATTCCGATTGGAGGTGCCGAGGCCGTAACACTCCGGCATTCTTGGGAAAAATATGCAGTAGCGGTAGTCAATCTGCAAAGAACCGTATTATGCTGTTTCGGTGACTGGCTTTACGTTCCGCTTCCGCGAATGGTTGCGGCGGAGTGAAGGCCCTAAGAAAGATCCGACCGGACCGAAAGGTCCGCCCAAGGATGGCCAGCTCCCGGGCTTCGTAAGGCCCGGTCATGTCGCGACGTGCGTCTGCGTCGCGACGGAGGAGCAATGAGGGGGAGTTTCCCGATGGCCAATACGGGAACGGTCAAGTTCTTCAACGGCGAGCGCGGCTATGGCTTCATCAAGCCTGACGACGGCGGTCGCGATGTCTTCGTTCACATCACCGCTGTTGAGCGGGCGGGATTGAAGGACCTTGCCGAAGGACAGCGTATCACGTTCGAAGTCGAACCGGACAAGAAGGGGAAGGGGCCGAAGGCGGTCAACTTAGTGATCGTTTCCTAGCGCACCCGACTCAAAAAACCTGGCGCAAAAAAATCCCGGCCGCGAGCGGCCGGGAGGCTATAGTCCGGTATTTTCTTATTTGGCTATCAGAAGTGATAGTTCACGCCTGCGCGAACAACGCTGGCGCTATAGCCGTTCGATACGCCTGTAATTGCAAACTGGCTCGACGACAGATCGATGTAGAGATATTCGAGTTTCGCGCTCCAGTTCGGTGCGAAGCCGACTTCTGCGCCGACGCCGGCGGTCCAGCCGGCCGTGGTGTGCGACTCCGTCCAGCCGAAGGTCTGCGCGCGCAGCTCACCGAAGGCGAGGCCGGCGGTGCCGTAGAACAGGACGTTGCTGAAGGCATAGCCGGCGCGGCCACGCAACGTGCCGAACCAGGGATTGGAGAACTTCCACGGCGCGAACGTATCGTCGGCGCCAGCGGCCTCGATGTCGCCCTCGACGCCGAACACCCATGGGCCGTTCTGGAAATTGTAGCCGGCCTGCACGCCGCCGACGAAACCAGAGGGCTTCACCGACGTGTTGCTCACCGAGCCCCATTCATAGCCGAGATTGGCGCCAAGATACGGGCCGGCCCAGCTGTAAGCATTCAACGGCTGATTGACGGTATAGGGCGCGCGCTGCCCGTAACTAAGATCGGCGGCCTCTGCCGAAGCTGTCCAGCCGGCTGCAACCAACGCGGCTGCGCCTACAACGAGCCTCTTCATCACACACTCCAACGCAACTGCCGCAACCGGGTGCGATGCCTGCGCCGCCGCACAAGGCCAGACCGCATGGTTACGGAACCACCACTTTTTCGCGTAAGATTTATCGGGAGTTTTAAGTAAAAGGGCTGTTAAGACCCGTTACCGCGCTGTTAACAGACTTAAGGAAGCGTTACCGGGAACTGCGCGCGCCATTCTGTGTGTGCGGCACGGCCGGAACTTCAAATCGGTCCCCCCAGCGCTTAAATTCGCTCCATGGTTCACGATTCCACCGACAATCCGGACGACGCGCGCGCGCACAAACCGCCGCCAGCCGCGACCGCCGACATCCCGCCCGAGGGGCTGACACCGCCGGACCTCGATCCCGCGGCCGCCGGCGGCGATGACGAGGACGATGCGCGGCTGCCGGATATCCTGGAAGAGAGCGGCGCGATCGGCGAAGGCCCGCTGGCCAGCGGCCATGAGGCGATCGAGCGCGCGGTCCGGCTCGCGCCGACGTTGCCCGGCGTCTATCGCATGCTCAGTGCGAACGCCGACGTTCTCTATGTCGGCAAGGCCAAGAACGTCAAAAAGCGCCTGTCCAACTACGCGCGCCAGAGTGCGCCGCAGCCGGCGCGCATTCTGCGCATGATCGCGGCCACGGTGACCGTAGAGATCGTCTCGACCACGACCGAGACCGAAGCGCTGCTGCTGGAAGCCAACCTCATCAAGCAGCTGCGACCGCGCTTCAACGTGCAGCTGCGCGACGACAAGTCGTTTCCCTATATCCTGATCACCGGCGACCATTGGGCGCCGCAGATCCTGAAGCATCGCGGCGCGCAGACGCGGCCCGGACGCTATTTCGGCCCGTTCGCCTCCGCCGGCGCCGTCAATCGGACCATCACGGCACTGCAGCGCGCGTTCCTGATCCGCTCCTGCACGGACTCCTTCTTCGAGAGCCGCTCGCGGCCCTGCCTGCTCTACCAGATCCGCCGCTGCGCCGGCCCCTGCACCCGCGAGATCGACTTCCCCGGCTATACGACGCTGGTGCGCGAGGCGACCGACTTCCTGTCCGGCAAGAGCCAGGCGGTGAAGCAGGAACTCGCAGGCGAGATGGAGAAGGCTTCGGGCGAGCTCGAATTCGAGAGCGCGGCGCTCTACCGCGACCGCCTCGCCGCGCTGTCGGCGATCCAGTCGCAGCAGGGCATCAACCCGCGCACGGTGGAAGAGGCCGACGTATTCGCCATCCACCAGGAGGGCGGCTTCTCCTGCGTCGAAGTGTTCTTCTTCCGCACCGGACAGAACTGGGGCAACCGCGCCTATTTCCCGCGTGCGGAGAAGACCTATACGCCTGAGGAGGTGCTGGGCTCCTTCCTCGCCCAGTTCTACGACGACAAGCCGCCGCCGAAAAACATCCTGCTCTCGCATGAGATCGATGAGAGCGAGTTGCTCGCCGATGCGCTGTCGATCAAGGCCGGGCGCAAAGTCGAGGTGAACACGCCGAAGCGCGGCGAGAAGAAAGAGCTCGTTACCCACGCGCTGACCAATGCGCGTGAGGCGCTCGGCCGCAAGCTCGCCGATACCGCGACCCAGAGCCGGCTGCTCGACGCCATGGCCACGACGCTCAGCCTGCCGCACGCACCCAAGCGCATCGAGGTCTACGACAACAGCCACATCCAGGGCACCAATGCGGTCGGCGCCATGATCGTCGCAGGCCCGGACGGTTTCGTGAAAAACCAGTACCGCAAGTTCAACATCAAGTCGGAAGGGCTCACGCCCGGCGACGACTACGGCATGATGCGCGAGGTGCTGGAGCGCCGCTTCAAGCGCCTGATCAATCCGCCCGAAGAAAGCGCTATCAAAGCGAAGGACGACGATTTCCCGCAATGGCCCGACCTCGTCATCATCGACGGTGGCCGCGGCCAGCTCAACGCCGTCAGGGAGATTTTTGCAAATCTCGGCCTGACCCAGGTGTCGCTGATGTCGGTCGCCAAGGGGCCGGACCGGGATGCCGGCCGCGAGACCTTGTTCATGCCGGAGCGCGAGGCCATCAAGCTGGAGCCGCGCGACCCCGTGCTCTATTTCATCCAGCGGCTGCGCGATGAGGCCCACCGTTTTGTCATCGGCTCGCACCGCAAGCTGCGCAAGAAGGACATCCGCGAGGCCGGTTTGCAGGAGATTCCGGGCATCGGCCCGTCACGCAAACGTGCCTTGCTGCATCATTTCGGAACCCTGAAGGAGATCGAACGGGCCTCGATCGCCGATCTCGGCAAGGTTCCTGGGGTGAGCGCCGAGAGCGCCCGCAGGATTTTCGACTATTTCCATCCCCAGCCGGGGTGAACTAAAGGGGCCCAAAAGGAAGCTAAAGTCATATGGTCGTCGCATCCCATACCCCATTAGGGAAGGGACGGTTGACCTTCAGGCTTGAGCGGTATTGGTAGGACGGATGAACATCGCCACGACACGAGGGACGACCAGCCGCGCGATGTCCCTCCCGAACATCCTGACCTATGGCCGGATCGCCGCGATCCCGGTCGTGATCGGATGCATCTATGCGCAGTCGATCATGGACTATCCCCTGTGGCTGCGCTGGGTCGCGGTCGCCATCTTCATCGGGGCCGCGGTGACGGACTATCTCGACGGCTACTACGCGCGGATCTGGAATCAGCAATCGGCGTTCGGCCGGATGCTCGACCCGATCGCCGACAAGCTGCTGGTCGCCTCCTGCCTGTTGATGCTGGCCGCCGACGGTATCATCCATGGCTGGTCGCTGTGGGCCGCCATCGTGATCCTCTGCCGTGAGATCCTGGTCTCGGGCCTGCGCGAATACCTCGCTGCGCTGCGTGTCAGCGTGCCCGTGACCAAGCTCGCCAAGTGGAAGACCACCGTCCAGCTCGTTGCCATCGGCTTTCTGCTCGCCGGTCCGGCCGGAGACGAGGTCATTCCCATGGTCTCGCTGATCGGCCTCGTCCTGCTGTGGGCCTCGGCGATCCTGACGATGTACACCGGCTACGATTATTTCCGCGCCGGCATCCATCACCTCATCAAGGAGGACGAGGGATGAAGGTGAAGTATTTCGCCTGGGTGCGCGAACGCGTCGGCAAGGCTGAAGAGACCATCGAGCCGCCCGCGACCGTGCGCACCGTCGAAGAGCTGATCGCCTGGCTGTCCGGTCAAAGCGAGGCTTATGCCTATGCCTTCGAGAAGCCGAAAGTGATCCGCACCGCGATTGATCACGCCCACGTCAAGGCCGACGCCGCGATCGCGGGCGCCCGCGAGATCGCGTTTTTCCCGCCGATGACCGGCGGCTAGGCCATGACCTCCCCTGTGACCACTTCCCCAGTCATTTCCTGCCCCGTCACCGTCCGCATCCAGGAGGACGATTTCGACATTGCGCGCGAGATCGCACTGCTGACCAAGCGCCGCACCGACATCGGCGCCGTCGTCAGCTTCTCCGGCATCTGCCGCGCCGACGAGGATAGTTCGAAGATCGCCGCGCTCACGCTCGAGCACTATCCAGGCATGGCGGAGGAAGAGATCACACGCCATGCCGACGAAGCTACATCGCGCTGGCCGCTGAACGGCGTCACGGTCATCCATCGCGTCGGACGGTTCATGCCCGGCCAGAACATCGTGCTGGTGCTCACCGCCTCGCAACACCGCCGGGCGGCGTTCGAGGCGGCCGAGTTCCTGATGGACTATCTCAAGACCAGCGCCCCGTTCTGGAAGAAAGAAGAGAGCGCCACCGGCACCAGCTGGGTCGAGGCCCACGCCCGTGACGACCAGGCCGCCGCGCGCTGGACCCGATCCTGATGGCGAGAGCTGTGAGAAAGACCACGCGCGGCCGCGCCGCGCCAAAACTCGCGAAGGTCGGCCGCGGCGAGCTGCTTACACTGATCGATTTCGTCCGCTATGCGGTCAGCCGCTTCGTCGAGGCGAAACTCGCCTTCGCCCACGGCACGACCGATCCGGTCGCCGAAGCCGTCTTCCTGGTCTGCGAGGCCCTGCACCTGCATCCCGACCAGTTCGAGGTTTTTGGGCATGCCCGCGTCACCGCCGCAGAAGGCAAGACCCTGCTCGACCTCGTCCATAAACGCGTGACGATGCGCAAACCGACGGCCTATCTCGTCAACAAGATCTACATGCGCGGCCTGCCCTTCTATGTCGACGAGCGCGTCATCGTTCCGCGCTCCTTCATCGGCGAGCTCCTGGAGTCGCATTTCGGCGGCGACGGCGAAGTCGGGTCTCTGATCGACGATCCCACCGCCGTGGCGCGCGTGCTCGATCTCTGCACCGGATCAGGATGCCTTGCCATTCTCGCGGCATATCATTTCCCGAATGCCGTGGTCGATGCGGTCGACGTCTCCAAGGGCGCGCTCGAAGTCGCCGCGCGCAATGTCGGGGAGCATCGGCTGGATGAGCGAATCACGCTCCATCGGGGCGATTTGTTCACTCCGCTCGGCGACAACAAATACGATCTGATCATCACCAACCCGCCCTACGTCGATGCCGAAGGCATGGCGGCATTGCCGCCGGAATGCCGGGCCGAGCCCAGGCTCGCTTTCGCCGGCGGCGCCGACGGTCTCGATCTGGTCCGTCGCATCCTGCGCGATGCGCCCGACCATCTTACGCCGGACGGCGGCCTCCTCTGCGAGATCGGCCGCGGCCGCGAGCTCGTCGACGAGTCCTTTCCGGAACTGCCCCTGCTCTGGCTGGACACGGAAGACTCCGAGGGCGAGGTGTTCTGGATCGCGGCCGCCGATCTCGGCTGATCGAGCCCGCGCAGCGGAACAAGTCAAATTCCGCCACGTTCATTCCCCGACGAATGTCTCGCTCTCGGAGGATGTCCGCATGCTCGCGCCATCGGGCGAATTGCTGCGCGCCGGCATGGCGCTGAAACTCAACCATCTCAAGCGTGCCGCCCAGTCTTATCTGCGTGACCGCACCAACCAGGCCACCGGACGCGCGACATCCTATGCGGTCGCGGCGGGACTGTTCGCAGTGGCCGGGCTGTTCCTGATTGCGGCCTTCTTTGTCGGCCTGATCGCCCTGTATCGCTGGGTTGCCATCGCCTACGGGCAATTCTGGGGTTTTGGCACGGTCGCGGCCGTGCTGCTCGTGCTCGCCGCAGCTTGCGCCGGCGTGGCCATGGCGCAAATGAACCGTCGGACCAAGCCGATTGTGCCGCTCGCGAGCCGCATGCGCGTCGCGATCGGCACGCCGCGGATTCCGCGTGGGACGGTCAAGCAGGCGGTCAAGGAGGTCGCGACGACAATTCCCCTGGTGCCGCTCGCGCCAGGCGAACGCGGTCATGGCAGCAAATTTCCGCCGATCCGGGCCAACCGCCCCGTACAGCTTGGCCTGATCCTCGCCGCAATTGGATTGCTGGGCTTCACGGCCGCGCGCCGGCGACGCCGCGGTCCAGGACTAGGCGCCTGACATGCGTGCGCGGCACAGCGAACAACTCGACTCCTGGCTGCTGGTCGCCGCCACGGCGGTTTTCGTCCTCAGCGCGGAACGCTACTTCCAGCAGTCGGGGCTGATCTGGCCGAGACCTCCCCAAGACCATCGCAATCATGAAGCGCATTCACCGGAAACGAATCCGGCAAGCGCGGGCGCGCAGCCCGGCCATGGCCGCCGCTCGAAGAGCCCGTTCAAAATCCCCTGGGCGGGCTGGAAGGATATCTTCTGGCGCACCTATCAACGCATTGGCGACGACCGCCTGCTCGCGACCGCGGGCGGCGTCGTCTTCTTCGGGCTACTTGCGATTTTTCCGGCCGTGACCGCGCTCGTCTCGTCTTACGGACTGTTCGCCGATCCCTCCACCATCAGCGCCAACCTGCAGACGCTGGCGACGATGCTGCCCGAGGGCTCGTTCCAGATTGTCCAGGACCAGGTCGCGCGCGTGGTATCGAAGGGCAATACCGCGCTCGGGGCCACCTTCCTGTTCGGCCTCGTGCTTGCGGTCTGGAGCGCCAACGCTGGGGTCAAAGCGATCTTCGACGCCCTCAACGTCGCCTATGAAGAGCGCGAGAAGCGCAGTTTCATCAAGCTGAACCTGATTTCCCTGAGCTTCACGGTTGGTGGCATCGCGGCGCTGCTGTTGATGGTGGGAGCCGTGGTCGCGTTCCCGCTCGCGCTCGATCATCTCGGCCTTGCGCCCGAGAGCAAGCTGATCGTTGCGCTCGCGCGCTGGCCGCTGCTATTCGTCATCCTGCTGGCGGCGCTCGCCATTCTCTACCGCTTCGCACCTAGTCGCGACGCGCCGCGCTGGCAATGGCTAAGCATCGGCGCCGTGACCGCCGCCCTGCTATGGATCGCCGGGTCCGCGCTGCTGTCCTGGTATCTGTCCGCATTCGCCAACTACAGCGCGACCTACGGCTCGCTCGGCGCGGCGATCGGCCTGATGATGTGGATGTGGATGTCCGCTATCGTAGTCATGTTCGGGGCTGAGCTGAACTCGGAAATCGAACGGCAAACCCTGCGCGACACGACGACCGGCCGGCCGAAGCCGCTCGGCAGCCGTGAAGCGGTCTCGGCCGACACGATCGGCGCTGCAGCGCCGATCTGATCCGTAACTATCCCCTCGAATCACCAATGATGCTAGGCTCTTGCCGACTGGGAAGAGCGTGCCCGTTCGGGCCCGTGTTTTTTCCGGGTGGGGAAGTCACCTGAGGGCGCAGCACGCGGCATGATTCGCATTTCGACGATCTTTATCGCCATCTGCATGGTTCTGGTCGCGGCCTCGCTCGGGCTCGTGCTCTACGCGGTCGCCGGCATCAGCGGAACCGAATCCGCGATCGTGGCGCTGACCGCGCTGACCTTCCTGATCCTCTACAATGCAGTGTCGATGCGGCTACGCGACCGCAGCGACGTCGGCGGCCAGATCGCCGACCTGTCGCGCGGCACCGCCGACCTCGCCCGCCAGGTGGCCGAGTTCGGCCGCCGGCTCGCCGCGATCGAGGGCCGCATCGCCTCGTCCAATTCGACCAATTCCGACCGTGTCCAGTCAGTGGTCGGCGAGATCAACGAGCTCGGCGGGCTGGTCAGGCAGCTCGCCGCCACGGTGTCGACGCATGAGGACCTGTTGGCCGGCGGCGTGCCGGCGCCGGCCTCCGCTCCGGGCGCCGGGCTGGAGCCGGAAGCGCCGGTCGACCTGATGGCGCCCTTCGAGGAGCAGCCGGCCGCGCCTCCCCCACTTCCCTCGCCAGCGCCGCCGCGGCCGACGCCTCCGGCAGTCCGGACCCATGCCGCCAACGCCGTTCAGGCCGTCGTCAGCCGCAATCAGACCCAAATGCTGGCGACGCTGCGCAACGCGATCGACGAGAACCGAATCGACATTTTCCTCCAGCCGATGGTGACGCTGCCGCAGCGCAAGGTCCGGTTCTACGAGGCGGTGACGCGCCTGCGCGACGAACGCGACCAGCTGATCGCGGCCGAGGAGTTCATCAGCATCGCCGAGGCTTCCGGGTTGATCGGACGCATCGACAACATGGTGATGCTGCGCTGTGTGCAGGTGCTGCGCCGGCTGATGGTGCGCAACAAGGATGTCGGCGTGTTCTGCAATGTCGCAGCCTCAACGCTCGGCAATTCCACCACATTCGCGCAATGTCTCGACTTCCTCGAGGCCAACCGGGCGCTGGCGCCGTCGCTGGTGCTGGAGTTCAAGCAGTCGACCTTCCGTGGCCTCGGCCCCGCCGAGACCGAAAATCTCGCAGCGCTCGCGCAGCGTGGCTTCCGTTTCTCGATCGACCACGTCACGGACCTCAGGATCGAGCCGCGCGAACTCGCCGACCGCGGCGTGCGCTTCATCAAGGTCCCTGCATCCCTCTTGCTCGACCCCAAGCAGGCGTCGACCTCGGACATCCACCCCTCCGACCTGTCCGACCTTCTCGGCCGCTTCGGCATCGATTTGATCGCGGAGCGGATCGAGGGCGAGCGCGCGGTGGTCGACCTGCTCGACTATGACGTGCGGTTCGGCCAGGGCTTTCTGTTCGCGCCGCCCCGGCCATTGCGGCCCGAAGGGGCATCTGCTACCGGCGGGGCCGCGCCGAACCAGGCGCAGGACATTCAGGGATCCAATGGCTCCGCACCATCCAGCCCAGGCGCGACCACTACTGCTGCGTCACCGCGGGTCACCGGCAACGCGGCGCTCGCGCGACGCATCTGATCGGCCGCGCGCATCATGACCACGCTGCATTTCGCCGAAAGCCTGCGCGAGCTCGTGGGCGGGGTCGACGTCGTGCTCAGCGACATCTGGGGCGTGGTCCACAACGGCCTGGAATCCTTCCCCGAGGCCTGCGAGGCGCTGCACACCTATCGCAGCCGCGGCGGTACGGTGATCCTGATCACCAACGCGCCGCGCCCGGCCGACTCCGTGCAGCGGCAATTGCGCAAGCTCGGCGTCGCCGACGAGACCTATGATGCAATCGTCTCCTCCGGCGATCTGACGCGACTCTACGTCGCCGAGCATCCCGGACGAAAAATGTTCTGGCTCGGCCCCGAGCGCGACAACTCGATCTATCGCGGCCTCGATGCGAAGACCGCGCCGCTGGAACAGGCCGACTACATCGTCTGCACCGGGCTCTATGACGACGAGACCGAGACTGCGGAAGACTATCGCGGCATGATGCTGAAGGCGCGCGAGCGCAAGCTGACGCTGGTCTGCGCCAACCCCGATATCGTGGTCGAGCGCGGCGACCGGCTGATCTATTGCGCCGGCGCGATTGCCGAGCTGTATCGCGAACTCGGCGGCGAGGTGATCTTCTACGGCAAGCCGCACCGGCCGATCTACGAGCGTGCGATGCGGCTCGCCGGCGAACGCCAGGGCCACCCAATCGACCGGAAAAAGGTGCTGGCGATCGGCGATTCCGTCCGCACCGACCTGACCGGCGCGCGCGAATTCGGCATCGACTGCCTGTTCGTCACCCGCGGCATTCATGCCGAGGAGTTCGAGGGCCTCGACCAGCTCGATCCCAAATCCGTGCTGGAATTGTTCGGCCATCCGCCGAAGGCGCTGATGCGCGAATTGAAGTGGTAAGCTCCGGTGTTCCGAGGCAACGACGCACCAACGCAGAAAGCCCGGGACAGGCCCGGGCTTTCCAAATTGAGCTGATGGCTTCGAAGCGCGCTTACGCGCTCGCCATGTCCGGGAAGACCGCCTCGATCTTGGTCTTCAGCGTCGCCGCGTTGAACGGCTTGACGATGTAGTTGTTCACGCCGGCCTTCTTGGCCGCGATCACGTTCTCGGTCTTGGATTCCGCCGTGATCATGATGAAGGGCGTGGTGGCAAGGTTGGGATCGGCGCGCACTTCGCGCAGCAGATCGTAGCCCGTCATCGGCTCCATGTTCCAATCGGAGATCACGAGCCCGTACTTCTTGCCGCGCATCTTGTTCAGCGCTGCCGAACCGTCGCTGGCGTCGTCGATATTATCGAAGCCAAGCTGCTTCAGCAGATTCCGGATGATACGGATCATGGTGCTGTAATCATCCACCACTAGAACCGGCATCGACAAATCAACCGCCATCTCGACTCCCCCAACGCAACCCTAGGAAATATTACGATCGGACCTGCTGAGCCGGAGCCCGCGGTTCCACGTTTCAAGGACTAGCATCAAGGCGTTAAACAGCGCGTTAACTGGGGCGGCCTTCAAAAGGATTGAATCACGTTCAATGTGGCAGACCCCTCCCGCTTGACTTCATCGGGCGGGTCAAGCCACGGTCCCGACCGGTCCCGCCGGCTCGAGAATTCCCCTGATGGCTCCGCAATTTACCGTTATCCGCGATACCACGCCGGATTCTGCGATCCTGAAGGGGGCAGTGGTCGCTATGGGCAGTTTCGACGGGGTTCATCTCGGCCACCGGGCGGTGATTGCCGCAGCCCTGGAAATGGGCCGGGCGCATGGCCGCCCTGCGCTGGCGCTGACCTTCGAGCCGCATCCGCGCCGGTTTTTCAGCCCCAACACCCCGCAATTCCGCCTGACGGACGAACGGGCCAAGCTGCGGCTTCTGGCCGGGACCGGCCTCGCCGGCGCCGTCGTCATGACCTTCGACAAGGCTAGAGCCGGCACCAGCGCGCAGGATTTCATTCACCATGACCTGATCGAGCGCCTCGGGGTCAGCGGGATCGCGGTCGGCTACGACTTCCATTTCGGCAAGGGCCGGGTCGGCTCACCGAGCCTGCTGGCGAATGAAGCACCTCGGCTCGGCATCGAGATCGACGTGCAGCCGCATGTTGATATCGACGAGCGCCCGGTTTCCTCCAGCGCCATCCGGATCGCACTCGCAGAGGGGCAGCTCGACCAGGCCACCACCATGTTGGGCGCGCCCTGGTTCATCACCGGCGAGGTCATCCATGGCGAGAAGCGCGGCCGCGACCTCGGCTATCCCACAGCCAATATCCGGCTCGATGCCAATTGCGGGCTGAAGCACGGCATCTATGCGGTGCGGATCGGCCGCGGCGCCGAACGCCTGGACGGGGTGGCAAGCTTCGGCCGCCGCCCGACATTCGACAATGGCGCGCCCCTGCTGGAAATCTTCCTGTTCGACTTCAAGGGCGACCTCTACGGGGAAGCGCTGGACTGCGCCTTCGTCGGCTTCATCCGCGAGGAGCTGAAATTCGACAGTCTGGAAGCCCTGATCCGCCAGATGGACGACGATTCCACCCGCGCCCGCGCCATACTGACCGCCGCCCCGGACGCGTATCCGCGGCTTGGTGAGGTCGATTAAGGGCCCAACCCGGTCTGTCGGACCTTTGCGCTTCCCCTGCCCCCCTGCTATGGAGAGCCCATGTTTGCGCGGCGCATCATAGGGATTAGCGGCCCGGCTTCCGCCTGAGCCATTTGGCTCGGCGCAAGACCGGGATTTTGTCGTTTCACCCGCGATTCCAGTCGCTATCCGTTCCCGCGCCCTTCCGAGCCAGTCAGCCTCATGTCCGATAAGCCACAAAAGCCCCAAAAGTCTGAAGCCAAAGACTATTCGAAGACCCTGTTCCTGCCACAGACCGAATTCCCGATGCGCGCCGGCCTGCCGCAACGCGAGCCGGAGATCCTCAAGCGCTGGTACGAGATCGGCCTCTACGAGAAGCTGCGCGAGAATGCGAGGGGGCGCCCCAAGTTCGTGCTGCATGACGGCCCCCCCTATGCCAACGGCAACATCCACATCGGCACCTCGCTGAACAAGATCCTCAAGGATCTCGTCACCAAGAGCCAGCAGATGCTCGGCTTCGATTCCAACTACGTGCCGGGCTGGGACTGCCACGGCCTGCCGATCGAGTGGAAGGTCGAGGAGGAGCACTATCGCAAGAAAGGCAAGCAGAAGCCCGACTTTCGCGACAGCACCGCGATGATCGATTTCCGGAAAGAGTGCCGTGCCTACGCCACGCACTGGCTCAACGTGCAGCGCGAGGAGTTCAAGCGTCTCGGCGTGATCGGCGACTGGGCTCATCCCTACGCCACCATGAACTATCCGGCCGAAGCCCAGATCGCCCGCGAGCTGATGAAGTTCGCCGCCAACGGCACGCTCTATCGCGGCTCCAAGCCGGTGATGTGGAGCGTGGTCGAGAAAACCGCGCTGGCAGAGGCCGAGGTCGAATACGAGGACTACACGTCCGACATGGTCTGGGTGAAATTCCCGGTCACCTCGCCGGCGCATGGCGCGTTGGCCTCGGCAAGCGTCGTGATCTGGACCACCACGCCCTGGACTCTACCGGGCAACCGCGCCATCTCGTTCTCGCCCAGGATCGCCTATGGCCTCTATGAGATCACGGATGCGCCGGCCGACAATTGGGCCAAGACCGGCGAGCTCCTGATCCTTGCGGACGCGCTCGCCGCGGAAGTTTTCAAGCAGGCACGCGTCACCGCTTATGAGAAGATCCGCGACATCCCTGGCGACACCATGGACGCGATCGAATGCGCCCATCCGCTGAAGGGGCTTGCCGGCGGCTACGACTTCATCGTGCCGCTCTTGCCCGGCGACCATGTCACCGACGACACAGGCACCGGCTTCGTGCACACCGCGCCGAGCCACGGTCGCGAAGACTTCGACGTCTGGATAGCGAATACCCGCGAACTCGATGCCCGCGGCATCAACAGCGCCATCCCCTACACCGTCGACGAGAACGGCGCCTATACCGGCCATGCGCCGGGCTTTGCTGGCAAGCGTGTCATCAACGACAAGGGAGAAAAGGGCGACGCCAACGAGGCCGTGATCAAGGCGCTCGTCGACAAGGGCATGCTGCTCGCACGCGGCCGGTTGAAGCATCAATATCCGCATTCCTGGCGCTCCAAGAAGCCGGTGATCTTCCGCAACACGCCGCAATGGTTCATCGCGATGGACAAACCTATTGTGGACGCCCCGGGCAGGCCCGGCGCTATGGACATCGCGACCGACGACAAGACCAAGTCCGGCGACACGCTGCGCGCCCGCGCGCTGCACGCGATCTCCGTGACGCAATGGGTGCCGCCCTCGGGCGAGAACCGCATCAACGGCATGATCGAGGCGCGCCCCGACTGGGTGATCTCGCGCCAGCGCGCCTGGGGCGTGCCGATCGCCGTGTTCGTGCGCGAGAAGGGCGACGGCTCCGCCGAGATCCTCCAGGACGAGGCCGTCAACACCCGCATCGGCGACGCCTTCGAAAAGGAAGGCGCGGACGCCTGGTACGCTATGGGCGCGCGCGAGCGCTTCCTGGGACCGCGTGCCAGCGAGGACTGGCAGAAGGTCGACGACATTCTCGACGTCTGGTTCGATTCCGGCTCGACCCACGCTTTCGTGCTGGAAGACCCCGTGCATTTCCCCGGCCTTGCCGGCATCAAGCGCAAGGTCGACGGCGGCACCGACACCGTGATGTATCTCGAAGGCTCGGACCAGCATCGCGGCTGGTTCCACTCTTCACTGCTGGAAAGCTGCGGCACGCGCGGTCGCGCGCCCTACGACATCGTGCTGACCCACGGCTTCACCCAGGCCGAGGACGGCCGCAAGATGTCGAAATCTCTCGGCAACACCATCGAGCCGCAGGCCGTCATCAAGGAATCCGGCGCCGACATCCTGAGACTCTGGGTCGCGTCCTGCGACTACACCGACGACCAGCGCATCGGCCCCGAGATCCTGAAGAACACGGTCGAGACCTACCGCAAGCTGCGCAACACCGTTCGCTGGATGCTCGGCACGCTGCATCACTACAAGCCGGCCGACGCGATCGCACCTGCCGAGATGCCGGAGCTCGAGCGGCTGATGCTGCATGAGCTCGCGCTCCGCGCCGAGCTGGTTCGCAAGTCCTATGAGACGTTCGACTTCAAGAGCGTAGTCGCAACGCTGTCCGCCTTCCTGAACAGCGAGCTCTCGGCGTTCTATTTCGATATCCGCAAGGACACGCTCTATTGCGATCCGCCGTCTTCGCCGGCGCGCAAGGCGGCGCTGACCACGATCGACTTGCTGTGCAACGCGATCCTGAAATGGCTGGCGCCGGTCCTGAGCTTCACCGCCGAAGAAGGCTGGGGGATGTACAGGCCGGATGCCGAACCGTCGGTGCATTTGACGCTGTTCCCGGAAGATTTGGAAAAGCTTCGTGACGACAAGCTCGCCGCGAAATGGGAGACCATCCGCAACGTCCGCCGCGTCGTCACCGGCGCGCTGGAGCTCGAGCGCGCGGCCAAGAACATCGGCTCGTCGCTGGAGGCCTCGCCGGTGATCTATGTCGCCGACCGCGAGATGCTCGCGACATTGTTCGACGTCGATCTCGCCGAGATCTGCATCACCTCGAACTACGAGGTGCGCGAGGGCGAGGCGCCGGCTTCCGCATTCCGTCTCGATGCCGTGCCCGGCGTCGCGGTCGTGGTGGAGAAGGCCGTCGGCACCAAATGCGCCCGCTCCTGGAAGATCCTGCCCACGGTCGGCGAAGACGCCGAATACCCTGACGTCACCCCGCGCGACGCCAAGGCGCTGCGCGAATGGAAGGCGTTGGGCGTGAGCGTTTAATCCCCGCCATGACGCCGCTCCGCGCCGGCATCCTCGCGGCCGTGGTCACACTGGTGGCCGACCAGGCCTCAAAGCTCTGGCTGCTGAACGGGTTCGACCTCGCCCGTCGAGGCGTGGTGAGAGTGGCGCCATTCTTCGACCTGGTGCTGGCCTGGAACATCGGGATCAGCTTCGGCTGGCTCCAGAACGACGGTCAGGCCGCGCAGCTCGCACTGATGGCGGTGAAAGTCGTCGCGGTAATTGCGCTGGCGATCTGGATGGCGCGGTCGCAGACCCGGCTCGCCACCGTGGCCCTGGGGTTGATCATCGGCGGCGCCATCGGCAATGGCATCGACCGCTTCGCCTATGGCGCGGTGGTCGATTTCGCCCTGTTCCACATCGAAATCGGCGGAAATACCTATAATTGGTACGTGTTCAACCTGGCGGACGTGGCCATCGTTGCCGGGGTGGCGGCCCTATTGTATGATTCCTTCCTCGGGGTGCCCGCCGCAAAAGCGCCCTGATCCCGGCCGATACGGACCGGAGGCGGAACCTTGCTTGGCGGGGAGTGGTCGCGCGAGACGCGGCAAGACTGGCACAATCAAGACTGCCACAATATGGAACGGGTACGGGTATGCGCAGCTCCGAAACCAGCGGTTCGATGGATCGAGACCCCCGGCGGGGAATTTGGCTGGCGCTGAAATTGTCGGCCGTCGCTCTCGGCATCGGTCTCGTTATGTCGGCAGGCCCGGTCCGCGCCGGTGATGACGACGACGATGACGGCATGACCTTCGAAGAGAAGATCATCGACAATCTGATGTCCGGCATCGGCGCCAAGAGCATGGAGAAGAAGGGCATCGAGTACCGCGAGCGGTCGCCGCTGGTGGTGCCGCCCAGTCTCGACCTGCCGCCGCCCGCCAGCGCTAACGCCAAGAACGCGCCGAACTGGCCGAAGGACCCCGACGAGAGGCGCCGCAAGGAGGCCATCGCTCAGCGCAAGAAGGCGGTCAAGGCAACGGAGAGCTGGCAGGCGGCCCGGCCGCTGACACCTGCCGAGATGAACGTCGGCAGGACGGCCGCCCCCGAGCGGACGAGCAATGATCCGATCCAGCCGGGAACCAACGGCGACCCGTCACTGAGCCCGGCCCAACTCGGTTTCACCGGCGGTCTGTGGAACATGATGACGAACAACAAAGGCGAGAACACGCAATTCACCAGCGAGCCGCCGCGCCAGTCGCTGGTCGAGCCGCCGCCGGGATATCAGACGCCTTCGCCGAGCTATGCCTATGGCGCCGGCGAGGACAAGACGCGTCATACCTATTTCGACATCATGTCCGGCAAGGACAAGCAACAATAGCTCACATTGCTCATCGCGATGTCTCGGAAGGTGTCGGCTCGACAGACGCCGACCTACCGCGCCCGGTCTGTGTGACCCGACGCACGATTTGCTTACGTACAGTTTAGTTGCGCCTTGATAGCGTTCTCTGCTTCGTGATGCGAAGCCAAAGCCGCACGGCGTACCATGCCGTGCTTCCCGAGCCGGACATCCGGGCTCGGCCTTTCACAGGGATCATGATGTCCTCTTACCGATCGGCTGCCTGCCTCCTTGCTGCGCTGCTCTCGACCAGTGTCCTTTTAACCGGCGCTGCCTTCGCCCAGACCACGGTAACATCGACGCCGCCTGCAAGCTTCACGCTCACTAACGGCCTCCAGGTCGTGGTGATCCCGGATCACCGCACGCCCGTGGTGACCGAGATGATCTGGTACAAGGTCGGCTCGGCCGACGAGACGCCGGGCAAGTCGGGGCTCGCCCATTTCCTCGAGCACCTTATGTTCAAGGGCACGGCGAAGCACCCGGTCGGCGAGTTTTCCCAGACGGTGCTGCGGGTCGGTGGCAACGAGAACGCGTTCACCTCGGTCGACTACACCGGCTTCTATCAACGCATCCCGCGCGAGCAGTTGCCGACCATGATGGAGTTCGAGGCCGATCGCATGACCGGGCTCGTCCTCAAGGACGAGAACGTGCTGCCGGAGCTCGACGTCGTGCTCGAAGAGTACAACATGCGCGTTGCCAACAGCCCCGATGCGCGCCTCAACGAGCAGATCATGGCCGCGCTCTATCTCAACCATCCCTATGGTCGCCCCGTGATCGGCTGGCATCAGGAGATCGAGAAGCTCAATCGCGAGGACGCACTCGCGTTCTACCGCCGCTTCTATGCGCCGAACAACGCGATCCTGGTGATCGCCGGCGACGTCGAGGCCGCCGACGTGCGCCCGCTGGTCGAGCGCAATTTCGGACCGATCCCGGCCCAGCCGGCGATTCCGGCGCGACGCATGCGCCCGCAGGAGCCGGAACCGGCCGCACCGCGCACCGTCACCCTGTCCGACCCGCGCGTCGAGCAGCCGAGTCTGCGCCGCTATTATCTGGTGCCTTCGGCGACGACGGCAGCGGCCGGCGAAAGCGCCGCGCTCGACGTGCTCGCGCAGTTGATGGGCAGCGGCAGCAATTCCTATCTCTACCGCGCGCTCGTCGTCGACAAGCCCCTCGCGGTCTCCGCCAGTGCCGGCTATTCCAGCACCTCGCTCGACCCGACCCAGTTCTCGATCTCGGCCTCGCCGAGACCCGGCGTCAGCTTCGCGGACGTCGAGCAGGTGATCGACGGCGTCATCGCCGACATCGTACAGAACCCGATCCGCGCCGAGGATCTCGAGCGGGTCAAGACCCAGCTCATTGCGGAGGCGATCTACGCCCAGGACAATCAGGCGGTGCTGGCGCGCTGGTATGGCGGTGCGCTGACCACCGGACTATCGATCGAGGACATTCGGAGCTGGCCCGACCGTATCCGCGCGGTCACTGCCGAACAGGTCCGTCAAGCTGCGCAAAAATGGCTCGAGAAGAAGCGCTCGGTGACTGGCTATCTGATCAAGGACACCACACCCGCCAAGCGCGAGGAGAAGCGTTCGTGACCTATTCCTTCCTTCGCGCAAGACACCTCCTACGCACAAGACGCTTCGCGCTGTCCTTCGTCACCGGCGCGGCACTCGTGTTGACCGCAATCTCGCCGTCGCAGGCGGCTGCAAAGATCCAGCACCTGACCTCGCCGGGCGGCATCGAGGCCTGGTTCGTGCAGGACGCGACCGTGCCGCTGATCGCCATCGAATATTCCTTTGCCGGCGGCTCGGCCCAGGATCCCAAGGACAAGCCGGGCGTCGCCAATCTCGTCGGCGACCTGCTCGACGAGGGCTCCGGCGATCTCGATTCCAAGACGTTCCACGAGCGGCTCGATCGCCGCGCCATCGAGCTCTCCTTCAGCGCTACCCGCGACACCTTCCGCGGCAGCCTGCGCATGCTGCGCGACAACAAGGACGAAGCCTTCGACCTGTTGCGCTCGGCGCTGACCTCGCCGCATTTCGAAGCGGCCGATGTCGAGCGCATCCGCTCGCAGGTCATCTCCGGCTTGCGCCGCGAGACCACCAACCCATCGTCTCTGGCGAGCCGCAAATTCCTGGAGATGACTTTCGGCAATCATCCTTATGGGCGACAGACCAGCGGTACGCTAGAGAGCGTGCCGACCATCACAGTCGCCGACATGAAGGATTATGTCGGCCGCATCCTCGCCAAAGACACGCTGAAGGTCGCGGTCGTCGGCGACGTCGATCCGGCGACCCTTGGCAAGCTGCTCGACCACACCTTTGGCAGCCTGCCGGCCAAGGCCAATCTCGTGCCGGTCCCCGACGTCGAGGCCGCCAAGCCGCCACAGCGCGCCTTCGTGCCGCTCGACGTGCCGCAGACCGTGATCACCTTCGGCGGCCCCGGCGTGAAACGCAGCGACCCGAACTTCATGGCGGCGTATGTCGTCAACCACATCCTCGGCGGCGGCGGACTATCCTCGCGCCTCTATCGCGAGGTGCGCGAGAAGCGCGGTCTGGCCTATTCGGTGTTCGAATCGCTGCTCTGGATGGAGCATTCGGCGATCTTCATCGGCAACACCGGCACCCGCGCCGACCGCGCCGGCGACACCATGGATGCCATCGAGAAAGAGGTACGCCGCATCGCCGACGAAGGGCCGACCCAGAAGGAGCTTGACGAGGCCAAGTCCTACCTCAAGGGCTCGCAGATGCTGGCGCTCGATACCTCATCCAAGCTCGCGCAGGCGCTGCTGCAATATCAGCAGGACAAGCTGCCGATCGACTATATCGAGAGGCGCAACGCCATCGTCGACGCGGTGACGCTGGAGGACGCCAAGGCCGCCGCCAAGCGGCTGTGGGGCCAGGGGCTCCTGACCGTCATCGTCGGCCGCGCCCCGCAGGCCGCGGCGCAGCCGGTGGCGGCGACTCCGAAGTCGAACTGACGTCCGCGCCCCTCGCACGACTTCCTGAAATGGCCGGGCTCGCCCGGCCATTTGCGTTTCGCGCGAGCGCCATTGCCGAATGTGGTTGTCCGGGATATGTCCGGACATCACCAATGGTGGCATCATGCTGCGGATATCCCGCGATCTCGTCATCGACGAGGACGACATCGAGATCGGCTTTGTCCGCGCCTCCGGCCCGGGCGGGCAGAACGTCAACAAGGTCTCGACCTCGGCCCAGCTGCGCTTCGACACGCGCAAGCTGACCATCCCGGAGGACGCGACGATCCGGCTCGCCCGTATCGCCGGCCAGCGCATGACCAAGGACGGCGTGATCGTGATCCACGCGCAGCGCTTCCGCACCCAGGAACGCAACCGCCAGGACGCCATCGACCGGCTCGTCGAGATCCTGACCGAAGCGATGATCCGACCAACGCCACGCCGCGCGACGCGGCCGACCTTTGCCTCCAAGCAACGCCGGCTCGACGGCAAGAAGCGCCGCAGCGACGTCAAGTCGAAGCGCGGCGGTCACTTTGAAGACTGAGCAGCCTGCTCCGGAGCGACTGTGGGCAGCTTGGACTTGCCGCATGCAATTGCGCGCTGGCGGGATTAAATTAAAGCGCCTGAACGCCCCAATTGAGTCCCTTCATGCCCGTCCGCCAACTCCCCGAGCAGGTCGTCAACCGCATCGCCGCCGGCGAGGTGGTCGAGCGTCCCGCGAGCGTGGTCAAAGAACTCGTCGAGAACGCAATCGATGCCGGCGCGAGCCGGATCGACGTCTTCACCGATGGCGGCGGGCGGCGGCGGATCGGCATCACCGATGACGGCAGCGGGATGACGGCGAAGGATCTCGCACTCGCGGTTGAGCGGCATGCCACGTCCAAGCTCGACGACGAGGACCTGCTCCAGATCCGGACCCTCGGCTTCCGGGGCGAGGCGCTACCCTCGATCGGCTCCGTCGCGCGTCTCTCGATCACCACGCGGCATGCGAGCGAGCCGCACGCTTGGGCGCTCGGCGTCGAGGGCGGCGAGAAGTCGGAGATCATGCCGGCGGCGCTGGCGCACGGCACGCGCGTCGAGGTCAACGATCTCTTCTACGCGACGCCGGCCCGGCTGAAATTCCTGAAGACTGACCGCACCGAGGCGGAGGCGATCCGCGAGGTGGTGCGGCGGCTCGCCATGGCGCGTCCGGACGTTGCCTTCACGCTGGCCGGCGAAGAGCGCGCACCGGTGACCTGGGCTGCAGCGCTGCCTGGCGCCGCCGGACGGCTGACGCGGCTCGGCGACATCCTGGGCGCGGAGTTCCGCAGCCACGCCATCGAGGTCCATGCCGAGCGCGAGGGTGTCGTCGTCGCCGGCTATGCGGCCGCGCCTGCGCTGACGAAGGCCAATGCGCTCGGGCAATATCTCTTCGTCAACGGCCGGCCGGTGCGCGACAAGCTGATCCTCGGTGCGGTCCGCGGAGCCTATTCGGACTATCTGCCGCGCGACCGCTATCCGGTGCTGGCGCTGTTCGTCACGCTCGACCCGCGCGAGGTCGACGCCAACGTGCATCCAGCCAAGACAGAGGTGCGCTTCCGCAACGCCGGTCTGGTCCGGGCGCTGATCGTGCACGGGTTGAAAGAAGCGCTCGCGCGGGAGGGGCGACGCACGGCCGCCAACGGCGGCGAAAGCGCGTTGTCCTCGTTCCGACCCGCCTTTACGCCTCGTCCGGCGAGCTGGGACTGGCGCGCCTCGCCATCCGCCCCGGTTGCGCCGATGCCGTCGTTCGAAGGCTCCGCCGCGCCGGCCTTCGCCGAGCGTGCTCAGGCCGCGTTCGACGTCGGCGCACCGAGCGCTGACGTGCGGTTCGAGACCCAGCCCGCGAGCGATCTGGTCGACCGCCCGCTCGGCGCGGCGCGTACGCAACTCCACGAAACCTATATCGTCTCGCAGACCCGCGACGGCTTGATCATTGTCGACCAGCATGCCGCGCATGAGCGCATCGTCTATGAGCGGCTGAAGGCCTCGCTCGCCGAAAACGGCGTGCAGCGGCAGATCCTGCTGATCCCCGAGATCGTCGAGATGGACGAAGCCACGGTGGAGCGCCTGCTCGACCGCAGTGACGAGCTCGCTTCATTCGGACTTGCGATCGAATCCTTCGGTCCCGGTGCGGTCGCCGTGCGCGAGACACCGTCGCTGCTCGGCAAGACCAATGCGGGCGGTCTGCTGCGCGATCTCTCCGAGCACATGGCCGAATGGGACGAGGCCTTGCCGCTTGAGCGCCGCCTGATGCATGTCGCCGCCACCATGGCCTGCCACGGCTCGGTACGCGCCGGTCGCAGGCTCAGGCCCGAGGAAATGAACGCGCTGCTGCGCGAGATGGAGGAGACGCCGAACTCCGGCCAGTGCAATCACGGCCGGCCGACCTATGTCGAGCTGAAGCTGTCGGACGTGGAGAAACTGTTCGGGCGGAGGTAGCGCTCGGTGCCGTAGGGTGGGTTAGCGAAGCGTAACCCACCTCTTTAGCTTCAGCGGAGACAGAAGTGGTGGGTTACGCTGCGCTAACCCACCCTACACACCGAGTACGAAGCTACGGTCGCTTCAAAAACACAAGCTCCGTGTCGTCATACGCTCGCCGCTCTAACTCCTCAAAACCTTCGGGTGTCGCGAACTGCGCGGCCTTTGCCTCTTCCACTACGAGCAGCGCACCCGGCGTCAGCCAGCCGCCATCGCGCAGACTCGCGAGTGCCTTTTCCGCAAAGCCCTTGCCATAGGGCGGATCGAGGAACACCAGCGAGAACGGCTCGACGGGATGCGCGGGGCCTAGATCGGTCGCATCGCGGCGATAGACCTTGGTGACGCCGCCAAGACCCAGCGACTCCACATTGTTGCGCAACAGCGCGCGCGCCTCCGCGCCGTTGTCCACGAATAGCGTGAATTTTGCCCCGCGTGACGACGCTTCGATGCCGAGAGCGCCGGTGCCGGCGAAGAGATCGAGCACGCGCGCGTCCTGGATCGGATCGCCGTAGGCGTGCACGAGGATGTTGAACACGGACTCGCGCAGGCGGTCCGCCGTGGGGCGGATGTCGCGCGAGGACGGTGAGGCCAGATTGCGCCCCTTCAAGCGACCGCCGACGACGCGCAACTTCAGTCCTCCCGCGGCGTCAGGTCGCGCTTGCCGTGATAACCGCGCTTCGGACGGCGCGGCGTGCCGTAGCCGTTGGCCTCGGACTCGTTGCGCTCGCGCGCTTCCTCGCTGCCGGTGCGCTGCACCAGCACGCGGCGCCCCTTGCGATCGGCAATCACGTCGCGCTTGCTGGCGGGTTTCTTCTCGCGCGATGCGCCGTCGTCGTCAGTCGAGGCGGCTTTCTGCGGCACGTCGAACTGTGCGCCCGACTTCTCGATCACCTTGTCGCCGAGCTGCTCGCGCAGCACGCGCGAACGAATCTCCTCGACCTGACCTTCAGGGACTTCGCCGAGCTGGAACGGACCGTAGGAGACGCGGATCAGCCGGTTCACCTCGAGGCCGAGATGGGCGCAGACGTTGCGCACCTCACGGTTCTTGCCTTCACGGATGGCGAACACCAGCCAAACATTGGCGCCCTGGTCGCGCTCAAGCGTCGCCTCGATCGGGCCGTATTTGACGCCCTCGACCTCGATGCCTTCCTTCAGCTGGTCGAGCTGCGCCTGGGTGACGTCGCCATGGGCGCGAACGCGGTAGCGGCGCAGCCAGCCGGTGTCCGGCAGCTCGAGCGTGCGCGCGAGGCCGCCGTCATTGGTGAGCAGCAGGAGGCCCTCGGTGTTGAAGTCGAGCCGACCGATCGAGATCAGCCGCGGCAGGCCTTCGGGCAGATTGTCGAACACGGTCGGACGGCCCTCGGGGTCGTCATGCGTCGTCATCAGCCCGCGCGGCTTGTGGTAGAGGAACAGCCGCGTGCGCTCACGCTCCGGCAGCGGCTTGCCGTCGACAGTGACGACATCATTCTGGGTGATGTCGAGCGCCGGCGAATTGATGACGCGGCCGTTGACGGTGACACGACCCTGCGTGACCATTTCCTCGGCATCGCGCCGCGAGGCGAGGCCCGCACGCGACAGCACTTTTGCGATACGCTCGCCGGCCTTCTTCGGCTTCGGCGCGTCGTCACGACGCGGCCGACCTTCGAAATCCCGATCGCGCTGGCGATAGGCGCCGCGGCCACCGAAGGCGGGGCGCTTTTCGAAGATCCTGCTCTCATCCTCGTTCTCACGGCGCGGACGATCGCCGAAGCCACCTTCGCTGCGCGGATGCTCGTGCCAATCGGAGCGCTCGCGCGGACGGTCGAATTTCGGACGGTCACCGCCACGCCCACCACGCTCACCATCGCCGTCACGACGGGGCCGCTCGAATTTGGGACGGTCGTCGCGCGGGCGATCGAATTTGGGTCGCTCGCGGAACGGACGATCGCCGGACGGACGGTCATCACGCGAACGCGAGAAACGCGGACGGTCCTCACCGCCTTCGCGCTTCTGCCAGGGCTTGTCGGCGCCGCGATCGCGGCCACCGAAATCCTTGCGTGGCCCGCGATCCGGCGCGCCCCGCGAGAACTTCCGCTCACCGTCGAACTTGCGTTCGGGGCGCTCGCCGCGCGGCGCGCGATCACCGCGATCGAAATTCGGGCGGTCGCCACGCGGCTTGAAGCCGCGCTCGCCACGATCCTCGCGCGGCCCGCGATCCGGCGCACTCCGCGAAAACTTCCGCTCGCCGTCGAACTTGCGCTCCGGACGATCGCCACGCGGCGCATACGGCCGCTTGTCGCCGAACTTCTTGTCGCCGGAGCGGCCAGCCGGACGCGAGTCATCGCGGTCACGGCTGCGCGGCGGACGGTCGTCGCGGCCAAAGGACGGGCGATCACCGCGCGGCTTGAACGGCCGTTTCTCGCCATCGCGCGACCCGCCGTCGGAAAACGGCCGATCGCCACGCGGCTTGAAGCTACGCTCGCCACGATCCTCGCGCGGGCGGTCATCCCGCTTGAAACGCGGCTTGTCGCTGAAATCACGGCGCGGTGCGTCGCCGTCTTCCCGCCGGCGGACCGGACGGTCGCCGCGGGGCGGCGGCCGGCTGTCGCGATCGCCCTTGCCCTCGGCGCCGCGCTTGGCGAATTTCTTGTCCGGACCGCGCGGCTTGCCGCTGCGGCCCTTTGGTGATCCCTTGGCCGGGCCTCGCCGGCCGCGGGAATCGTTGTCTTTGTCGCTGTCGCGAGGCATGAATAATCTCACTCAGGGGGTGGCGCGATGAGCATATGCGCGCTCATTCAGAGCCGCATGCTCAGGCAAAATCGGTAAGCACTTCTGCTGAAGGCGCAGCTACTAGCAGGTTTCTTCGGATGATACGAGGCTTGAAAGCCCCCTCTTTCATGGATTTGGCGCTCAAAACGGCCGAAAATGCCGGAAAGGCGGGCGAAGTTCCGATCGGGTGCGTAATCGTCCGCAATGACGAGGTGATCGCCACCGCCGGCAACCGGACGCTGACCGATTATGACCCCACGGGCCATGCCGAGATCATTGCGCTGCGCGAAGCCGCGAAAAAGATCGGCAGCGAACGGCTGGTCGACTGCGACCTCTACGTGACGCTGGAGCCCTGCACCATGTGTGCGGGCGCGATCTCCTTTGCAAGGGTCCGCCGGCTCTATTACGGCACGGCCGATCCCAAGGGCGGCGCGGTCGAGTCCGGCGTTCGTTTTTTTGCGTCGCCGACCTGCCACCACGCCCCGGACGTCTATTCCGGGGTCGGCGAGAGCGAGGCGGCGCGGCTGCTCAAGGAGTTCTTTCGCGAGCGACGTTAACCGCCTGCGAAAAACGCGCGTAAGGCCTTGGCGGTGACGTCCGGGTTCTCCTCGGTGAGGAAGTGGCCGGAATCCACCGGCTGTCCCTCGACATTGGTGGCCCACTGTTTCCAGATGTCGAGCGGCGTCGCCGCGGCCTGGGCGATGCCGACGCCACCCCACAGCGCCAGCATGGGAATCGTGATCTTCTTGCCGGACTCGAAATCGGTCTTGTCGAGGTCGTAGTCGATATAGGCGCCGGCGCGGTAATCCTCGCACATCGCGTGTACGCGGGCGGGATCGCGGAACGGGGCGATGTAGTGCTCGAGCGCCCGCCTGTCGATCGCATCGAGCGTCTTCGACTTGGTCTGGCTCGCCATCTTGAAGCGCAGGAAGAACTCGCCGTTGCTCGCGATCAGCGTCTCCGGCAGCGGGGCGGGCTGCGCGAGAAAAGTCCAGTGATAGATCTTCAGCGCGTAGGCGCGGTTCATCCGCTCCCAGTAATTATAGGTCGGCAGGATATCGAGCACGGCGAGGCGCGACAGCCGGCCGGGATGGTCGAGCGCCAACCGGTACGACACGCGGCCGCCGCGGTCGTGGCCGGCGAGCGCGAAGTGGACGTGGCCGAGTTGCTCCATCGCCTCGACCATGGCCTTGGCCATCGCGCGCTTGCTGTAGGGCATGTGCAGCGCGTCGCTCTCGGGCATGTCGGACCAGCCATAGCCCGGCAGGTCGGCGATGATCAGCGTGAACCGCTCGGCGAGCTGCGGCGCGACGCGGTGCCACATCACATGCGTCTCGGAGAAGCCGTGCAGCAGCAACAGCGGCGGCCCCTTGCCGCCGACGCGGGCGAAGATGCGGCCGAACGAGGTGTTGATCCATTCGGAGGCGAAGCCGGGATAGAGGTCGGCGAGATCGGGCATCGGTTCCACCTCTCAAACGTCGAAAACAACCCCATGCACAGTAGGGCGGCCTCTGATTCACTTATACAATTTTCGTCAGCTCCGAGCCTTCTCCGCGTCCACCGCCTGCCAGCCGATGTCGCGGCGGCAGAAGCCGTCCGGCCAGTTGATGCGGTCGACGGCCTGATAGGCGCGGGCCTGCGCCTCGGTCACGGTCGCCCCCAACGCGCAGACATTGAGCACGCGGCCGCCATTGGCGAGGATGGCGCCATCCTTCGCAACCGTGCCGGCGTGAAAAATCTCGACGGTGTCGACTTTCGCCGCGTCATCGAGCCCCTCGATCCGCGTGCCCTTCCGGTAGTCGCCGGGATAGCCCTTCGCCGCCATCACCACCGTCAGCGCGGATTCCGGATACCAGCGAAGGTCAAAGTTCTTCAGCTGACCATCGCAGGAGGCGAGGAACGCCGGCACGATGTCGGACATCATCCGCAGCATCAGCACCTGGCACTCGGGATCGCCGAAGCGGACGTTGAACTCGAACAGTTTTGGGCCCTGCGTCGTCAGCATGATGCCGGCGTAGAGAATGCCGCGGAACGGCGTGCCACGGCTCTTCATGCCGGCGACCGTCGGCAGAATGATCCTGGCCATGATCGCGTCGTGGATCGCCGGCGTCACCAGCGGCGTCGGCGAATAGGCGCCCATGCCGCCGGTGTTCGGCCCGACATCGTGATCGAACACGCGCTTGTGGTCCTGCGCTGAGGCCAGCGGAATGGCGGTCTCGCCGTCGCAGAGCGCGAAGAAGCTGATCTCGCGGCCCGGCAGAAATTCCTCGATCACGACTTCAGTGCCGGCCTCGCCGAACGCGCCCTCGAACATCATGGCGATGGCGTCCTCGGCCTCGCGCACGGTCTTGGCGACGACGACGCCCTTGCCGGCGGCCAGCCCATCGGCCTTCACCACGATCGGCGCGCCCTGGCTTTGCACATAGGCGCGCGCATCATCGGCGTTGGTGAAACGCTTGTAGGCGCCGGTCGGAATGCCGAATTCGGTGCACAGCGCCTTGGTGAAACCCTTGGAGCTTTCGAGCTGGGCGGGGATCTTGTTCGGGCCAAACGCCTTGATGCCAGCGGCGGTGAGATCATCGACGATGCCGGCCGCCAGCGGCGTCTCCGGACCCACGACCACGAGCTCGACGGCGTTCTGCTTGCAGAAGGCGATCACGGCGGCATGGTCGGCCACATCGAGCGCCACGCATTCCGCCTCGCGCGCGATGCCGGCATTGCCGGGCGCGCACCAGAATTTGGTCACCAGGGGAGAAGCCGCGATCTTCCACGCCAGAGCATGTTCGCGGCCGCCGGAACCGAGCAGGAGAATGTGCATCGAAGGCTCAGAATGAGGGGTTTTGCTGGGGCGGAGGTCGCATGAATCGGGGTGGGGCTCAAGGGGGCTGGGGGCGGACTCCCCGGGCATTCCGGGGTGGGACGTCGAGCCGCTCTCCCCCTGGAAGGGTTCGGGCGAGCTACGCTCGTCCCCGCAGACAAGCTGGCGCCAGGAAGCGCGTCGGCTAGTCCCGATTGTCTCCCTGCGTCCCACGCGGATCAATCCCGATTGGAGGCGCGTTATCGCGTCCAGCAACGGACTATCCGAGGCCGTGGTCAGCGAGACAGGGAATGTATCAGTGCGAAAAAGTGGCGCGCGGCGGTAGCGCCTCGCTCCCGGACCGACCGGTGCCAGCGAGGCCCGGCGGCACGCCGCTGTTCGCAGCAAGCCTGCGAAACACAGGGATTGCCATACGGTTGCAAGTAGCGATCGACGGAAGCCTTACGTTCCGCCGGATTCAGCCAGAATTGGGAGCGCGCGGACGCTGGATCGTCGCAGTGTTGGAAAGACGTGCGCAGACGGCGCACGCTTTTCCTTCATCGTTCAAAATCCCCAGGGCTTCGCGGATGATTGGTCCTTAGTTGGACCCTTGGTGGCCATCATCGTCCCCAGCAATGCGCCTGCTCTTGCAGAAGCTCGGATCCACTGCACTTGCCTGATAGTCGAGAGGACCGTCGACTTCGTCTTTAAATTTCACGAGGACATCAGGGCAGACCGCTTCCCGCGTCTCGAGATTGCCGCCGCAGCTCCAGTTGGCGGCGTCGTTGACGTTGCCCGTGCCCTTGTACTTCGCGGTTTGCGGATACGGGCACAGCGGCCGCGACAGCGCCGGAGCGAGGCTTTGACCAATCACCTGGTCCGGAGCCACACCCTTCTCGACCCAATTGACCAGAGCTGCGAAGTCGGCGCCGTTTTGCGGCCAGGGGCCCGTGGTCCCGAGGCTGAAGATCGGTGCGCCGCAGTGGCCGACGCCGGGCGCATGGAAGAGACGGTAGAAGCTCTGCACGCCCTCGAAGCCGGTTCGATCGCCCCGCCGCTGATATCGCTCCGCCATCTGTCGATAATAGTTGAGCACGCCGCGCGGATAGATGAACTGGTCGTTCGCACCCACAAACGTGATGAGCTTTCCGCCACGCGCTCTGAAGGCGTCAAGCGGACCGAACGTGTCGGTCACGTCGGCGATATTGCGGGAGCCGGCCTGCGCCACATCGGGATAAGAAAGGCCCTTGCCGACAAGGCTGACCGTCGTCCATTTGGTCGACGGCGGCGCAAAGCTCGGATCGATCAAATTCCATTCGAACTGGGTGACACCAAGCGGGAAGGGGGTCGGCCCATCCAAGATGCTGAAGTCGCTACCGCGATCCAGACCGAACCAGATGCGGTCGCCGTGCTTGTTGCGCGGTCCGTCCCAGATCTTGTCGACCGTCGTCGCTTCGTCCGGCGTCAAACAGGCAGGCGCCGCCGGTGCCCCGGGCTTTCCGCACACATTGGCCTTCGCACTAAAACGGCATGTGCGGGGATCATCGATGATGCCGTCGGTCGCGCCGTCATCGGCATCACAGGCCGCGATCGCGGATTTCTGCACCGCCGCAAGCTTGGCTGGCGGGATCGACCCGCTCGGCTGCTCGCCCGCCTGGTCGAACATGGCGAGCTGGCCCCACATCTGCGCGGTCTGGAAACGCGTCCAGTACATCGCCGGCGCGCTGGCGAGAACACCATCGAGCTGGTTGCCGAGTTCCTGGGCCAAGAGGTACCCCTGCCGGCCACCCGTTGAGCAGCCGTTCCAGTAATTATAGCTCGGTGGCTTGCGGTAGTAGGACGTCGCGATACGCTTTGACCACGTGATCTGCTGCTTGATACCGATGCGGAAGAAGTCCTGGATGAATTCGAGATTGTAGGTGTGGTCTGCGTTCACGCCCGGCGTGCAGTCGCCGCCGCTGTGGCCGCCATCGGTGCCGGATCCGACATAGCCTGTGTTCACGGCAGCATCGACGTTCAGATTTCCCGCACATCCTCCGCCTCCAAGCCCTTCGGTCCGACCATTCCATGCGCCTTCGATCCCGCCAGCGCCGCCGTCCGTCGCATTCAGCGGCAGGCCCACAGAGATCGTGATGTTCTGGTTCGGATTAGTGCCGTACACCAGCGTCACGTTGCAGTACTGCTTGCTGGCGGGAGCCGCGGTCGTCTTGATGGTGCTGGTCACCGACTTGACCGCGGGATTTCCGGTCAGTTCAAAACGCGGGTCGGTCGACAGGCTCGTGCATGCTGGCGCTGCGGGGGGCTCAGCGTGCCCCGGTAGCGCGGCAGCCCCGGCGGCAAGTGCGATAATCGGCGTGGTAAAACGTAAAACAGTTCGTAGTCGCGTCATGATAGCCCTCCCTGACAAGATCGTGATTTTTGCTAACTCGTAGCATCACGATGGGAGAGGGCCGTAGAACAAGAGCGCCGAAGGATGGAACAAAAGGCCTGCGGCCGCTGAAAATCCTCTCCCCGATGGAGGGCGGTTTGCAGACGCAACTATCCCCGCGGACGTGCGGCGGACCCGGCTCGCGCCACGCGAGACGTCTCGGAGGGCGCCTCTGCGTAAGCCGCGCGATATCGGGCCGCAAAATGCCCCATATGCGCGAAGCCCCACTTCAACGCCACGTCCCGGATCGACAAGACGTTTTGCGGCGAAGACAATTCCGCCTGCACGGCATGCAGCCGTATGTCCCGCAAATAGGCGAGAGGGGTGACATTCCGATACCTCCGGAATCCATATTGCAGCGACCGTACGCTGATGCCGACTGCGCCCGCCACCTCGCTCAAGGTCAGCGGTTGATGCATGTTGGCATGCATGAAATCGACAGCCTCCCGGATCTGGCCGGAGGTCGCGTCGATCTGACGAGAACGCGGGCTCTGAACTTCAGCGAAGTTCAGAAGAACCAACCGGAGGAGGGACTCGCCGAGCAGAGCCATCGACTTGTCGGATCGCACGGATGCATCACGCATTCCGGCTCCGACGGCTTCGCTCAGCGCCCTCAACATCTGCCCCGCAGAGCTGCCAAGCTCGAGTTCAGGACGCAGTTCGATGTTTCGCAGCGTGGCGCCTTCGAAATCGGCGGACAATATCTTCCGTACCATTGCCACATCGAATTCGAGTGTGACGTGTCCGTGCCCGTCGCCGCCGGCATAGGAAATCGAGCTGACGTCCGGCACGCTCAGCGCGAGCGCAGAGTCCGGGCCGATTGCGACGGCCCGATTTCGGATTCGGGCGCATACGGTGCCTGCACTCGGCAGCACGAGACCGAGCCTCTCCTTCTGCTGTGTAAATCGGCACGTCCAGTCTATCTCGGATGCGACTTCCCACCAGGAGAGGCCCGCGGCCAAAGCGAATGCCCCCTTCCAGCGGAACGCGCGCTGGCCGCTGTCGAGGTCGATTCGCGCATGCGGTGCGAGCCGGTTGAACGTGCTAAGAAATCTCTCGAAGCTCTCGTTGCGACTACTGAGATCGCTGAACATGAGGTCACACCAGCTCAAGAACGGACCATCGATGTTCAAATCAATCCCAAACGCGCAACAATGTCCAGTCCGCGCAATCCGGCGCCAATAAGTATTTAGGGCGCAATCTCATGGGCTTAGAATCACCGGCCATTCGCCTTGCCGGGAGAATTCGTGCCATGGACCTGCCGCTCTTCCATCTCTACGGCGACCCACCGGAGCCACGGGCATACAACTTCGTTCACGCCGAGACGATCGCATCCCGATGCCTGCTCCACGACTGGAGGATTGGCGTGCATCGCCACGCCAATCTGCTGCAGATATTGGTGATCGAGCATGGCACCGGCGAAATTCAGTACGAAGTGTCGACCGCCGTCTTTTCCGCGCCTGCCATTATCGTGGTGCCCCCGACAGTCGCCCATGGATTTCGTTTCCAATCATCGACGACCGGTTGGGTCGTGTCCTTCACGCAGGACGTGGCTCGCGTGTTTGGCGATCCCCTGGGCGGAGTGATCGCGTATCTCAAGCGGATGACGGATGGTCCCGTCATCGCGGTCGGGGATGCCGGGAAAATTGTGCGCTTGTCCGAGCTATGCGCTCATTTGAGCGAGGAGCGCTTCCTGTCCCGCGAGGGATTCCATGTCGCGATGAACAGCTATCTGGCGTTGATCGCGGTCGAGGTCCGGCGCCTTGTCGCGGATCGTGATCCATTGACGGCGAGCCACGACGATGCGGTGATCGACAAGCTGTTCAAATTGATCGAAAACAATTTTCGCGACCATCGACTGCTGAATTTCTATGCCGCCAGGCTGGCGATGTCGCCTGATCGCCTCAACAAGCACATCAAGCGCCTGGCGGGAGTGACGGCCGGCCAGTTAATCCGGCAACGTGTCTTGACCGAAGCGAAGCGACAGCTTGCATTCTCGGACCAGCCGATCAGCGAGATTGCCTATGATCTCGCATACTCCGACCCGTCCCACTTTGTGCGCTGCTTTCGAAGAGATACGGGAATGACCCCGCGAGCCTTTCGTGAGCAGGCGGCCCGGCTTACCTAGGTCCTCGAAGGACGAAGCGGCCCTGTCATTATTGTCCGCTCAACGTGCGCCCTTGCTTCCTCGCCCCCCACTGGAGATCGACCGAGAGTCAGCCCTCGCAATCAAATGCGCAACGACCAACCGTCTCGCTGGTCGGCGGCCAGCAGGATCGGCCGGCCGCAGAGAACGGGATGGTCCGCAACAATCTTTGCTTGAACTCAGCTTCCTCCAGCCAGCCCTTGTCATGGCTGTGTCGACTAGGGGTTAGGTTTATAAGGCGCTTTGCTCTCGCATTTGTCTTCGACAAAATCTTACGCAGTGCGAACAAGCTGCCTGCCTGATCTCAGCGCGAGAGGCGCTATCTTGTTTATTCGTAATCACGGTGACAGTGCTGGACTGCACCCCTGAAGTGAGACACGATAATTACAGTGACAGGCATTCCGGGGCAGAAGTCATCCACCGCCTGGCTACGGCCGCTGCATTTATGTCTTTTACGATTTTGAAGAGTTCGATGCGCGAATTCACGCAGCCGACGCCATGCGTATCGCTGGTCTGACGGCTCTGGACTCAGCGGCGGAGCCAACCGAGAGCGTTGGCGCGCAAAGAGAGCAGCCAGTTCCAGAGACGAGCGAACCACGGCAGCGTGAGAATCTTCGGGCGAACAATCCTGAACAGTCTTTCGACCAGAAACAGACTAGCCGCGTAGGCGCAAACGAGAGCGGCGGTGCCGGTGATCCAATGCCCTTTGCCCGCAATCGCCACAGCACCGAGCTTCAAGGGCTCGACGATGCTGGCCGGGATGAGAAGCAGCACCAAGGACTGGTAAGGCCCCAATGCCTCGATGTATTGGCGTAGCCGCGATGGCAGTGGGCCTGACGATGGCTGCGACATGGGACTATCGCCCTAGCCCCTTCTCCACCTTCTTGCGGCTGTTGCCGACCTTCTTGACCGCCTTCTTTACGGCCGAGGCTGAGCGTCCCGTTTTCCTGGCCTCGTATCGGACTTCGTAATCTTGCCCGCCAGCGACGCGGCTGCGGTCCAGCTTGCACCTGCGGGTGGTTTGCTCCTTTGCCTTCCCAGCCATGACACTCCTCCTCATGGCGCAACGCGGAAACGAGTCGCCCGGTTCCGAGCGCCTTTTCCGCGCTGTGACGAAAGCGCGAACTGAGACGCGCTGCTGGCGGCGAGACGCGAATTGGAACGTCCTGATAACGGATGGCTTGATTGCTCAAAAGGAGCGCTATCATGAACATCTCCCGTTTGGCTCTTATCCTGGCTGTTGTCATTCCCTGCTCCGCGTTCGCTCAAGGCGGTGGTGGAGGAGGCGGAGGAGGAGGTGGTGGTGGTGGTGGTGGTGGTGGAGGGGCGCAGGCGGAGGATCATCTTCAGGTGGTGGCGCGGGAGGGAGGCGCAGCCTCCTCTTCAGGGACGGCGGGTGCAGCCGCAACATCTCCATCCGGTTCAGCAGGGACCGGTACCGCAGGTACCGGTGCAAATGCGAACTCGACGACGGCTCCTGACCTTAACAATAGAGCGGCCACGGGAAACGTTGCGAACGGCAACGTCAACAATCCCTCGCCTGCCCAGTCCGATGCAAATCTTCGAACAGGGAACGGGAATGGACTGACAACGGGAGCGGCGCCCGGCACGAACACTGCCGGTACGGCAGCCCCTGCGGGTTCGCCCGCGAACGCACAAGGCGCGGCGCCCGCGGGCGGCATCGGCAGGCCGATGACGGCGGACGAAAAGGGCAGTGACGACAAGATCGATCAAGAGAACAATCGCGCTGATAAAATCGTGGGGAAGATTTGCAAAAACTGTTAAATTGCAGCGTGTGCATCGTTTTCATCGCAGCAATTGCGTTCAACGATCCTGCTGAGGCCAAACACAAACGGCAGAACACGCGTCCCGTCACAACCGCGACAGGCCAACCCAACTCCACCAGGCCTGCCAATGACCCGCTTCGCGATCCCGCCGACAAGGCGCCGGACAAGAAGATCAAGAGCATCTGCCGCGGCTGCTAAGCGCGATTGCCTAGCCAAGCGGTTCGCACGGGGCGATCAAAGTCGGCTGGGTTCAAGCCCAGCCGCGCCAACTCCTCCGGAGCGATCACGGAGATCATAGCGATCTCGATGGGTGTGCACGATGCGGCGGCATCGGCACTGGCCTCCCTCTCCCGCTTGCGGGGGAGGGCTGGGGTGGGGGTGTCTCCGCGTCGGGATTGTCAGGGATTGCCGAGGATGTCCCTGCGTGGCGAGAACCCTCACCCGCCGCGCGCGGGACGATGCTTCGCATCGCCCGGGGCGCGTCGGCCTCTCCCGCAAGCGGGAGAGGCGGGAGCAAGACCGCGGACAATCCTCGTGAGATCCATATGCGATTGCCCTGCCCACAAGGGGAAGAGGGCGCAACATCGGCATCGCAGAAGTTAAACCTGCCTCCCCGCAATGATCTCCTGCAGCGTCGCCACATGCCGCGCGAAGGCGCCGCGGCCGGTGGCGGTGGCGGTCACGGTCGTCTGCGGCTTCTTGCCGACGAAGGCCTTGTCGACCGAGACGTACCCCGCCTTCGCCAGGGTCTCGATATGGGCGCCGAGATTGCCGTCGGTGGCGCCGGTGAGTTTTTTCAGTCGCGAGAACTCCAGGCCGGCGGACACGGGGAGTGCGTTCAACGCCGCCATGATCTTCAGCCGCAGCGGCTGGTGGATGATGTCGTCGAGCTCGGCCATCAGATCCGCCGCATCCAGAGGCCGCCGACGATCAGTCCGCCGCCGTTGACGAAGGCCATCCAGAGCGGGAAGGCCTCGCCGATATAGAAATAGCCGATCAGCGTCAGCGCTGTGATGACAAGCCCGATCGCCACGAACGCGGTGCCGAACCAGAGACCGGCGAGTGTGTAGAACAGCATGAAATAAATCGGCCAGAACGCGCCGAGCTGGCGCGGGCCGAAATGACCAAGCACGTTGGTGCAGATATAGCCGAACGCAAAGAACAGCACGAAGACCAGCGGAAGCCTGACGTCGAAGCTCGCTGCATGCGCTTGCGATGGAGCGAGCCATCGGACCGCAACCAGTCCACCGACACCCAATATGTCGACGGCAGGCCATGCGTAGACCGCGTAGACCGGCCAGAGCCAGGTCACCAAATTGCCGGCGAAGACCAGCACGCCCCACCACATGGCCGCAAGACTCGCCAGCTCGTAGAGCTGCGACTGCTTCACGCGCTGGACGATGTCGTCGATATCGGCGAGCGCTGCGGACGCCTCTTGGCTGTCGATCATGACTGCCCTGCCCCGCGCGTCGCCACGTCCTCGGCGATCGCATTGACCGCCTTCGGATTGGTAACCATGCCCATGTGGTTGACGCCCTCGATCAGTTTGACGTCGACGGAGGGTTTGATGGCCTGCACGGTCTCTGCGTATTTGTCCGAGATCATCATCTCGTCCTCGGCGCCGCCGAAGATCGTCATCGGATGCGTCACCGAGGCGAGATCGAGGCGATAGCCGTGGGTGGCGAAATTGCGCATCAGGCGATCGGAATAGGTAGAGGTGAGGTACTTCGCCGAATTCGCCGGCACCGCGAAGGCGAGCACCGGCAGCTGCGCGCAGCAATCGATGCCGAGCTTGCGGAGCGTGGCGAGCGCGAAGAAGCGCGGCAGGTCGGCGTTGGCCCAGCCACCGGCATGCGGCCTGTTGGTCGGTGCGTCATAGCCAAGATAAGGCGCAACCAGCACGGTGCGGACGAACAGGTCCTGGATGATCGGCGTCGCCGCGACCCTGAGCGAGAAGCCGGCGCCGGCGGAATGGCCGACCAGGGTCAGCGGCAGGTCCGGCGCGCTCTTGCGGACATGAGCGACGAAATCGACGAGGTCGTCCTCGAGCTGGCCGACATAGCCGATATCGCCGCGCGTGCCGGAGGCACCGTGGCCGCGCGTGTCGAGCGCCCAGGTCTCGACGCCGTGCGCAGCGATCGCATAGGTCAGCGCGTGATTGACCGTGGCTGATGAGCCGGACGAGCCGTGGATGAAGATCGCTCCGCGACCGGTGTCCGCCCCCTTCGAGGCGTAGTGGCGGAAGCCGAGCCAGGTGCCGTCGCGGGCCTGGAAGCGTTCGAGCGCCGGGAGAGTGGCCCAGTCGATGCCCTTGGCCGAGTCCGAGACCGATCGCATCTCGGCAGGCCGCTCCAGCGGCATCGCGATCAGGGCGGTCAGGAGCAGCGCCACCGCGCCGACCGCGCACAGGCCCCATTTCAGCAAGCCCAGAACACCTCGCAGCAACTGCATCGCCATGGCCAACTCCCTCGAACTCAGGATCAATAGATTACTCTATATTACAGAGTACTCTTCTGATCAATCCCCGGATTGGCGCCGCGCGGCGAAAATCCTTAAACAGCGGGTCTGACCCCAAAACGCCGAATCGTTTGCGATGCCGCCTGCGGAACAACTGAACAACGCGCCCGAATTCACCGTCTCCGAACTCTCCCAGTCGCTGAAGCGGACGGTGGAGGACACCTATGGCCATGTCCGCGTCCGCGGCGAGATCTCCGGGTTTCGCGGCGCCCATTCCTCCGGCCATTGCTATTTCGCGCTTAAGGACGAGAGCGCCAAGATCGAGGCGGTGATCTGGAAGGGCGTGCACGGCCGGATGCGCTTCAAGCCCCAGGAGGGGCTCGAGGTCATCGCCACCGGCAAGCTCACGACCTATCCGGGCTCCTCCAAGTACCAGATCGTGATCGAGGCACTGGAGCCGGCCGGCATCGGCGCGCTGATGGCGCTGATGGAGGAGCGCAAGAAGAAGCTCGCCGCCGAGGGGCTGTTCGACGAGGCGCGTAAGCAGCTCTTGCCCTGGCTGCCGGAGGTGATCGGCGTGGTGACCTCGCCGACCGGCGCTGTCATCCGCGACATCCTGCACCGGCTCGAGGACCGCTTTCCGCGTCACGTGCTGGTATGGCCGGTGAAAGTGCAGGGCGAAGGCTCGGCCGAGCAGGTCGCAGCCGCGATCCGCGGCTTCAACGCGATTGCCCCGGGCGGCAAGATTCCGCGGCCCGACGTGCTGATCGTCGCGCGCGGCGGCGGCTCGCTGGAGGACCTCTGGTCGTTCAACGAGGAGATCGTGGTGCGGGCCGCGGCCGAGAGCATGATCCCGCTGATCTCGGCGGTGGGCCACGAGACCGACATCACGCTGATCGATTTCGTCGCCGACAAGCGCGCGCCGACGCCGACGGCGGCCGCCGAGATGGCGGTGCCGGTGCGCAGCGATCTCTTTGTCGAGGTCGCCGATCTCGCGCGGCGCACCCGCGCCTGCTGGCAGCGTGGCCATGAGCACCGACGCAGCGAGCTACGCGCCGCCGCACGCGCGCTGCCGGCCGCCGGCGATCTGCTGGCGATCCCGCGGCAACGGCTGGATAATGCGGGCGCGTCCCTGCCCCGCGGTCTCAAGGCCAACACGCATGCGCATTTCCGCAGGTTCACCGCCGCCGGCGCCAAGCTGACGCTGCGGGTCTTGCATGGCCAGATCGCGCAGGCCGATCACCGCCTCACCGTGTGCGGCGAACGGCTCGGCCTGTCGGCGCGCTCGCTGTTGCGTCAGCGTCGCGACCGCTTCGCCGGCTTGGAGGTTCGCTTGCGCGCCTCAAAACTTTCCAACGCGCAGGCGCAGCGCAACGCGATTGCCCGCCAGCGCGAGCGCGCGCATCGCCTCGCTGAGCGCGCCAATCGCGCGCTGGTGACGCTGCTGCAACGGTTCGATGCCCGCGTCGAGAACAGCGGCAAGCTGCTCTCCGCGTTGTCCTATCGCGGCGTGCTCGCGCGCGGCTTTGCGCTGGTGCGCGATGAGGCCGGTCATCCCCTGCATGCGGCTGACAGCGTCGGTCCCGGCGCACGCGTCGAGATCGAGTTCGCGGACGGCCGTGTCGGCGCAACTGCGGATGCCGATCGCCCAGCACCGGCGGCGAAGCGCGCGCCATCGCAACCGAAGTCCGCCGCGCAGGACGCCAAGCCCGCACTGAGGCGCATGGGCAAGCCGGTGGATCAGGGCAGTTTGTTTTGAGATCGAGGGCGTCGCCCCATTCTCGCTGTCGTCCCGGCGAAGGCCGGGACCCATAACCATAGGAGGAGTGTTGCGAAGGGTAGTGGCTCGGTACTTCTACCTCTCGCAATCGATAGATTCCGCGGTATGGGTCCCGGCCTTCGCCGGGACGACGGGAAGGGAGAGCGTAGCCCTACCGGCAGGACAATCCCGCATCCATCGTGGTCCAGAAGCCGCAATGGTCCGGCGCGCGCATGGGTGCGCCGGCCTGGGCCTCGAACAGGAAGACCGCGACGGTGAAGACGACCAGTGCGGTGGAGAAGAGGACGATGCGATTGCGCATGTCCGATGCGTTTAGCCGACATCATGGTCGAACTAAGGCGCAGAGACCTGCTGAAACCCGCTTGACGCGTGACCCGTAGTTTCCCGGTCGGCCATCATGCCGTGCAGGGCGGTGGTCGATGCGGGGCTGTCTGCCTCACCTTGTTCCTCGGGCGGCCCCGCTTGGGCTGAATGCGTAGCCCGGATGGATCGCAGCGCAATCCGGGATCGTGCCACAATTTGAGACCTTCCCGGATTTCGCTGCGCTCCATCCGGGCTACGGCGCGATGGTCAGCTGATCCGCGCTACCGCGCCAGCCACTCCGCGACTTCCTTCTGCGACTCCGCGCGCGCCTCGGCATCGGTGCCGAGATGGCCGCGCTCGGGCGCAGCGGCATCGGTGCTGGCGCCAGCTGCATGCAGCGGCGTGTTGGCACGGTCGAAATCGTGATAGGCGCCGGGATACACCACGATGCGCGCGAGCGCACTGCGCCCGTGCGCGCCGTCCACCATCTGGCGGCAGGCCGGCGGCGACGAGACGTCGTCGTTGGCGCCGATCAGCACCAGCGTCGGCACCCGCGTGCTCCAGCCAAGGCCTGCGGAGATCCGGCAATCCGGATAGAACGCGATCGCGGCGCGAAAATCCGGGCTCGCGTCGCGCGCCGCGCTCTGCGGTCGCACTGCCCAGAGCAGCGCACTGGCGCCATTGGCCCAGCCGACCAGGCTGACGCGGCTGCGCGCGACCCAGGTCTGCTTCATCAGCCAGGCGCGCGATGCCGCGATGTCGGCGACGCGCTCGCGCCGCGCCTTGACGTGCAAATCCTTGACGCGGCATTGCGGCCCGAGCTCGCGCGAGCCGTAGCTATCGGGCAGCAGCACGGCATTACCGGCCTTGAGCAGGCGCTCGGTCCAGTCGCGATAGCGCGGCTGCACGGGATCGGAATGACCACCGAGGCCGCCGCAGCCGTGCAGCGCGATCACGGTCGGAAACGGGCCCGCGCCATCGGGCTTGAACAACTGCGCGTGCAGGATTCCGGAGGAGAGCGGAATCTCGACCTGCTGCGGCGCCGGCGCCGCGTGCGAAGCCGACATCAGCAATGTCAGGAACAGGGCGGTTAGTCGAAGGCGCATCGGAGTCCGTTGCAAGAGGTGCCGCACGGCCTCCAGAACTATCATGCGGAAACGGCGGCAAAACATCACAAACCGGTGGGTTTAACGGGCGGACAAGCCACCCTATTTATGCTAGATCCAGTCAACACATCGTGCCCTGCGAGATTTTCCCAAGCGGGGCCCTTCCACGGAGACTTTCGACCGTGCTGAACAAGTTCGGCCCCTCGGGCAATGGCGAAGCGCAGGTGCAATATCTCGACGGCGATTTCCGCGTGATCTCGCCGGGGACCTTCGTGCGCTGCGCCATCACCGACACGCGGATCCCGCTCGACGAATTGAAATATTGGAGCGTGGATTTGCAGGAAGCCTACGCCACGCCCGGCGCCGTGCTGCAGCGGCACTTTCCGAACGCGCCAAAGCCGCAGATGTGACGCCTCGTCCTCGCTTCTATTGCTGTTCGGCGCCATCCCCGCCCAGGCAAGTCTTGATCGCACTCTTCCGCGCTGCGCCGACGACCTTCTGATCAATCGCCTGCTTCAGGCAATCGAGCCGCGCCTGCGCCATACAGAGCTGCATCTGGTCGCGCTTGTCCTGCCCCTTCAGACTTTGCGTCGCGCCGAGACACGTCACGCGCTTGGTCGCGGGAACCGGCACCGTGGAGGGAGCCGCGGGAGCCGGCGTCGTTTGTGCAAACACCGGCGCAACAATCAGACACACAAGGCTGGCGGCAATGGCCGCGGAGGGAAATTTCATCGCATTCTCCTGTCTGAAACCGATAGGAGACCTGCGATGAATATCGGCTGAATAGCGATGCCGTAGGGTGGGTTAGACCAGCGGATTGCGCGAAGCGCAGTCCGCTAGGCGTAACCCACCATGCTTCAGCGAATGCGGGACGAAGTTGGTGGGTTACGCCCGGCAATTGCGCTTCGCGCAGTCGCAGGGCTAACCCACCCTACGAGATCATCGCGCGCTGAATCGCCGCTCGCGCGCCTTGTAGAGATGGTCGCTGATGACGCGGCGGAGCGTGGCGGGATCGTCGAATTCGAGCTGGACCGCGAACGGCACGATGCCATCCAGCACGCCCTCGCGACCGCGCAGGCGCGCGAGGTCTTTCTCCGTCGTCACCAGCATGAGCTGCTCGCGCCGGGCATCAGCAGCGAGCGCGGCGAGCTCGTCGCGCGAGAACATGTGATGGTCTGCGAAGGGCCGCGTGCGCGCGACCTCGATGCCGCTGGCCCGCAGCGTGCGAAAGAAGCGCTCGGGATCACCGATGCCGGCGAAGGCGAAAACGGGCTTGCCGAAGAGTTGCGCGACCGAGGCTGGATCCGGTTTCAGGCGCGCGCGCAGCACCGGCTTGTCGCGCCTGGCAAGCTCGGCGGCGACATCGTCCGCGGCGTGGCCGTCGCCGATCAGCACCAGCGCGTCGGTGCGCGAAAGCTGCGCCTTCAACGGTGCGCGCAGCGGGCCTGCCGGAAACACCTTGCCGTTGCCGAGACCACGCTCGCTGTCGATCACGATCAGCGAGGCGTCCTTCATGAGGTGCGGGTTCTGGAAGCCGTCATCCATCAGGATCACGGTGGCGCCTTGCGACTTGGCCAGCGCGACGCCTTCGACGCGATCGCGTGCCACCACGACCGGCACGTCGCGCACCATCATCAGGGGTTCGTCGCCGACATCGGCTGCGGTGTGGCGCGCGCGATCGACCATCACCGGGCCCTGCAGGCGTCCGCCATACCCGCGGCTAAGCACCACCGGCGTCTCGCCGAGTTCGCGCAAGAGCCTGGTCAGCGCCAGCACGGTCGGCGTCTTGCCGGCGCCGCCGACATGATAATTGCCGACACAGAGCACGGGGATGCCGGCGTCAAAACCACTGCGCGCCATGCGGCGTGCGGCGATGGCGCCATAGAGCGCGCCCAATGGGCTGAGGAGATGCGACTTCGGGGAACGCGGCCGGTACCAGAAGGCCGGCTCACGCATTGGCGGCTCCCATCTCGATCCGCAACTGCATCAGATACGGTTCGAGCGCCGTCATGGTGCGATCGAGCGCGCCGCCGAGCTGCGCGACCACATTGGTGCCTGCACGCTGCATCTTGTCGCGCACGGTCGGCTCGGCCAGCAACAGGCCGAGCTGCTTGACCAGCGCCTCCGGCGTGTCGGCCCGGCGCGCGCCGCCGCTGCCATCGAGCGCCTCGTAGACATCGGCGAAATTGAAGACGTGCGGACCATGGACGATGCCCGCGCCCAGCTTGATCGCCTCGATCGGATTCTGTCCGCCATGGCGGATCAGTGACCCACCCATGAACACGATCGGCGAGAGGCGGTAGAACAGGCCAAGCTCGCCCATGGTGTCGGCGACATAGATATCGGTGGTGGCCGAGAGCGGCTCATCGCGCGAGCGCAATGCGGGCTTCAGGCCGGACGCCGTGATCAAGCCTGATATCGAGGAGCCGCGATCGGGATGCCGCGGCACGATCACGGTCAGCAGCTGCGGGAAGAAACCGACGAGGTTGCGATGCGCGGCGACCAGCATCTCGTCCTCGCCCGGATGGGTCGAGGCTGCGACGATGATGGGGCGCCCGCGCGTCATCGCCATCAGCCGCTCGAGCTTTGCGGGATCGGCCGGCGGCGCCGGCACGTCGAGCTTGAGATTGCCTGTGGCGACGACGTCGCGGCCGCCGAGCGCAGAGAAACGTTCGGCATCGGTCTTCGACTGCGCAAGGCAGATGTCGAAGCGCGACAGCAGCGCCGAGATGGTGCCGTGCATCCGGCGCCAGCGCGGGAAGGAGCGCGGCGACATCCGCCCGTTGATCAGCACCATCGGCACGCGACGTGCGGCGCCGGCCAGGATCAGGTTCGGCCACAGGTCGGATTCGATGAACAGCGCCAGCGACGGCTTCCAATGGTCGAGGAAGCGCGCGACGTAGCGGGGGGAATCATATGGCACGTATTGATGGATGACGTCGGGCGGGAAACGCTTGGCCACGACGGCCGCGGAGGTGACGGTGCCCGAGGTGAGCAGGATGCGCAGGTTGAGATCGCGCAAGCGCTCGATCAGCGCCGCCGCCGCCAGCACCTCGCCGACGCTGGCGCCGTGGATCCAGACCAGCGGGCCATGCGGCCGCACGTCCTGCGACAGGCCCCGCCGCTCGCCGACGCGCGCGGGATCTTCCTTGCCCTGCTTCAGCCGCCGCTTGATCAGCGCAGGCGCGAGCGGCACCAGGCCGGAGGCCAGCCGCTGGTACATGCGTAGCGTCATTGGCAGCGTCATTGGCCGATTCTTGGGACGCGAGCTAGCCATCTGCAGGTCCCGGGCGGCCGAGTTGCGCATAGGCGCGGCGGGTGGCCTCGTTCAGCGTATCTTCCAGCTCCAGCCGCAGTGCTTCCATGGTGGCGGCATCGGCATCGCTCGGCACGTGGATTTCCTTGATGCCGACCAATGCACCCCGCCCGAATGGCAGATTGATGGTGGTGCGGTCCCAGTTCTTGAGCCGGATGAAGCGGCTGGTCGCCATCGCGAAAGGCATGATCGGTCGCCCCGATTCCCGTGCCAGCATGATGATGCCGAGGCCGGCCACGCGCGAGCGCTTGGGAACATCGGCGGTCAGCGCGACATTACAACCGTCCTGGAGCGTGTACACCATTTCCCTGAAGGCGCCGACCCCGCCCTTGCGATGGAACGCGCCGCCGTGATCCCCGGACCCGCGAATCAGGCCGATGCCGAGCCGCTCGACGGCGATCGCATTGAACTCGCCGTCGCGATGCCGGGAGATCAGGACCTTGGCCTTGTAAGAGTCCTTGTTCTTGATGAAGGGGGTGAGGAAATGCTGGCCGTGCCAGAAGGCGAAGATCGCCGGGATCTGCGGTTCGACGATGTCATAGACGTCGGGCGGATCGAACGTGAATGTGTTGGTCCGCCAGACCAGACGCAGATATTCGGCCGCCAGGAAACCGACGGCACGCTGAAACCAGCTGCTCCGCAGCGTGTTGCGAAGCAGTTTTTTCAACGTGCCGGTTCTTGATTCGGGTCGAGCAGCCGGTGGAGATGGACGATGAAATAGCGCATCTGCGCATTGTCGACCGTGCTCTGCGCCTTGGCGCGCCAGGCGACGTGAGCGGCCGCATAGTTCGGATAGAGGCCGACGATTTCGACGTCGTCGAGATTCTTGAAGGTATTGTGCTCGAGATCGAGCAGCTCACCGCCAATGACGAGATGAAGCAGTTGTTGCGGGGCACTATCTGGCATGGGTTCGGTTCCTAACGGGCTGCCCGGCAAAGCAGTGTTCGACAAGCACGACGACAGCGCTCAGGCCAAGGGACGGTTTCGAAAATGCGCGACAATGCTCGCATGACGATCGCGTCCCGCTGCCACCAGCACCCCGTGCGTCACTTCCCGACGATTATAGAGGATGGGATCTCCGGAGAGGTCGCTCATCCTACCATCCGCTTCCTGCACGATCAAATCGGCCGCCGCAAGGTCCCAATCGTGGCTGTTGCCGCCCGCAAAAGCCGCATCCAGCCCGCCATGGGCGACCCGGCAGAGCCGGAGCGCAAGCGAACCGATTCGCGGATGCAGCTTGATCTCGCCGCCGGTAGCGTTGAGCCGCTCGACCATCGGCTTCGGGCCGGCGACCTGGGCGAAGTCGAGCGCGGTCCCCGGCGCCGCCCGCACGGCTGCGCCGTTGAGGGTCGTGCCTTGGCCGCGGGCGGCGAAGAAGAACTCGCCGGTAACAGGCGCGAACACCGCGGCAAGCACGGGCGAGGCGTCCTCAACCAGCGCCACACTGACGCACCATTCGTCATGGCCGCCCAGATAATTGCGCGTGCCGTCGATGGGATCGACCACCCAGGTCAGCCGCCGGGACAGCCGCGTGGAATCATCGGCGCTCTCCTCCGAGAGCCAGCCATAATCCGGCGTGGCGCCGCGCAGCCGTGCTTCCAGCAGATCGTTGACGGCGATGTCGGCTTCCGAGACCGGCGAGGACGCGCCCTTGGTCCATGTCTTCAGCTCGGTGCGGAACATCGACTTTGCGAGCGCGCCCGCGTCCCGCACCGTGTCTTGCAGCAGCGAAGCGTCGCGCGTCAGGATGGTTTCGAAGAAGCGCGCGTCAACGTCCGCCAAGCGTCAAACCCTCGATACGCACCGTCGGCGCATTAATGCCGTAGCGGAACTCGAGATTGTTGGCCGGCTGCATCGACTTGAAGATCTCGAACAGATGGCCCGCGATCGTGACCTCGCTCACGGCATAGGTGAGCTCGCCATTTTCGATCCAGAAGCCGGAGGCGCCGCGGCTGTAATCGCCGGTGACGCCGTTGACGCCGGAGCCGATCAGGTCGGTGATATAGAAGCCCTGCTTGATGTCGGCGATCAGTTCGGCCGGCGTTGGCGTGCCGGGCTCGAGGTGCAGATTGTAGGGCCCCGGCGACGGCGAGGACGAGACGCCGCGATGGGCGTGGCCGGTGGTGGTGAGGCCGAGCTCGCGCGCGGTGGCGCAATCGAGCAGCCACGTCGTCAACACGCCCTCGTCGATCAGCGCCATCTTCTTCACCGCGACGCCCTCGGCGTCGAAGGTCTGCGAGCGCAGGCCGCGCTTGCGCAGGGGATCGTCGATGATGCGGATGTTTTTCGCAAACAGCTGCTGGCCGAGCTTGTCCTTCAGGAAGCTGGTCTTGCGCGCGATCGAGGCGCCGTTGATGGCGCCGACGACATGGCCGACCAGCGAGCCCGCCACGCGCGGATCGAACACGACCGGCACCTTGCAGGTCTCGACCTTGCGCGGATTGGCGCGCGCCACGGTGCGCTCGCCGGCGGAGCGGCCGACAATCTCCGGAGACAGCAGATCCGCACCATGCGGCGCCGAGGTGAAATCGTAGTCGCGCTCCATGCCGGTGCCTTCGCCGACGATCGCGGTCGCCGAGATGCCCTGGCTGGAACGCAGATAAGAACCGTGGAAGCCCGTGCTGGTCACCAGCACCATGCCGCCCATGCCGGCGGAGGCGGAAGCGCCGCCGGATTTCGACACGCCCTTCACGCCGAGCGCCGCAGCCTCCGCTTCGAGCGCGCGACGCTCGAGCTCGGACGTGGCGGGCACATCGGGATCGAGCAGATCGAGATCGGGGAAGTCGCGCGCGAGCAGCGCGGGATCGGCGAGGCCGACATATTTGTCGTCGGGCGCGACGCGCGCCATCGCCACCGCGCGCTCGGCAAGCTTGGTCACGGCATCGCCGCTGGCGTCGTTGGTCGAGACCACCGCCTGGCGCCGGCCGACCAGAACGCGCAGGCCCACATCGTCGCCCTCGGACCGCTCGGATTCCTCGACGCGGCCGTCACGCACCTCGACGCCCTGCGAGATGCCGCGCACCGCGACCGCATCGGCCGCATCGGCGCCGGCACGCTTGGCCGCCTCCACCAGCCGCTGAGCGAGATCCGAGAGCGCGGACTGATCGAACAGGTCGCGATTGGCTTTGGACGAATCCTGGGGCGAAAGCGTCGAGCTTGGTGAAGGGTTCACAAACGAAATCCTGTTGGGGCGCGGGAGGTTTCGGGGCGAGACGGGCCCTGAGCACCAGATGTGCCCAAATGGTGCGGACTTCAAGCGTATTCAACCCGCAAAAAGCTCAGATTCGCGGCTCTCACGCAACGTCCCGTCAATCATGCGCGCCAAGGTCTTGTCAATCATGGCGGGCGGTGACGCTGGGTTAACCAGCCTTTTTAAGCGGTTTCGGAAGCGGGCCGCGCTAAGGTCCTCGCATCGACCGGGAACATAATCCTGGCGGGGAGAACGAAAGCCGTGAGGCGTCAAACAGCAACATGCGGGGCCAACCCCGCCGGGTCGAGCCGCTCTCTGCGGCTCGACCCTCTTTCCCTTCCGGTCCGCTTCGATGCGCATGACCCGCGCGCCGACGGCTACACCAGGCAAATCGAGCTTCATCGCGAACGCGTGGTGCTGCGCCGTGCCGTTCGCGGCATGCAGATGGCGATCAACGTCCGCGTCAGCGACTTCACCGGCGTCGCGTTGCGCGGCAATGACGAGGCGCAGACCCTCGTCCTGGTCCATCGCGATCCCTCGCTCTCCGTGCCGCTGCTGGTCAGCGCCGATGGCGACGAACTCACTGAAGCCTGGGCGATCTGGAGCGACCTCTTCGCGCTGCCGCAGCTCGACGAAGGCGCGCGGAAGCCCGCGGCCCGCCGTCGACGCGCCAACGCGATCCGCGCCCGCCGTCCGAAATTCCTGATGCGCCGTCGCACCGCCATGGCGCGCGAGCTGCCCGTCCATCGCGCCGAACGCGAGATCATCGCGCGGCACTGAACGGCAATCACGGTGCCGTAGGGTGGGTTAGCCGCAGGCGTAACCCACCACTGTCTATCTTCACGAAACAACGAGGTGGGTTACGCCGAGCAGATGCCCTTCGTGCATCTGCAGTTACGCGGCCCGCATCACCGCGTCGGTTAGCAATCCCGCAAACAGCAGCAGGCCCGCATCGCGGTTCGAATAGAACAGCCGCTTGCAGAGCAAGGGGTCGCTGATATTCAAGCGCACAATCTGCGACGCCAGATGCATCGCGAAGGCCGCAAGCCCGATCCACGCCGGCCAGCGCGCATCGCCTGACGCCAGCGCGACGCCGATCAGCATCACGGAAAGACCATAGAACAGGATCAGCGCCTGGTGCGTATGTGCGCCGAACAGGCGCGCGGTGGATTTGATGCCGATCAGCGCATCGTCCTCGGCGTCCTGATGCGCGTAAATCGTGTCATAGCCGATCACCCACGAAATCGCGCCGGCATAGAGCACCAGCGCGGTGACGTCGATGTGCCCGAAGGTGACGGCGAAACCCATCAAGGCGCCCCAGGAGAAGGCCAGCCCGAGCACGATCTGCGGCCACCAGGTGATGCGCTTCATGAAGGGATAGATCGCAACGATCAGAAGCGAAGCGACGCCTGTCAAGATCGCGAAGCGGTTGAACTGCAGCAGCACCACGAGCCCGATCAGCGCCTGCGCGACCAGGAAGGCCAGCGCCTGCCTGGTGGTCACCTGCCCCGACGGCAGTGGCCGCGAACGGGTGCGCTCCACCTTGTCGTCGAGGTCACGATCGGTGATGTCGTTCCAGGTGCAGCCGGCGCCGCGCATCACGAAGGCACCGATGAAGAACAGCACGATGACGAGTGGCAGGCGGTAGACGTCATGCGCCATGCCAGCGGCGAGCGCTGCCGACCACAAGCACGGCATCAGCAGCAGCCAGGAACCGATCGGACGGTCGAAGCGGGACAGGCGCAAATATGGCCGCGCCCATGGCGGCGCGAGCGTATCGACCCAGTTGCCGGTGGAATCGGCAACGCGGGCGGATGTATCGCTCATCGGGTCAGAACGTTGCCGTTGAGCGTGTCGAAGGTGCTGCCGCCCTTCTTGCCGGCATTGGCCTCCGGCGCCGAACCCGAACCGACCACCTCACTCAGCGACGGACCGGCCGGCCCGCGCGGCTGATTCTGCATCTGCTGCGCGACGTTGCAGACCTTCGTCTGCATGGCCTCGGTATTCTTGTGGCCGGCCTTCATCTGATCGCCGATCTGCGGCGGGATCCCGCATTTCGCGGCATGGGTTTCGACGTATTTGATCATCTTGAACTCGGCCTGACCGAAATTCCTGATCAGCTTGCAGGCCTCCTCCGGCGGAGCGTGGCGGTCGCTCGCGGCCTTGATCATCTTGCCGCGCTTCTCGGCCTCCTCGCGGAGCGGGATGAACGCCTTCATGCAGTCCTCGCCCGGACCGCCCTGCGTCGGCGGGGCCGCGCTGAACGCGCCGGCGCCGCCGATGGGCGCGGCACCGTTCGTGGGGAAGGATGCTTGCGGCGCGCCACCGACGGAGGCGACCGGGGCCGAGCCGTTCACGGGCGGAAACGCGGGATCGGGTGCGGTCCGGCCCGGCAGCGGCGCCGGGAATCCTTGGGCATGAGCCCCCGCGGCACCCATGACAACCATAGGAACGGTGACCATGACGGCGGTGATCGGAACCATCAAACGACGGATCATCAAGATAGTCTCTCCGGCAGGAGCTTACGGGCTCGGCGTCTTCCCAATTGAAGCGCAACCAGCGTGCTCGCGATTTTACGATTCCCGCCGGCGCTTAACAACCCGTCGAATAGGGCAAGAGCGCGGCGCGCCGACGCACCAATTCGGCATTATTTACCCCCGAAATGGCTGCTTTCGGTTAAGAACGGCGGCAAATCGGACTTTTGATCGATGCCCTCCCACGATTTTCGCGGCCCCCGCCTGTTCGTCGATGCCCCCCTGGTCCAGGATGCCAGGGTTCCGCTCGACCGCGACCAGAGCAATTATCTCGGCAATGTGCTGCGGTTGGCCGCCGGGGCCCAGGTTTTGGCCTTCAACGGTCGCGACGGCGAATGGCAGGCGGCGATCGAAGGCCGCAAGCGCCCCGACAACCTCGTCATCCTCCAGCAGGCCCGCCCCCAGGATCGGCTACCCGACCTCGCTTATGTCTTCGCCCCGCTCAAGCATGCCCGGCTCGATTACACGGTGCAGAAGGCCGTGGAGATGGGCGCCGCCATGCTGCAACCGGTCCAGACTCGCTTCACCCAGGCCTCCCGCGTCAACACCGAGCGGATGCGCGCCAATGTGATCGAGGCGGCTGAGCAATGCGGGATCCTGAGCCTCGCCACTGTAGCCGAACCCGCACCGCTGGACCGCTATCTCAGCCAACGCGCCGTCGACCGCCTGCTGGTGTTCTGCGACGAGGCGGCCGAGGTCGAAAACCCGATTCAAAGCCTGCAACAGGCGCGCGCAGCCGGACACGGTATCGACGTGCTGATCGGCCCCGAGGGCGGCTTTGCCGAAGAAGAACGGGCTCTGCTGCTGCGTCAGCCCAAGATCCTGCGGCTGGCGCTCGGCCCGCGGGTCCTTCGCGCCGACACCGCCGCGGTGGCCGCGCTGGCGCTGGTGCAGGCGGTGCTGGGCGATTGGGGCAGCGGAAGCGGCTAGAGCGTGATTCGGAAAAGTGCGTAGTGGTTTTCCGAAAGATCATGCCTAGCAACCGTCTAAGCCGCGATCGCGCCTTAGACAACCTCGCGCATCGATCGATGCAGAGTCTCGGATGGCAGCTCTCCGAACGCCGCCCTGTAACTCGCCGCGAACTCGCTCAAATGCCAGAAGCCATGCGCAATGGCGCAGGCCTTCACGCTGCGCCGTCCCGGGCCGGTGCGTAGCTGCCGGCGCACCGACCAGAGCCGCAAGACCCGGCTATAGCGATGCGGGCTCATGCCGCAGATGGCCTGCGTCGCGCTCTGGAGAGTCCGAGCCGAGACGCCCGCCCGCTCGGCCATTTCGGTCGTCTTGAGCCAGATCGTCAGATCGTGCCGGATCAATCTTTCCATGTCGACGACGATCCGCAGATAGTTCTCCGTCGTGGCGTGCACAGACCTGCTATCCACGCTGGTCTGGACGGCGCCTTCGATTGCGCTGAGCAGCGATTGTTCGACAACCGCCCGCGACGCCGGCTCGTTCAGGAAGTCCGGATCATTGGCGGCGGTTTCAAGCGTTGCGGAGATCAGGCCGCGCAGGGAGGCGAGTACGTCCGATGCCGGGCTCAGCAGATGATAGCCATCCAGTCCAGGCCAGGGCTCGCACGCGGGCGGAGTGAAGTAGACGACACCGATCAGACGGCCGACCGGCTCATAGACCAGGCAATCGGACGCGCCCTTCAGAATGACTATGGAATTACCGATTGACTGCCCATTGATGCGGGTCGAGGTCACATGATCCATCGGCACCACCACGGCGGCGGCATGCGCCAACTGATACCCGCGAATGATCCGCGGGAAGGTCTTCACCAGCGACAGGCTCAGGGTCGGCAGACTGAGCCGCGCGCGCATGATCGCTGTCGACCCGGCAGATAACGGCATGCTGGACGCACCAGCATATCTCTCACTGTCGCCGAAATGGTCGATGTCATACGATCGGAGCTCGAGCGCCGAGGATGGCTTGAGCCCCTGGAACGACAACAAGCGCTCCGTAGCGCTTTTTTGAACTCCATCGCCAGCAATGTTGAGATAGCTTTGATCCATGTCCCGCCGCTTACTTCGTCTTCTTCGTCGCCACGACGACTTTGGCGGCACTGAGATCATCCGGTCCGTTGATGCCGGCACGCTTGAGATCGCGAAGCAGCTTCGTCAGCAGCAGCATGTTGGTCTTCTGTAGCTCGTGGTTGTTGCCAAACCTGAATGCGTTCTGCTCGGTCACGATCAGCCCTGCCTTGGTCTCGGCGAGAATCTTCCGCCTCTTCAATCCCGCCACGCGACGGCGGACCGTCTCCAGCGGCAGGCTGAGGAAGCGAGAGAGCGCCGCGCGGGACACGCCTTGCTTGATCACGTCCGGCTCGACCGTGTGAATGCTGGAAAACTTCTCGTCCAGCGACGGATCGTTCATCACATTGATGACGTTCGCATTGAGAATCGCGTGAACGATCAGAAGGTCCATCGGATCGAATTCGTCGTAATTCCGGAACATCTCGCTGATCGAAAACAGCATATAGGCCAGCGTGTGTCGCGAGACCGTCCGAATGATATCAGAAGCATTGCGCATGAATCGGAAACCAACATTCATCTTGTAAACGAAGGCAGCAGCGAACGGGTCATCCGCATACCCAAATTGAGTATGTGACAACTTGCCAAGGGGCCTCAATCTCTCATTGTGATTCGCTGTGAGTTGGGCTGCGTTACAAGTGCATGGGGCGAGTGCGTCGGACGATCTCGCGACCGGCATCGCGGCTGCGACATGACAGTCAGACCGACGGCCGTCGCGACTTCGATACCCGACCACGGCATCCAACTATTTCATTGATGCCAGCTCCAGTCAGCCGGCAGTTGGGGCGGGAACGAACGGCCATGGACGACGATGTCGGGCGGCGGCAGGAATTGCGTCTGATCAAGGCATTTCTCAGCATCACGGACCCGTACGAGCGGCAGAGAATTCTCAATCTGGCGGAGCAACTCGCCGATGACGCTGCATGGGACGCCACGGGACACGCCGGGGGGTCGACCGCAGATGCGTGCAGAGACGTCCCTGACCGAATTGAATGAAGCGAGTTGCCTCCGTCGCACCGGTCGGTGCCGGCGCAATCAACGCAGGAAAAAGGTATTAAACTACCTATATCAACTAACATGGCCGGCCCAGCGGCAGACCCCAGACAAGATCGTCCGGACGGCTCGAAGGTCGTTAAGCGATTGATCCTTTGGAGGTCGAAACCGCTTTCCGGCCATGCTAAGGCCTGCGCCAATTCCTGTGCCTCCCTTGGCACCCCTTTGGCCTCCCCTTGGCCTCCTCTTGCCTGCCCGGATTCGCCGGAACGATGGACCCCGAGATGACCGCGACTGCCTCCTCACATGCTGCCGGCTCCGCCGCCTGGGCGGATACGCTGCTGTTGTCGTTTGCGCAGGCCGGCTACGTCAGGGCCGAGCCCGCCATCCTGCAACCGGCCGAGCCGTTCCTCGACCTGTCCGGCGAGGACATCCGCAAAAGCCTCTATTTGACGACGGACCTCTCTGGCGAAGAACTCTGTTTGCGCCCCGATCTGACGATCCCCGTGGCGCGCGACTATCTCGCCTCCAGCCGCGCCGGCCAGCCAGCCGGCTTCAGCTATCTGGGTCCCGTGTTCCGCTACCGCAGCGGACAGGCCAGTGAATTCCTCCAGGCCGGAATCGAGTCGTTCGGCCGCCAGGACCCCGCCGCCGCGGATGCCGAGACGCTGGCGCTGGCGCTGGAGGCGACCGCCGCCTTCGGCGTGAGCGACGTCGAGATCCGCACCGGCGACGTGGCGTTGTTCAACGCTCTGCTGGACGCGCTCGACCTTTATCCGGTCTGGCGCCGCCGCCTGGTCAAGGACTTCAACCGCAAGATCAGCCTCGATCAGGATCTGGAGGGGCTGGCGCGCACGACTGCCACCACCCGCAGCGAATATGAGGGCGTGCTCGCCGCGCTCGCCGGCTCCGACCGCAAGGCGGCGCTGGCCTTCGTCACCGATCTGATGTCGATCGCCGGCACGACCAATGTCGGCGGCCGTACCACCGCCGAGATTGCCGACCGTTTCCTCGAGCAGTCGACGCTGAAGGGCGGCGCGCTGCCGCGTGAGGCGATCACCGTGCTGAAGCGTTTCCTGTCGATATCGGGCAATCCGGATGATGCCATTGCTGCGCTGCGCGCGCTCACCGCTGACGCAAAGCTCGACCTTGCCGGCGCAATCGACCAGTTCGAGAGCAGGGTTGGCTTCATGGCCGCGCGCGGCATCGACGTGAAGAAGACCCGCTTCTCGACCGCGTTCGGGCGTGGCCTCGATTACTACACCGGCTTCGAATTCGAGCTGCATCACCGGGGCAACGGCGCCGAGCCGCTGGTTGCCGGCGGCCGCTATGATGGACTGATGACCCAGCTCGGATCTCCGGCCCCGATCCCGGCGGTCGGCTTCTCCGTCTGGGTGGACGCGCTGACCAGGATCGGCCGCAAGGTGGGAGCTTAAGTCATGAGCGCGCCATTCGTTCTGGCCGTTCCCTCCAAGGGCCGCCTTCAGGAAAACGCCGAAGCCTTCTTCGCCCGTGCCGGGCTCAAGCTGTCGAAGGCCGGCGGCGCGCGCGACTATCGCGGCACGATCGCGGACCTCGACAATGTCGAAATAGCCTATCTGTCGGCGAGCGAGATTGCGGCACAACTGTCCCGCGGCTACGCGCATCTGGGCGTCACCGGCGAAGATCTGGTGCGCGAGACCATCGCGGACGCCGACAAGCGGGTGTCCCTGATCGACGGGCTCGGCTTCGGCTATGCGGACGTCGTGGTCGCCGTGCCGCAAGCCTGGATCGACGTCCGCACCATGGCGGATCTGGACGACGTCACCACCGGCTTCCGCGAGCAGCATCACATGCGGATGCGGGTCGCGACCAAGTTCATCAACCTCACACGCGCATTCTTCCAGAGCCACGGCATCACCGACTACCGCATCGTCGAAAGCACCGGTGCGACCGAAGGTGCGCCAGCAGCCGGCGCCGCCGAGCTGATCGTCGATATCACCACGACCGGCGCGACGCTCGCGGCCAATGGCTTGCGGGTGCTCGACGACGGCGTGATCCTGCGCAGCCAGGCCAATCTGGTCGCCTCGAAAGGCGCTGACTGGTCGCCGCAGGCCCGCGAGACCGCGCGAATCATCCTCGACCACATCGCGGCACGGGCGCGCGCCAACAAATACCGCGAGGTCCGCACCCGCTTCCGGCAGTGCGACGCGGCCCTGCTCGACGAAGCTCACGAGCGGTTCGGCGTCGAGGCTCCGTTCGGCGGGCCGACCTCGTCGGGCATGCTCACGCTGCACTGCCCACCGGGGCAGCTCTATGCGCTGGCGAGCTTCCTGCGCGAGCATGGCGCCGAGACCGTCTCGGCGGTCTCGCTCGACTACGTGTTCGACCGGGAGAACCCGCTGTTCGCCAAGCTCGAAGCATTCCTGCGGCAGTGAGCCCAAAGTTTGTCGAGCAGCTTCGTTCAGCGTAGCGACAGCAAGCCGCAGCTATCATATGCTGTTGAGATGATTTCGACGCCTCTGGAACCTTGATCGATGACGCTGGGCTCTGACGTTTCCGGCCTGACAACCACCGCGGCCAGCGCCGCGGCGAAGGGACTGTCGATCGTCGTCCCCGTCTATAACGAGGCGGCGGGGCTCGCCTCCCTGCACCAGCGCGTCTGCGATCTCGCAAAGACCCTGCGGCAACGCTATCGCCTCGCCTGCGAAGTCGTCTATGTCGATGACGGCAGTGCGGATGCGACGCTGTCGATCGCCCGCAGCCTGCCGGCCGATACGATCGACCTCCAGGTGGTCTCGCTGTCGCGCAATTTCGGCAAGGAGGCCGCGCTGATGGCCGGCCTCGACCACGCCCGGCTCGGCGCGGTGATGTTCATGGACGGCGACGGCCAGCATCCGCCGGCGCTGATCGAGCAACTGGTTCGGCACTGGATCGAGGACGGCTATGACGTCGTCTATACCGCCAAGGCGCATCGCGACAACGAGCCTTTCCTCCGGCGGCTCGCCGTGCACGGCTTCTACGCTCTGATCAATTGGGGTGCACGCCAGAAGATTCCGGAGGATGCCGGTGACTTCCGCCTGCTGTCGCCGCGCGCGGTCGCAGCCCTGCGGCAGCTGCCGGAGCGCAACCGCTTCTTCAAGGGCCTGGCGAGCTGGATCGGCTTTCGCCAGATCCGCGTCGACTACGAGCCCGCGCCGCGCACCCATGGCGTGACGACCTTCAGCGCGGCGCGGCTGCTTGGTCTTTCGATCGAAGGGGTGACCTCGTTCTCGGTGGCGCCGTTGCGCTTCGCCAGCCTGCTCGGCGTGTTGCTCGCCGGCGGCGCCTTCCTGTTCGGCCTCTCGATCCTGTGGGAGGTCTTCACCACCGGCAAGCAGGTGCCCGGCTATCCCTCGCTCGTGATCGGCCTGATGACGATCGGCGGCGTGCAGCTCATCATGATCGGCATCGTCGGCGAATATATCGGCAAGATCCTCTCCGAGCTGAAAGCGCGCCCGATCTACTTCGTCGCCGAGCACAGCGAAAAGCATTTTGAAGCCGACAAGGCCCAAGACGCTTCAAGCAAGGACGCATCGAACAGGACCGCGGCCGAATGAGTGCGGCGGCAGCGCCGCGCCGGATCTGGCTTTGCGCCGACGATTACGGCATCAGCCCGGGCGTCAACCGCGCCATCCGCGACCTGATCGAACGCGGCCGTCTCAACGCGACGTCGGTGATGATGGTGGGCCCTGCGATCGAGCGCGGCGAGATCGAGGCGCTTCAGGCCTCGGCGAAAGCGAGCCCGCGCTGCGCGATCGGATTGCATGTGACGCTGTCGGCGCCGTTCCGCCCCCTCACCATGCATTTCCGTCCGCTCGACGGCGACATGTTCATGGCCTTTCCGAAGCTGCTGCGCGCCGGATTGATGCGGCGCCTCGACAGCGAGTTCTTTCGCAATGAGGTAAGAGCGCAGTTGGCGGCCTTCGCGGAAGCCTTCGGCCGCGCGCCCGACTTCGTCGACGGCCATCAGCATGTGCAGCTGTTTCCGCAAGTGCGCGACGGCTTTGTCGATGCCGTCTGCGAAGCGGCGCCAAACGCATGGGTGCGGCAGGGCGGACGCGATCTGCCGCTGGCGCAGCGGCTCGCTTCACCCAAAGCGATGGTGCTCGATATCCTCAGCGCGCAATTCCGCCGCCGCGCCGCGCGCGCCGGTCTCTCGTTCAACCCGGCTTTTGCCGGCGCCTATGATTTCACGCGCGCGGCCGATTTCGGCGATCTGATGCGGCAGTTCCTGGAGGGCCTTCCCGAGGGTGGCCTCGTGATGTGCCATCCCGGCTTCGTCGACGAGGTCCTCACCGGCCTCGACCCTATGACGGACGTCAGGGAACGCGAGCACGCGTATCTTGCGAGCGACTCCTTTGAGCAGCGGCTCACAGCCAGCAATGTGACATTGGGGTGAAGCCTGCGAAAGCCAGGCGCGGGGCAGCTTGTCGCATACCGAAATTTAATCCGGCCGCCACTGTTGGGGCCACAATGGAACCCTACATCCCGCTTGCGCTTGTTTCGCGCGAGGGAGATTGATCATGACGCCGCAGGAACGCCAGCTCGTCGACGAGCTTTTCGATCGGCTTTCGAAAGTGGAAAATGCACCGCGCGATCCCGACGCGATCGCTGCGATCTCCGACGGCCTGCGCAAGGCCCCCGGCGCGGTCTATGCGCTAGTGCAGACCGTGCTGCTGCAGGACGAGGCGCTGAAGCGCGCCCATACCCGCATCCAGGAGCTGGAAGCCGGGCACGCGCCCGAACAGGCCCAGTCAGGCGGCTTCCTGGACACCATGCGCGACACGCTGTTCGGCGGAGGCCCCTCGCGCGGCTCGGTTCCGAACGTGCCGCCACGCGAGCAGCGGCCGGTCTGGAACAGCGGCCAGGCGATGCAACAGACGCAGCCCCAGCCGGGTTACGGCCAGCCGGCTTACGGGCAAGGCCAAGGTTATGGTCAAGGCTATGGCGCTCCGCCGGTCGGCGGTGGCGGCGGCTCGTTCCTGGGCACGGCGGCGGCCGCTGCAGCCGGTATGGTCGGCGGCTCGCTGCTGCTCTCCAGCATCCGCGGCATGATGGGCGGCGGATCGCATCAGGCTTTCGGCGACACCACCATCATCGAGGAGCGCGGCGGCGGCACAGGCGGCAGCCCTTGGGGCGGCGACCAGTCCGGCGGCTCGCTCGCCCGCGATGCCGGCCTCGACGACATCGGTTCGAACCGGGATTCCCGTCAGGGCTTCTTCGACCAGGCCTCGAACGACGACCAGAACGACAACGATCAAAATGACGACGACAACAACGGCAACATGGACACGGCCGACGACAGCGATTTCGGCGGCGGAGACGACGGCGGCAGCGATTACGCGTGAGGCCGCTCTCAACGCCAAACAGAAACGGCCGCCGATGAGGCGGCCGTTTTCATTTCGAACGTCAGGTGATCACATCACCACGACCTTGGTGCCGACATTGACGCGGCCATAGAGATCGATGACGTCCTCGTTGCGCATGCGGATGCAGCCGGAGGAGACGTTGGTGCCGATGGTCCAGGGCTCGTTGGAGCCATGGATGCGGTAAAGCGTGGAGCCCAGATACATCGCGCGCGCGCCGAGCGGGTTTTCCGGGCCGCCCTCCATGTGCCTGGGCAGATCGGGACGACGGGCAATCATCTCCGCCGGCGGCGTCCAATCCGGCCATTCGCGCTTGGCGGTGATCGACTTCACGCCGGACCAGGTGAAGCCCTCGCGTCCGACGCCGATGCCGTAGCGCATCGCCCGGCCATTGCCCTCGACCAGATAGAGGAACTTGTTCGAAGAATCGACCACGATCGTGCCGGCAGTTTCCTTGCCGCTATAGTCAACGAGTTGCTTCTCGAATTTCGGATCGAACGGACGCTGCCGCGGATCGATCGCCTCCTGCTGGAGACCTGCGCCTTGCTGATATCCACCCTGCATCTGCGGCTCGCCCATCGGCGGCATGCCGCGCGGATCGTTGTAGGCGGGCTGCTGCTGATAGATCGGCTGCTGCGGAGCATAGGCCGGGCCGCGGCCGGGCCCATCGCCGAACAGGAACTCAATGAAGCCGCCGCCCATGTTGGCATTGGAGGCGACGCGCACCGGCGCCGGGGAGACCCGCGGCTGGTAGAGCACCGCGGGCGGATCGTTCGGCACGGTATTGTCGAAGGCGCTGGCGCGATCGGCGCCAACGATGAAGGCGCAAGCGCTGCCGAGCAGCGCGACAGACATTTTCTTGAACATCGACGTACTCTGTACTGTTTCGTCTAGTTGCATTCGTCGCCGAACGCGTTGGCTGATTCCCGCGTCCTCGACGTGGTCAATAAAGAGCAAACTCTGTTTCGTTTGGTAAACGTATCAGGCGTTTCGATTCACCACGTCGCGAGCGGCGGGGCAATTTGGCGATCAGCGTTTATTTTCGATGAAGAGCGCAGCCTCATGGTTAATCGCTCGTTTTCATGCCGTCGCGCGCGGCCGCGCGACAGTTCCCGCTGTGAACCTCGTGTTAAATTGCTTCTGCCTACAAAGACGCGTGAGTGAGGTGGGGGGAGTTTCTGATGGCTATTCACCGCAAACGTTTTCGTGTCGAGGAGGCTATTGTCGGCGAGATGCCCAGCCCCGAAATGATCGAGGAGGCTGCGCCGATGCACAACGAAATCATGGCCGAGCTGCGCGCGATCCGCACGCAAATGGCACGAAGCAGCCACGCCGTGCTGCCGGCGAGCGACGCCGTCGTGGCGCAGGAAGTTGCGGATACGCGCGCGCTGCTGGACACCTACCGCGCCCAGATCGAGCAGTGCGAGAAGCTGAAGGTCGAGCTCGACCTCATCCATGACGCCATCGATCGCACCAAGCGCGAGATCGCGACGCTGCACGGCAAGAGCTTCGACGGCGGCGAAATGGCCAAGGTCAATGGCGAACTCGGCGCAGTGGTCGGCGGCACCGAACAGGCGACCCAGCAGATCCTCGAAGCGGCCGAGTCGATCGACCAGGCAGCCAGCGCGATGTCCAAGGTCCAATCGGTCGACCAGCAGAAGCGGCTCGCCGACGACATCCAGGAACGCGTCATCTCGATCTTCGAAGCCTGCAACTTCCAGGACCTGACCGGCCAGCGCATCAGCAAGGTCATGACCACGATGAAGTTCATCGAGCAGCACATCAACACGATGATGGACATCTGGGGCGGCGTCGACGCGATCAAGTCCCACGTGCCGCCGCCGGCCGACACCCGCAGCGAGGACGAAAAGCTGCTCAACGGCCCGAAGCTCGCCGGCGACGTCGGCCACGCCTCGCAGGACGACATCGACGCGCTGTTCGACTGAGCGGACGCGCCATACGGAAAAGCGAAACGCCGGCGAGAGCCGGCGTTTTTTGTTGTCTTCGTCATTGCACGCAATGACGAAGGGTTAGGCCGGACATCCGATCACGCCCTTGGCCCGCAGCGGACGTAGACCATGTTGCCGTAGCGGGTGGCGGCGTCCTTGTCGACGAAGCGGGTGATCATGACGCGGCCGTCGAAGGAGACGATCTCGCGGTCCTGCTCGCCCGGCGTCGGGCCGGAGGGGCCGATATAGTTCTTCCCGCCCGGCGAGCCCTTCAGCCGCAGTTCCTGCGGCGTGGCCTGGTCGGCGAGATGCATGACCACGCCGCCAGAGGTGCCGGCGCCGATCACGTAAGGATTCTTGCACTGGGCCCGCGCGGCCGCCTCGGTGCGGGCACGGTCGGCCGGGTTCTGGAACGAGGCGAGGCCCCAGCGTCCGACGATCTCGTCGGCGCGGATCGACGCCGGCATTTCCGGGCCGGGGCCCGCCTCGGCCGCGGGTGGCGGCTGGGACGAGGAAAACGACGGCAGGCTGAAACCACCGCCGCAGGCGCCAAGCAGCAGCGCCAGGCAAGAGGCGACGGCCAGATGGGCAACCGTGCGCGCGTGAGCTGAACTGATCATGGCATTCCCCCGAACAAAACCATGGCCGCATCCCTCCCGCAGCCAAGCGCAAAACCGCAGCCGTAGCAATGACGTCCTAAACTACGCCCGCGCCGGAATCGAGTTTCCGAAGACACCATCCTATATCCGCCTCACCAATCGCTTAACCACCTTTGCTTGACAGGATCGCAGCCAAGCCATATCCCCTGCGCACACTATTAGCACTCGGAAAGACCGATTGCTAAGCGCGCCGTTCGATCCTCGGGGAGAGGTTGGACGGGAGCGCCGCCCTCACCCACCTTCCGCTGCTTTCGGAAAAGCGCGCCTCCAAAGGGAAACGTCATGGCTAAGTCCAAATTTCGTCCGCTGCATGACCGTGTCGTGGTCAAACGTATCGACGCCGAGGAAAAGTCCAGGGGCGGCATCATCATCCCCGACACCGCCAAGGAAAAGCCGTCCCAGGGCGAAGTCGTCGCCGTCGGCCCCGGCGGCCGCGACGAGGCGGGCAAGCTGATCCCGATCGACCTCAAGGTCGGCGACCGCGTGCTGTTCGGCAAGTGGTCGGGCACCGAGGTCAAGATCGACAACGAAGAGCTCCTGATCATGAAGGAGTCGGACATCATGGGCGTGATGGCCTAAGGCCAGACGCCTGAACGGCCGCTGAATGCCATGCCCGGGTCGCACGATCCGGGCATCCATCATTCCGCAGGGTTCGACCCGAGACACACCGCGAAACACGATACACCACGAAACACGATACATCACGACATAACAGGGATTGCAGACCATGGCTGCCAAGGACGTCAAGTTTTCCGGAGACGCGCGCGATCGCATGCTGCGCGGCGTCGACATTCTCGCCAACGCCGTCAAGGTGACGCTCGGCCCGAAGGGCCGCAACGTCGTCATCGAGAAGTCGTTCGGCGCGCCCCGCATCACCAAGGACGGCGTCACCGTCGCCAAGGAGATCGAACTCGAGGACAAGTTCGAGAACATGGGCGCCCAGATGGTGCGCGAGGTCGCCTCCAAGACCAACGACACCGCCGGCGACGGCACCACTACCGCCACCGTGCTGGCCCAGGCCATCGTGCGCGAAGGCGCCAAGGCGGTTGCCGCCGGCATGAACCCGATGGACCTCAAGCGCGGCATTGACACCGCGGTCGCAGCGGTGATCAAGGACATCGAGAAGCGCGCCAAGCCGGTCGCCGCCTCCTCCGAGGTCGCCCAGGTCGGCACCATCTCGTCCAACGGCGACACCGCCATCGGCAAGATGATCGCACAGGCGATGCAGAAGGTCGGCAACGAGGGTGTCATCACCGTCGAGGAGAACAAGTCGCTCGACACCGAAGTCGACATCGTCGAGGGCATGAAGTTCGACCGCGGCTATCTCAGCCCCTATTTCGTCACCAACCCCGAGAAGATGACCGCCGAGCTCGAGGACGCCTACATCCTCCTGCACGAGAAGAAGCTCTCCGGCCTGCAGGCCATGCTGCCGGTGCTGGAAGCCGTGGTGCAGTCCGGCAAGCCGCTCGTCATCATCGCCGAAGATGTCGAGGGCGAGGCGCTGGCCACCCTGGTCGTCAACCGCCTCCGTGGCGGCCTGAAGGTTGCCGCCGTCAAGGCGCCGGGCTTCGGTGATCGCCGCAAGGCCATGCTGGAGGACCTCGCGATCCTCACCGGCGGCCAGCTCATCTCCGAAGACCTCGGCATGAAGCTCGAGAACGTCACCGTGAAGATGTTGGGCCGCGCCGGCAAGGTCGTGATCGACAAGGAGAACACCACGATCGTCAAGGGCGCCGGCAAGAAGCCGGAGATCGAGGCCCGCGTCGGCCAGATCAAGGCCCAGATCGAGGAGACCACCTCGGATTACGACCGTGAGAAGCTGCAGGAGCGCCTTGCCAAGCTCGCCGGCGGCGTCGCGGTGATCCGCGTCGGCGGCGCCACCGAGATCGAGGTCAAGGAGAAGAAGGACCGCGTCGAGGACGCGCTCAACGCCACCCGCGCGGCGGTGCAGGAAGGCATCGTCCCCGGCGGCGGCGTCGCGCTGCTGCGCGCCAAGAAGGCGGTCGGTCGTCTCACCCACGCCAATGCCGACGTGCAGGCCGGCATCAACATCGTGCTGAAGGCGCTGGAAGCTCCGATCCGCCAGATCTCGGAGAATGCCGGCGTCGAGGGCTCGATCGTGGTCGGCAAGATCCTCGAGAACAAGTCCGAGACCTTCGGTTTCGACGCCCAGAACGAGGACTATGTCGACATGGTCGAGAAGGGCATCATCGACCCCGCCAAGGTCGTGCGCACCGCACTCCAGGACGCCGCCTCGATCGCCGGCCTGCTGGTGACCACCGAGGCCATGGTCGCCGAGGCGCCGAAGAAGGAAGCCGCGCCCGGCATGCCGGCCGGCGGCATGGGCGGCTTCTAAGCCCATCCTCACCTGACAATGTTGCGAAGGCCGCCTCCGGGCGGCCTTCTTTTTTGCCGATCATACGCTGCGCTTTCCGATTCAACCGGCGGCCAAAACCCACTACGGTGGCGCCGATTCTAAAACGCGAAGCCGCCGGAACCGTCATCGCGCTTTAGGTTATTGTTTGGGCATGATCTTCTCGGAAAACCGCTTCACACTTTTCCGGATCATGCCTTTTTGATCGAGGATTTCGTCAATGCGCGCGCTTCTGGTTTGCCCGACGGCTCTTTTGGCGGCCCTGCTCGTCATGTCACCAGGGCTCGTATCTGCCCAGATGAAGCTGTCGCCGAAGGCCGCGGCGCCGGGCGGCACGGAAACGCGCTATTTCACCTCGATCGACGGTCTCATGGACGGCAATGCCGACGTAATCCTGAAGGAGACTCGGAGCGGCAAGACGCTCACCGCCGCCGTGCTCGACGTCTGCTACCCCGTCGCCAAGAACTCCGACCGCAAGGACCGTTTCGTCGTCAATCTCCAGATCTCCGGCCAGACGCTGACCGGCACGACCTCAAGCCTCGGCGCGAAGGCACCGGTCACGGTCAAGCTGACGCGCAAAGCCACCGGCGACACGTTCGAGTTCCGCGGCCAGATCGGCATCGGCCAGGCCGTGACCGAGGTGACCTCGCCTGACAATGCCGATCTCAGCGAGAAGGAATTTCTCGACAACCAGACCACCGACGACGGCATCACGCCCCAGCCGAAGGATTTTACCGAAGTCTCGCCGGAGGCGATCGCGGTCAAGGTCAAGCTGGATGCCGCGACCGACTTCCTGAAGAGCCTCAAGGGCCAGGACGTCGAGGTGACGCTGGCAAGCCTGACCGTCGGCTGCGACGCGTTGCGCGCCGGCGAGCAGACCATCAACATGTCGGTCGATCCGGAGCACGCGGCCGCACTGCTCGCGAAATTCAGGGCGATGCCCGGTGTCACGGCCGCCGGCTGGACCGCGGGGCTGGCGGAGATGGACCGCACCATCCGCATCCCCGCCGCCGACTGGCGCGACGGCGACAAGATCAACCGCGACAAGCTCGCCACCGCGATTGCCGGCGTGCTGGGCAAGACGCTCGCGGCAAAGCCAGTCTCGCAAAGCTTCAGCCCCGCAACCGGGAAGCTGAAGCTCGTCTTCAAGCGGCCGAACCAGGATTTCCCGGCACTCGAGCTCACCGACACGATCGAGATCTCGGGCCTCGTCTCGGCCGACAAGCCGGGCAGCACTGACAAGCTGATCGTCTGGATCGGCAGCCCCTCGACCACGACCACTGATGAGAGCATCGGCGCCAAGCTCAACGTGTCGGACGAGGCGGCCGCGGATGAAGAAGGCGACCAACCCGACGACGACGGCTCGGTCGAGGCGCTCGCCAAAGAGCTGAAGGGCCAGCGCTGGGACGCCGACAAGTCGGTGTGGAAATAGGCTCTCGTGCCCCGGACGCAGCGCAGCGCTTCTTCAGCGGTGTGCTGCAGAGCCGGGGCCCAGAAGCCTCGAGCGAAATCGTGGATAGATTCTGGGTCCCGGCTCAGCGGGGCGGCACTTCGTGCCGCACCGCGTCCGGGACGCAAGAGCGCTAATTCCCGTTGGTACGGAACCGCAGCGGCTTCGGGCCGATCAGCGTGAGCACGTCGCCTTGGCGCTTCCAGGTCTCGACACTGCTGAGCGCCGCAACGAGATCGTCATCGGCCAGGGCTTTTGCCGGCGGACAGGAACGGTCCTGAATCTGGGCGGGGACGAAGATCACGGTGTTGCCGGCAACCGAGAACTGGCCCTTGCCGCCCTTGCACCAGAGCTCGAGCACGACCTCGCCATTGTCACCGATCTCGATGTTCGGGATCCGCTTCGAGCCGGGCTGCGGCACAGCCTCCAGCGTCATCTCGGTGCCGAAGGGAAAGCCCTCTTCCGCATGCGCGACCGCGGACGTCGCAAGCAACGCAGCCGCGGCACAGACCATCTGCTTCAACGACACCATGAGACCTCTCGACCGACCCGATTCGCCGGGGTTTTCTATAAGACGGCGAAGCCTTTGAGAAGGTTCGTCGGTACAAGCGGCAAAATCCCCGCGGGATGCTCCCGCGGGGATTTGCGTCGAGGCCAGGCGCCGCCTGCTACTTCAAGACCAGCTCCGTGAACGGATAGACATAGGCCTGGAGCGTCACGAGAACGCCGACCAGACAGGCCAGCACGATGGAGTGCCAGAACACGAAGCGCAGGATCGTGCCCTCATGGCCGTACCACCGCGTGGCGGTGGAGGCGACCACGATTGATTGCGCATCGATCATCTTGCCCATCACGCCGCCGGAAGAGTTCGCTGCCGCCATCAGGATCGGCGACAGGCCGATCTGTTGCGACGTGATCTTCTGGAGGTTGCCGAACAGGATGTTCGATGCGGTGTCCGATCCCGTCAACGCCACACCCAACCAGCCGAGCAGCGTGCCGAAGAAGGGATAGAGCACGCCCGTTGCTGCGAAGGCGAGACCGAGCGTTGCGTCGACACCCGAGAGACGAGTGAGCGTGCCGATCGCCAGCATCGCCGAGATCGTGATCAGCGAGATCGCGCAGAGGCGAATGGTGCGGCCATACTCCACCAACAGCCGCCCCGGCCCAACCCCCATCAGGAAGCCCGAGACGATCGCCGCGATCAGCATGCCCGTGCCGGTGAAGGACAGGTAGGTGAACGCGAACACCGCGCCCTCCGGCGTCGGCTTGGCGGCCACCGGCGGCATCTTGTTGATCATCTGGTGCAGCTCGGGAACGGCGTAGTTCCAGGTGAAGATCGAATTCGCCCAGGTCTTGAACGCACCATTGCCCCAGATCAGCATCACGATACAGACGATAATCCATGGCAGCAGCGCGCTCCACAGCTCGGCCTGCGTGAGCGGCGTTTTGTCGAGCGGCGTGGTTGCGCCCATGTGGGAGGTCGATTCGTCGCGGCCGCGCAACGCCGGCGACAGCCAGAGCTGCTTCGGCTGCCACACCTTCAGGAACAGGATCAGACCGCCCATCGAGATCAGCGACGCCCCGATGTCGACAATCCAGGGGTTGACGTAGTTCGAGATCACGAATTGCGGGACTGCGAAACACACACCGGTGACGAGGATCGCCGGCCAGACGTCCTTCATGCCCCGCCAGCCCGCGAACGCCCACACCACCCAGAACGGCACGATCAGCGAGAAGAACGGCAATTGGCGTCCGACCATCGCGCCGAGAATGTAGGGATCGAGCCCGGTAACGGAGGCAAGGCCCTGGATCGGCGTGCCGAGCGCGCCATAGGCCACCGGCGCGGTGTTGGCTATCAGCGAAAGGCCGGAGGCCGCGAGCGGCGAGAAGCCGAGGCCGATCAGCACGGCGCCGGTGATCGCGACCGGCGTGCCAAAGCCCGATGCGCCTTCGAAGAAGGCGCCGAACGAGAATGCCACCAGCAGGAGCTGCAGGCGCCGGTCCTCGGTGACGCCGCCGACCGCGCGCTTCAGCAATTCGAAACGTCCGGTCGTCACCGTCACCTGGTAGAGGAAGATGACGTTGAGGACGATCCAGCCGATCGGAAAGAAGCCGGTGACGATGCCGAGCACCGAGGCGCGGAGCGACATGTTTGCCGGCATGGTGAAGATGAAGATAGCGATCAGGTTGGTGACGATCACCGCGACCACGGCGGCGATGTGCGCTTTGACGCGACCGCTCGCGATCAGGACCAGCAGCGTAACGACGGGTATCGCCGCCGCGATCGTCGACAGCACAGGGCTGTGCAGCGGATCATAGATTTGATTCCACATGGTCTTGCTCCCCCACGCATGTGTGCGGCAGGCGGGCCGCGTGGACAGCCGATCCTGCTTAACGCTGAAGCGATAACCCCCGAGCCGGACACGAATTCCTCGCGAGTGCCGCGGTTCCCGTCCCACTCACAAGCCCGCGAAGTCCTGGAGGCCCCCACCCCACGCCGTTACACCCATGCTAGGGTTGCAAGCCGCGACAAGCCAACGCAAATTGCAGAACTTGCGACTTTAGTCTAAGCGCACCGATTTTCGCCATTGCGTCAGCCCTTTGGCGCCGGGCATTTGCGCACACCCCCTGAGGAGAAAGAGCTCTGTGAACACCATCCGCGCCACGCTCGCGATCGTCTGGCGAATCGCCATCCCCTATTTCCGGTCGGAGGACAAATGGGCCGGCCGCGGCCTGCTCGCAGCAGTGATCGCGATCGAACTGGCGCTGGTCGCGGTCGACGTCCTCTTCAATCGGTGGCAGAACCGATTTTACACCGCGCTTCAGGAGTACAACTGGGACAGGTTCGTCAGCGAAGTCTGGTTCTTCGTTATCCTCGCCGCCAGCTTCATCGCACTGGCCGTCTATCAGCTCTACCTGAACCAATGGCTTCAGATTCGCTGGCGGCAATGGCTGACGCAGCATTATCTCGGCGAATGGCTTGAGGACGCGACGCACTACCGCATGCAGCTCACGGGCGATGCAGCCGACAACCCGGACCAGCGCATCACCGACGACGTCAAGAATTTCGTCGAACAGACCCTGACCATCGGACTCGGCCTGCTCTCCTCGATTGTGACGCTCTTTTCCTTCGTCATCATCCTCTGGGGTCTCTCCAATGCCGCGCCCTTGCACCTATTAGGCATCGATGTCGTGATTCCCGGCTATCTGTGCTGGGGTGCGCTGGTCTACGCGATCTTCGGCACGGCCCTGACGCATCTGATCGGCGCGCCGCTGGTCAATCTCAATTTCGAGCAGCAGCGCTATGAAGCCGACTTCCGCTTCAACCTCGTCCGCGTCCGTGAAAACTCCGAGCAGATCGCGCTGCTGAACGGCGAGAGCGCCGAGCGCGGTCGCCTGCTGCATCGCTTCGGTCGCGTGGCCGGCAACTGGTACGCGATCATGACCCGGACCAAGCGCCTCACCGCGTTCACCGCGAGCTACAGCCAGGCCGCCGTGATCGTGCCCTACGCACTGGTCGCGCCGGCCTTTTTCGCCAAGAAGATTCAACTCGGCGACATGATGCAGACCGGCTCAGCGTTCGGCAGCGTGCAGCGCGCGCTGTCCTTCTTCGTGACCGCTTATCGATCGATTGCGGAATGGCGTGCCGTCGTCGCCCGTCTCGATGGGTTTGAGATGTCGGTCCGTTCGACCGGCAGGCTCGCCGTGCGCAAGCCCTCGATCGACATCGAAGCGGCAATCGGCAGCCGTGACATCCACCTCGACCAGCTTCGCGTGAACCTGCCCGACGGCGCGCCGCTGGTCGCAACCGATGGCTTCACCATCCACACGCCCGAACGCGTGCTGGTCACCGGGCCCTCGGGCTCCGGCAAATCGACGCTGTTCCGGGCCATCGCGGGTATCTGGCCGTTCGGCAGCGGCACCATTTCCATTCCGGAAAACGCCACGCTGATGATGCTGCCGCAGCGCCCCTACTTCCCGGTCGGACCGTTGCGCGATGCGGTGGTCTATCCGGCGGAGCGGGGCGCATTCGAGCCGCCACGAGTCCAGGACGCGGTGATTGCCGTCGGGCTGCCCGAGTTCGCCGACAGGCTCGACGAGGACGGTCATTGGAACCGGATGCTGTCGCTCGGCGAGCAGCAGCGTTTGGGGCTTGCCCGCGCGCTGCTGCATGCGCCGGACTATCTGTTCCTGGACGAGGCCACCGCCTCGCTCGACGAGCCGTCCGAGGCGCGGCTCTACCGGCTGCTGGCGGAGAAGCTGCCGCAGGCCACCATCGTCTCGATCGGTCACCGCTCGACGCTCGACGCCTTCCACACCCGCAAGGTGACGATGGTGGAGAACGGCGACATCCACGTCCTCGGCGACGAGCGGACCAAGGCGGAGCCGAGCACAGTGCGCTGAGGCGTGGCCGCCAATCCGGGTTGAGCGGTTCGACCGCGGAACGGAAGCCAGGCCTTCCTGATTGCGAAGTCGCCGCCGGACTTCTCAGCGATGTTTCCGCCTCCCCATGGCCGAGCTTGTCCCGGACATGACGCTTCGTGGAGATACCGGGGTGCAAAGCAAAAGGGCGGCAGATTGCTCTGCCGCCCTCATCAAGTCTCTTCGGGAAGAAACCTACTTCAGGTTGCTCATCGCGGTCAGATCGAACGACAGCTTGGCGACGCCGGCCGCGCCGCACCAGTTCGAGCCGGCACCGCCGGGGTTGATCGGGGTGACGTTGGTCGTGCCAGAGGCGTTGAAGGCGCTGGTGAAGGCGTTGCAATCACCCTTGTTCAGGTCGGTGTCGGAGTAACGCAGATCCAGCGTGAACACCTTGTACGTGAAGCCGATGCCGATATTCCAGGTGTTGTAGTCCTTGTAGGGGATACCGTTGGCGAAAACGGTGCCGACACCGGTGCCATAGAAGGCGTCCGACGTGCCGAACCACTGCCGACCGAATTCACCCGACGCGTACATGCCGACACCCGAGGCACCGAAGGTCGTGCTCGGCGCCGTCCACTTGGCGGTCAACGAAGCGTAGTTGCCCCAAGCGCCCGAGTTCAGGAAGTTCGGCGAGTAGTACTCGGTCGCGCCGACCGTAAAGCTGTCGTTGATGGTATAGTTCACCTTACCGTAGACTTCGAAGAAGCTGACGTCCTTTTTCATGACGTTGCCGTCGCCGAGGAAGATCGTGCTCGTGCTGACGGCGCAGACGTTGCCGCCGGGAATGCCGCCGGTGAGCACGTTGTCGGCGCAGCTCCCGCCCGGATACAGGTAGCCCCAGACGCCGATGTCGAAGGCGAACGCGCCGAAGGTCGGACGGATACCACCGTAGATATCGACTTCAGCCGCGGCGCGGTTGGCGAAGGAAATGCTCTCGGCCGACACGCCGGCGTACAGCTGGAGATCCTTGTTGATGTTGTAGCGCGGCTCGAAATAGGCCGCCACCGACGGCTTGTGGTTCGACTGGGTCACGCCGCGGAAGATGTAATCGTTCATGATCGCGCCGCCGAAGGCGATGTCCCAAGGATCAAACGCGGGCGCCGGAGGAGCTTTCATAGCCTTCAAGGGCATGTCCGCCGCGAAAGCCGAACTCGTCACCATTGCCAGCGCCGTTGCTAACAAAGTCACTTTTTTCATTTAGATCCCCATCACCAGTTCTTGACCCCAGTCGAGTTCCGGAGGCCCCCCGGGGCCACCCGACCTGATTGCAAATTGCGTTACCCCCGCAATTTGTAGTGAGGGACGTGAACCGTGAAGCAAAAAACACGGGCATCTGCCGACTTTTTGGGCGTTCTGACGATTCCACGAAAGGTTGTCGGACGGTGTTGCTTCTCGATCACATTATTTTCACGCCGAAGTGCACAGAGGGGCCCGGGTTACTACGTAGGTCCGCGGACCCGTGGCGCGCGTGCTACGAATCAGCTGACTCATCAAAGGGCAGCCTCCGCAGCCGCGACAGCGATGCAAAAAGGCCGCAGCGTCGCCGCTGCGGCCTTCCTGTTGTGGATCGTTGTCGTGGGGGCAGACCCAGCCTTTGGCCTGACCTTGAGCCGAACCTTGGGCCTAACCCTGCCCCTCAGCCGGCGTCGGTTCCGCAGAAGACGAAGGCATCGCCCAGCTTGTCTCGGCGGCAGGCTCGGGAGCCGGCGCAGCCACTGGAGCCGCCGGCTTCGGCGCGGGAGCTGCCTTCGCCTTCTTCGGAGCCGCTTTCTTGGCTGCCTTCTTCGGCGACGCCTTCTTCGCCGCGGTTTTCTTTGGCGCCTTCTTCGGTGCGGCCTTCTTGGCCGATTTCTTCGCAGACTTCTTGGCTGTCTTTGCGGACCTCTTGGCCGCTTTCTTCTTCGTCGCCTTCTTCGCCGCTACAACCTTCTTGGCCTTTTTGGCTTTCTTGGCCTTCTTGCTTTTCTTCTTCGTCGCTTTCGCCATCGTGGTCCTCCTGTTGCCGCCGAACAATGGTCGATCGGGCGCCCTTCGGCCGTCACCTCCGGACGAAAGCTCAGCGTGACGCATTCACTGCCGGCCGCGACCCGCCCGTAGCCCAATCGAGAAGCTCAATCGTGTGTACGACCGGAACTGACGTGCCACTGGCAATCTGCACCATGCAGCCGATATTGCCCGCGGCAATCATGTCCGGCTTGACGCTCGCGATGTTGGCGACCTTGCGATCGCGCAACCTGCCCGCAAGCTCGGGTTGGAGAATGTTGTAGGTCCCCGCCGAACCGCAACACAAATGGCTCTCCGGCACATCTTTCACCACGAATCCATTCTTGGAAAGCAATTCTTTCGGGAGCTCCCTGATTTTCTGCCCGTGCTGCAACGAACACGCGGAGTGATAGGCGACGACGATGTTGTCCCGTTGCGTGCTCGGCGCAAGGCCGAGCCCGGCGACGTATTCGGTGATGTCCTTCGCAAGCGCGGACACCTTCGCCGCATCGGCTGCGAACGCAGCGTCCTCACGCAGCAGATAGCCGTAGTCCTTGATCACCGTGCCACAGCCGGACGCCGTCACCAGGATGGCGTCGAGCCCTTCGCCGACCGCCTCCTTTTGCCAAGCCATAACGTTGGCGCGGGCCCGCGCCAGCGCATCATCGTCGTGACCGAGGTGATGGGTGAGCGCGCCGCAGCATTGCTCGCCCTTGACCAGGACGACCTCGATGCCGTGACGGGTGAGAAGGTTGATGGCGGCCTGGTTGATGCGCGGCGCCAGTACCTGCTGGGCGCAGCCCTGGAGCAGCGCGACCCGGCCGCGCTTCTTGCCGAGCGCTGCGAACACGCTGCCCGGAAGAGCACCCGGCGCCGGCAGCCGGCCAGGTGCCAGAGCCAGCATGGCCTTCAGGCGCTGGATCAGTCCGGGCGTGGCCGAGGGCCGCGGGGTCGGCAGGAAGACCGCAAGGGGCCGGGCCAGCTGCGCCAGCCGCATGCTGATGCGAAACCGCTGCGGGTCGGGCAGGACGAAGGCCAGCACCTGGCGCAACAGCCGCTCGGCCAGCGGGCGCCGATAGCGCTCTTCGATCCTGACACGGGCCTGGTCGATGAGATGCATGTAGTTCACCCCAGAGGGGCAGGTCGTCATGCAGGCCAGGCACGACAGACAGCGGTCGACATGCTTGACCACCTCAGCCGTCGGCGCCTGGTCCTTCTCCAGCATCTCCTTGATCAGATAGATGCGACCACGCGGGCTATCGAGCTCGTCGCCAAGCAGCACATAGGTCGGGCAGGTCGCGGTGCAGAAGCCGCAATGGACGCAGGCGCGCAGGATCTTGTCGGCTTCCGCGATGTCGGGGTCGGCGAGCTGAGCGAGTGTGAATTCGGTCTTCATACCGTAGCGCTCCGCCTCAAGCGTCCCCGGTTCAAGATCGACTTTGGATCGAAACTGGCGCGGACCCGTTCGCTGAGGGCGGCGACACCGGGCGCCTGCGGGTGAAACACGTCGATGCCGCGCCTGACCTCCTCGGCTGCCCGGATCAGCGTGGCATGCCCGCCGATTGCATCGGTCCACTGGCGCACGGCCGGGGCGTGCGCATCGTCCTTTGGCGGCAGCGCCGCCCAGATCAGCCCGCCGCCCCAGTCGTAGATGACGTCGCCGCCGGTCTCGCGCGCCAATTGCGTGCCGAGCGCCGCGCCCGAGGCCGGCGGACAGACAATCCGCCATACCGGCCAGGTGCCGAGTGCGCCGCTGGTCGCGAACGGCAGCACGTCGCGAATGGTGGCCCACAGCGCGGACGACGCGGCGTCCTCGATGAGAGTCGCGGTTCCGAACGGCGCCAGCAATTCGCGCAGCGAGCCGGCGCGGTGGCTGACAGAGGCCGTGATGCCCTCGAGCCGCAGCACCGTCAACGCCTCGCCCTGGCCGGCGATGTCGCCAAGCCCATCGGTCTTGGCGCGGAAAGCCGATTTCGGCAGATGCGCGGCGGCAGAAACGTCATAGGGCGAGCCGAGCGCCGCAGTCATCGCCTTGTTGGCGGCGGCATCGTCGAGCCCGCGCAGCAGCAACGTCCGCTCGGCCTCGGGCTTGGGCATCACCTTCAGCGTGACCTCGGTCATCACCGACAGCGTGCCCCACGACCCCGAAAGCAGCTTGCAGAGGTCGTAGCCGGTGACGTTCTTCACCACCTTGCCGCCGGTCTTGAAGCTGTCGCCAAAGCCAGAGACGGCATGCGCCCCCAGGAGATGGTCGCGCGCCCCGCCCGCCTTGATCCGACGCGGGCCGGCGAGGCCAGCAGCGATCATGCCGCCGATGGTGCCTGATACGGGCATGCCGAGCAGCGGCGCGGTGTTGACAGGCTCGAAGGCGAATTGCTGGTTCTTCGCATCGATCAGCGACAGCACGTCGGCCAGCGGCGCGCCGGCCTGGAGCGTGACGATCAGCTCGTTGGGCTCATAGGAGGTGACGGCGTTCATCGCGGAGACGTCGAGCACGGCATTGGTCGCCATGGTGTGCCCGATGCCGCGCTTGCTGCCATGACCGATGATCTCGAGCGGCTGCTCATTGGCAATCGCCGCCCGCACCACCTCTTGGACGTCTTTGGCGTCACGTACCTTGAGCGTATCCACGCATCAGCCGGTAGCGAAATTCGCGGCGGAAATCAATTCGCACGCGGCCGCCGACGGCTCATGATGCAACGCGGCGTGACATCTTCACTTCGATCACCATCGAATCATCGCCTTCCAAACTTCGCTATTGATCGAATAGTTCCCGTGCCCCCTCTCACGCAGGCGCCGGGCCAAGGCGAAAAGGAGTTCAATCATGAACCAACAGATCATGAACCAGCGAACCATCGGCGAGGCGACCAGTGGTGGCGGCCTTTTGGTCGTCGCACAGTGGGAAGCCAAAGAGGGCGAGGCCGAGCGGGTCGCCGGGATCCTGCGCGACTTCCTCCCGCAGGCGCAAAGCGAGCCCGGTGCAAAACTATTCCTGATCAGCCGCTCAAACGACAATCCGGCGCAGTTCCTGTTCTACGAGCTGTTCCGCGACGAGGCTGCCTTCAAGGCGCACCAGGACAGCCCGCACTTCAAGACGTATATCGCGGGTCAAGCCCTGCCGCTGCTGGCGAAGCGCGAGCGCATGCAATACGCGCTGATGTGACTCCTTCCCTTCTCCCCTTGTGGGAGAAGGTGGCGCGGAGCGCCGGATGAGGGGGTTGCTTCGGCGAACTCAACTGCAAGAGACTTCGGTCGCAGAGTCGTCCGCGGAGACAGACCCCTCGCCCGAGTGAGTTCGCGTCTACCAGCGGAGCTGCCCTCTCCCACAAGGGGCGAGGGCACAGCCATGCACATCGCGCCCGCGGCGAGAGCGTTACGGATGTCCAGCGCAGTGCCATACGTTTCCTCCTCCCCTCGTGGGAGGGGGCAATGCTAGAACCGCGGAATGTCGGGAAACGCGAGCTTGCCCGCATGCACATGCATGCGGCCGAGCTCGGCGCAACGATGCAGCGTCGGGAAGACCTTGCCTGGATTGAGCAGGCCCTGCGCGTCGAAGGCGCATTTCAGCCGCTGCTGCTGGTTGAGGTCGATCTCGCTGAACATCTCCGGCATCAGGTCGCGCTTCTCAATGCCGACGCCATGCTCGCCGGTGAGCACGCCGCCGAACTCGACGCAGGCGCGCAGGATGTCGGCGCCGAAGGCTTCGGCGCGCTCGATCTCACCGGGCTTGTTGGCATCGTAGAGGATGAGGGGATGCAGATTGCCGTCGCCGGCGTGGAACACGTTGGCGCAGCCGAGCTGGTATTTTTCCGAGAGCTCGCGGATGCGCGCGAGCGCCTTCGGCAGCGCGCCGCGCGGAATGGTGCCGTCCATGCAGAGATAGTCGGGCGAGATGCGCCCCACGGCGGGGAACGCTGCTTTCCGACCCGCCCAGAACAGGTTGCGCTCGGCTTCCGAGGTCGAGATCTGGCAGGTGGTCGAGCCGCAGCCATTGGCGATCGCTTCGACGCGCGTGATCAGCTCGTCGACCTCGATCTTGGGACCGTCGAGCTCGATGATGAGTAGCGCCTCGACGTCGAGCGGATAGCCGGCATGGACGAAGGCTTCGGCGGCGTGAATCGCGGGCTTGTCCATCATCTCCATGCCGCCGGGAATGATGCCGGCGCCGATGATCCGCGCCACGCATTCGCCGGCCGCCTCGACAGCTGCGAAGCCGACCATCAGCGCGCGCGCCGTCTCCGGCTTTTGCAGGATGCGGACGGTGATCTCGGTGATGATGCCGAGCAGGCCTTCGGAGCCGGTGATGACGCCCATGAGGTCGTAGCCGGCGCTCTCCGCCGACTTGCCACCGATGCGCAGGATCTCGCCGCTCATCAGGACAATCTCGCAACCGAGCACGTTGTTGGTGGTCATGCCGTATTTCAGGCAGTGCACGCCGCCGGAATTTTCGGCGACGTTGCCACCGATCGAGCAGGCGATCTGCGAGGACGGATCGGGCGCGTAGTAAAAGCCGGCATGCGCGACCGCCTGGCTGATGGCGAGATTGGTGACGCCGGGCTCGGTGACGACGACCCGGTTGTCGAAATCGATCTCGCGGATGCGCTTGAACTTGCCAAGGCCCAGCAGCACGCCGTCCTCCAGCGGCAGCGCGCCGCCGGACAGCGACGTGCCGGAGCCGCGCGGCACCACCTTGATGCCGTGCTCTGCACAATATTTCAGGACGAGCGAGACCTGCTCGGTCGTATCCGGCAGCACCACGACCATCGGCGGTTGCCGATAGGCGGTCAGTCCGTCGGATTCATAGGCCCGCATCTCGGCGGCGCTGTCGATCACGCCCTCGCCGGGCACGATTGCGCGCAACGCAGAAGCGATCTCAGCGCGGCGCGCAAGCACCGCCTGGTCGCTCGCAGGCATCATGATGGCCATATCACATCCTTCATGACTTGTCCTTCCGGCTCACGCCGCACGATCAATTTGTCGCGCCAAATCAACCACGTCCGCGATGGTTTGGGTAGGCCGTCCGAAAGTCGGAGCAACGATCTTGCGCGAGTTCGCTCTGGGACAAGTAGGAAATCATGAAACCTGTCATGGTTTCGTGGCTTGTCCAAGCCGAGCCGGCCATGCCAAAACCGGCAGGTTCGACGATCGCCGACCAGATAAGAGCCCCCTCCGGGAAAGAGACGAAGAGCACCCTATGAAAAAACTGACTTTTGGCGCGCTGATGATCCTCACCGTCACTGCCACGGCCTCCAGCGCCATGGCGCAGGATGCCGCCGCCGGTAAATCGTCGTTCAACAAATGCCTGGCCTGCCATGCCATCGGCGAAGGCGCCAAGAACAAGGTTGGCCCCGAGCTCAACGGCCTCGACGGCCGTCATTCCGGCACCGCGCCGGACTACAATTATTCGGATGCGAACAAGAATTCCGGCATCACCTGGAACGAGGCGCAGTTCAAGGAATACATCAAAGATCCGAAGGCCAAGATTCCGGGCACCAAGATGGCATTCGCCGGCATCAAGAACGAGACCGAAATCAACAATCTCTGGGCCTACGTCTCGCAGTTCGACAAGGACGGCAAGATCAAGCAGTAAGCGCGTGAACGGCGGCCGTGGGAGCTTCGGTTCTGATTGAATCAGAACCGAAGCTCCAGCTTTTTGTTTTGACGCGTTTTCTTCACGCGAACCGATATCCACTTCGCTTGAAAACGCTTTAGTCGGCGGCCGCCCGCGGCGGGACGATCTGACCGATCATCGTCTCGATCTCCGTCTTCACGAGATCCGGCACCGCGTTCTGCACCATGTGGCCAAGATCCGGCAACACGATCAGCTTCGCATTCGGCACCGTCGCGGCGAACGGGCGCGCATGGATGTCAGTCTTCACCGTCCTGTCGGGCTCGCCGGCGATGATCGTGACGGGCGCCTTGATCTCGCCGTAGCGCGCGACTTGCGCGGCCACCCACGCCTTCAGCGTCACCAGATCATAGGCATTGGCGATGAATTCGCGCGGACGCAGCAACAGCGGCGTCGCCGAGTCCTTCACGAAGCCGTCCGGCATCGTCTGCGGCAGGAAGACATTGCGCGCGCCGGACTCGGCGACGAAGTACCCCAGCGGCAACGTGATGGTGTAGGCGAGCAGCGGGCCGATCACCGGCATTGCGATGATCTCGTTGTAGCGGCCGACGCCGCCGCGCCAGGGATGGGTCACGGGCGCCAGCATCACGAGGCCGGCGACGCGGTTCGCGTGATCGAGCGCCAGCCGCGCACCGAGCGCGCCGCTCCAGGAATGCACGACGAAGACCGCACGATCAATCCCGAGCTTGCCGAGCGCTTCGTCGATCATCCGCGCCTGGATGTCCGGCGTTGAATCTTGCCGCCGTGCGCGGGTACTCCAGCCGTGGCCGGGACGGTCAATCAGGATGACGCGATGCTCTTTGGCGAGGAGATCGCCGAGCGGGTGGCGCATCACTTCGAGGTTGGAGCTCGCGCCGTGCAACATCACAATCGGGAGGCCGGCATCGCGCGGGCCGATCTCGACGACATGGAGCGCCGCGCCGTCGACCTCGATCATCCGGCCCTGGGGCGGGAATGCGCGCTGTACGGCAACAATTCCGGCCTGCGTGACCAGCGCCAGCAGCACCAGCGCCGTCACGGCTGACATCACGATCATGAAGAGAGTCCGGGCAATCCAGGGCACATCGCAGTTACGGGTTACGTAGGCGGCCGTTTCGCGCAGGGAAGCTTAGCGCTTCCACCGAAAGGCCGGCCTGTGGATATGTGCATAATTGCCGAACCAAAAAATTCAACAAAATCAATGATCCAGCTTGTTGATGCACAAGCCTCAGACCAGCTTCATGCAGTCGTCATCGCAGCTTCCTTATAATCGCCACGGTCGGTTCCGCCATCTAGACTCGGATGGGCGCCGATCCCTCCTCGCAACCTCAGGGGATGCAGGAAAGACCGGCAAGATTGTCCTGGTTTGAACCGGAGGATTTTCGATGAGCTTCAGATCGAATGACACCGCAATCGACGAGATCGTCGCCAGCTGCAACGGTGACCTGCGCGGTGCCGTGCGGGCGCTGCTCCTGATTAACGAGCATCTCGAGGCGGAGCTTGCGAAGGCCTATGCCGCAGCCGTCGATCAGGGCCTCACCGAGCGCGGCGGCAACGTCCTGCACTAGCCGGCGCCGTCCTCGGCCTTTTCCTCGTCGGGGGTGAGCGCGGGACAGGCGCGGATGGTCGTGCGCGCCAGCTTGGCATCGTCCTTGGATTTGTAAGGACCATCGCCGAACCAGATGTCGCCGTTGATGACCGGATTGCTGGTCACGATGTTGCATTTGCCGGTGGCACGGTTGCCGACCACCCAGAACAGTCCGTCGGCGAGGCTCATCGTTCCCGACGCCAACAGCAAGCTACAAGCAAAGATCAAACGCTTCATGGCTTTTGCTCCTGCCATGCAGGTAGACCTGCGGCCGCAGCGACAATAGTCCTTGCGGCATTGCGCTTCTTATCGTGGTTAATCACCGCGCGCCGCAATCGCTCGAAAAATGATCGAGTTATAGGCTAGATGTCGCGGCCTTCGACCTTCTCGGTCAAGGCCTTCACCTGCTCGGGGATTTTCTCGAGGTGCGGATTGACGGCAAGCGCCTTGCGGTAGGCCTCGAGCGCGCGCTTCTCGTCGCCGACGTCCTGCATGATCATGCCGAGCCCTGCGAGCGCGCCGAAATGACGGGGCTCCCGGATCAGGACCTCGCGGATGTCGGCGAGCGAGCGGGCATAGTCGTTCTGCAAATAATAAAGCGTGGCGCGCCGGTTCCAGGCTTCGATGTAGTCGGGCCGGAGCTTGATGACCGCATCCAGAAGCTTGATCGCGACGTTGATCTTCTGTGCGTCGACGGCCGCCTTGGCCCGCGCCATCAGCAGTGCCGCAGTGTCGCTCGGGGTCTGGATCCAGATCGCCCAGATCTTCGCCTCGACGTGTTTGGCGCTGGCATCGTCAGGGGCGGCCTTCAGCGCGCCGAACAGGAAGTCGAGATTCTTGGTGCGGTCGGCCTTGGGCAGCTTGGCCGGCGCCTCCGGCAGCTTCTTCTGCTGCTTCGCCGGCGGGGCCGGATCATCCGACGCCGATGCCGGCGCGAGCCCGGCGGCTCCCAGAACGAGGGCCAGATACAGGATGCGCGCGAAAGGGAATCTCACTGCCATGGCCAAAGTCTAAACGCGTAAAGCCGCCCTTGCATAGCAGGGGCGGCGTCAAACTCGTGTGAAACCGTGGTCTTGCGGGGCGCGCGCGAGGGCTAGCTTAGCCGCCCAAAGATCAGCCCTGGCGAGCCTTGAAGCGGCGCTGCACCTTGTTGATCACATAGACCCGGCCCTTGCGGCGGACCAGGCGGTTGGCGCGATGGCGACCGCGCAGCGATTTCAGCGAGTTACGGACCTTCATGGCAGAATCCTGAACGTTCGAAAGGCCGTGTTCGGCACTACCGTTTCGGCACGCGCGAATGTGGCAAATGAGATCTTTCCCGCTGGCGGACCGACCGCCCGGGATGCGGCGGTTTCTAAGCCATGGTGGGACCGCATGTCAATGCAAACAGCCCCCCAGCCAACAAATCCTTGAAAACAACCCCATGCAAAGTAGGGAACCGGCCGTTTTACAACGGAAATTCGACCATGGCCTCGCCGGTCGCAACCCGCTCCTCGTCCTGATTCCGCACGACGACATCGATCACGACCCAGCGCGACTTGGCGGTGACCTGCTTCGCCTTGATGATTCCGGAAGGCCGGATGGTGTCGCCCGGCCGGACCGGCTTGACCCATCTTGTCTCGAGCCGGCGGTGGATCGCGCCGGCCGGATAGGCCCAGTCGGTGATCATGCGCGAGATCAGGCCAAAATTGTTCATGCCGTGCATGATCACGCCGCCGAACTGGGTCTTGCCGAAACTGCCCTTCATGTAGTCGTCGTCGAGATGCAGCGGGTTGTAGTCGAGCGAGGCGTCGCAGAACAGGCGGATGGATTCGCGCGAAACCGCGAAGCTTGGCCCCTCGATGGAGTCGCCGGCATTGAGGCTTTCGAACGTGACGGTCATTGTGGCTCTCCCCTCACATCGGCCGGATGGTCCAGCCGCGGCCGGAGCAGATCACCTCGCCCGCCCTGTTGAAGAAGACGTTGTCGTGCACGACGAACAGCCGCTCGCGCTTGATGAACTTGTCGAGCGCGCGGGCCTCGAGCCGGATCACATCGCCAGGGCGAGCCGGGACGTTGTAGCTCCAGGACTGCCCCGCATTGACCGTTCCCGGCGAACGCATCCAGTCGTCGGCCGGCGTGCAGGCAAACATCAGCATGATGTGGATCGAGGGCGGCGCGATCAGTCCGCCGTAGCGGGTCGTCCTCGCATAGGCCTCGTCGAAATAGAGCGGATGGGTCTCTCCGACCGATTTGCAATAGAGCGCTATCGCTTCGCGGGTGAGCGTATAGGGGATGGTCTGGCGCGGCTCGCCCGGGACGATCTCGTCCCATCCCTTGCGCGATTGAGCGTCCTTCCAGAAATCGGTCTCGAAGGTTTGCGCCTCAGCCATTTTTGGCCTCCCTTGCCTTTATTGTTGCCGAAAACACTAGCGCAGGGACGGCCGCCTACCAATGCCCCGCCGGGGCCCTTGCCAAATTCGTTATATCATATAATCAATTTGACAGCCCGTCGGGAGGAAACCAATGCCGAAGCTGAAGCTGCCCAATATCGACGACGTTGTCGCCATCGACATCCACACCCACGCCGAGGAGCCCTGCGGTTGTCACGCCGACGACGGCTATGACGATTTCCAGGCGCAGATGGCCGAGTATTTCAAGTCGCCCAACAAGCATCCGCCGACCGTGCCGGAGACCGCGGCCTATTACCGCTCCAAGAACATCGCCGCCGTGATCTTCCCGGTCGATGCCGAGCGCGAGACCGGCTTCCGCCGCTACAACAATTACGAGATGATCGAAGCCGCCTCCGACCATCTCGACGTCCTCATCCCCTTCGTCTCGATCGACCCGCACAAGGGCAAGTTAGGGGCCCGCGAGGCACGCAAGCTGATCGAGGAGTACGGCGTCCGCGGCTTCAAATTCCACCCGACGATGCAGGGCTTCTACGCCAACGACCGCATGGCCTATCCGCTCTATGAAGAGATCAACAATGGCGGTGCGATCGCGCTGTTCCACACCGGCCAGACCGGCGTCGGCTCCGGGATGCCCGGCGGCATGGGGATGCGGCTGAAATATTCCAACCCGATGTACATGGACGACGTCGCGGCCGACTTCCCCGACCTCAAGATCATCCTTGCCCATCCTTCTTTCCCCTGGCAGGAAGAGGCGCTCTCGGTCGCGACCCATAAGCCGAACGTCTATATCGACCTGTCCGGCTGGTCGCCCAAATATTTCCCGCCGATCCTGGTGCGCTATATCAACTCGATCCTTCAGGACAAAATGCTGTTCGGCTCGGACTGGCCGGTGATCACGCCGGACCGCTGGCTGTCGGACTTCGCCAAGATCGAGATCCGCGACGAGATCCGGCCGAAGGTGCTGAAGGCGAACGCAAGGAAGATTTTGGGGATTTAGGCGCGATCGCGCTTTGGTTTTTTGAGCATGATCTGACCGGAAAATCGCTGTATACTTTTCCGGATCATGCTCTAGCGAGGCCAACGTGACGATCAAAGCCGTCGTCTTCGACGCCTACGGAACGCTCTACGACATCCAGTCGGTCGCTGAGATCACCGAGGATGCGTTCCCGGGCTATGGCGAGATCATCACGCAGGTCTGGCGGATCAAGCAGCTCGAATACACCTGGTTGCGCTCGCTGATGCGGCGCTATCAGGATTTTGCCGCGGTCACCCGTGACTCGCTCGCTTATACGCTGCGCCTGCTCGGGCTTGCCTATGAGGGCGAGGCTTTCGAGCGCGTCATCGAGAAATATCTGCATCTCGATCTTTATTCCGACGCGACGGCCGCGCTCACCGCGTTGAAGCCGCGCAAGCTTGCCATCCTCTCCAATGGCAGCCCGGACATGCTCAATGCGCTGGTGGGCAACTCCGGTCTCGACCGCCTGCTCGATGCCACCATCAGCGTCGATGCGAAGAAGATCTTCAAGCCGAGCCCGCAAGCCTATGAGCTGATCGGCGAGGTGCTCGGCACCGCGCCGGATGAGGTGCTGTTCGTCTCCTCAAATCCCTGGGACGTCGCCGGTGCGAAATCGTTCGGGCTCAACGTCGTCTGGATCGAACGGGTGACGCCCGAAGCGATGGCGCTGGCTTGCGTCGAGAACGAACTCGTGGCACCGCTGACGATGTTCAAGGCGATCCGCACCCAGATGGACGAACTCGGCTTTGCGCCGGATCATCGTGTCCGCACGCTCTCCGAGCTGCCAAACATTGCTTAGGCATCGCCGCCCGCCCGTGAGAAGTGAATGAGCCTGGAATCCGTTCGCGCCTTCTTCGCCGAGAAAGCCCCCGACATATCAGTGATGGAATCGCCGATCAGCTCGGCCACGGTACCGCTGGCCGCGGAAGCCTATGGCGTCGAACCCGGGATGATCGCCAAGACGCTATCGTTGCGCATCGGCGAACGCGTGATCCTGATCGTCGCCGCCGGCACCTCGCGCATGGACAACAAGAAGGTGAAGGCGGCGTTCGGCGGCAAGCCGAAGATGCTGGGGCTGGAAGAGGTCGCCGAGATCACCGGCCACGAGGTCGGCGGCGTCTGCCCGTTCGGGCTGAAGTCGCCGCTGCCGATCTATTGCGACGTCTCGCTGAAGGCGTTCGAAATCGTGGTGCCGGCCGCAGGCTCTACCCACAGTGCCGTACGCATCACGCCGGAGCGAATGGCCGAGCTGACCGCGGCTGAGTGGGTCGATGTCTGCGAGATCAGGCCCTAGAACACGCTAGTCGTCGTCATCGTCGTAAGGCCGGGGCTGTGCAGGCGGGGGCGGCGGCGCAGCATTGTAGCGCGGTGACGGCACGGCGCGGCCACGCGGAACCTGCTGCTGCGGCATCTGGTTGTTGGACTGGAACACTGCACGGCAGCCGCTCGAGAGCTGCGGCGTGTTCTGCCGCAGACAAGCCGTGATGCGGTTCACGTCCGGGATCTGGTCGCTGCACAGCCGCCACACGTCCGGTGTGCAGGCCATCTGCTGTTCCATGGTTCCGCGATACTCTTCGGCGGACGCAGCGCTCTGCGCGACGATGCCGCCAATCGCAAGCGCCACACCCAGCGCAATCCGCTCCGTTCTCATGGTCCTAATCCCTTCCCGAGTCTCTCGAATTCTCATCAATCAATGAGACGCGGACAGGTTCTGAACCAACAAAAAAATGTGAAAACACGACTGGAACTATTCCACCTTGCCGATTGCCTGACGGCCGTAATCAGCCGCGCGCCCAACCCCAACTCGCGGTGGTCCGCAAGAAACAGGTCGCCAGGTGGGATTTACGAAGCATTATCCATGTTCAGCCCGGTCCGGAACGCATCCCCGCAGCCAACGTTGCCGTTCGGGAGTCTGCCATGGGAAAGCTCGCATGGGAAAGCTCGCAACCATCGACCTCGCATTGGACGAGATGCTGGTGAATCTCGCCGCGATCGTCTTGCGGCTCTCGAAGCCGGACGTGACGCGAACGCCGGAAGCGCGGCGCGCATTGGCGCAGTCCGTGCATCAATATGCGGTCTGCGCAGCACGCTCGACCGACCCGCGCGTCCACGAATGGAAGACGCGGCTGGACGAAACGCTGAAGCCGAGCCTGCGCATCGTCGCGAGCGACGGCGTGAAGGTGTCGTAGTCGAACGACGTCATTGCGAGGAGCTCTTTGCGACGAAGCAATCCAGAATCCCTCCGCGGAGACATTCTGGATTGCTTCGCTACGCTCGCAATGACGGAGGTCGTGGAAGCTGGTCGCTCTACGCCTTTGCCTTCCCGCGCGGCCGCCGCTTGCACGTGCCCGGCAGCTTCGCCGCGAGGAAGTCGCCGAGCGCTTCGACGCGGGCGGGGCGCGGGCCACCGGGCGGCGTCACCAGGTGCACGGCACCTTCGGCCTGTTTCCAGTCCTTCAGGATGACTTCGACCTCGCCGGACGAAATCGCCTCGCCGACGATGAATTCGGGAAGCTCCGCGATGCCGAGGCCGGCGATCAGTGCGGGCATGACGGCTTCACCATTGTTGACGCGAAGCTGGCCACCCGGACGGACGCTCGCCTGCTCGCCGGCGGAATTGGTGTAGTGCCAGACGTTCGGGGTCGAGAGATAGGCGTAGCTGAAGCATTTGTGCTCGGCGAGATGCATCGGATGCGTCGGCCGACCGTGCTTCTTGAGATAGGACGGCGCGGCCACCGTAAAGCGCGGCATGGTGAAGAGCCGCCGCGCGATCAGCGAGGAATCCGGCAGCCGTGCGATCCGCACCGCCATGTCAAAACCTTCGCCAATGAGATCGACGGTCGCATCGCTCAAATGCAGATCGACCGAGACTTCGGGATAGGTTTCGAAGAATTCCGGCAACAGCGGCGCCACCGCCTTGGTCCCGAATGTCATGGGCACTGCTAGCCGCACGAGGCCGCGCGGCGCCACCGATTGCGCCAGCGCCTCGTTCTCGGCCGCCTCGCCGTCGGCGAGCAGGCGCGTCGCGCGGTCGGCGAGCTTGTGCCCGGCATCGGTCAGCGCGAGCCGGCGCGACGTGCGGTTGAACAGCCGGGCGCCCAGCCGCTCCTCCAGCCGGGTCACCGCCTTGGACACCGTCGCCTTGGACATTGCGAGTTCGCCGGCCGCGGCCGCAAACGACCGTAACTCGACGACTTTCGCGAAAATCGCGAGCGCTTCAAAATCGGGGAGTTTGGCCATGGCAGTTGGTCCAATGGGTTATTTAATGAAACAATGCGTTTCGACAGTTTCTATTTCTATACCACAGGCGCAGGCTTATCCAAGGGTCATCAGAAATTCAGGACTGGAGAAATCCAATGACAAAGAAGCTCTCAGGCAAGGTTGCCCTCGTCACCGGCGGCTCGCGCGGCATCGGCGCGGCCTCTGCCCGCGCTCTCGCCGACGAAGGCGCGGATGTCGCCATCAGCTACGTCGCTTCGCCCGAAAAGGCCGAAGCGGTCGTCACCGAACTGAAGGCCCGGGGCGTCAAGGCCCGCGCCTTCCGGGCGGACCAGGCTTCCGCCAAGGACGTCGCCAAGCTCGTCAACGACGTGGCGAAGGAATTTGGCCACCTCGACATCCTCGTCAACAATGCCGGCGTGGCCGCTGGCGGCGCGACCGACGATGCCAATACCGACACCGCCGCGCTGGAACGGCAGGACCAGGTCAACGTGCATGGCGTGATCGCCGCGATCCGCGCCGCCTCGCAGTTGATGGGTGAAGGCGGCCGCATCGTCACCGTCGGCTCCATGCTTGCCGACCGTGCCTCGTTCCCGGGCCTGGCCGACTACGTCGCCACCAAGGCAGCGGTCGTCGGCTACACCAAGGGTGCGGCACGCGATCTCGGTCCGCGCGGCATCACGGTCAACGTCGTGCAACCCGGCTCGATCAACACCGACATGAACCCGGACGACGACCGCGACTTCGCGGAAGCCCAGCGCAAGCAACACGCGTTGCAGCGCTTCGGCCGCCCCGAGGAAGTCGCCGCCGGCGTGGTCTTCCTCGCAAGCCCGGAAGCCTCCTTCGTCACCGGCACCGTGCTCAACGTCGACGGCGGCTTTGGCGCCTGATCGAACCATCAACAATTCCATACGAGGACCACTCCCATGATCGAACTCAGACCTTTCGCAAAACTCGGCGGCGCCGATCACGGCTGGCTCAATGCCAAGCATCATTTCTCCTTCGCGAGCCATTACGACCCGAACAACATGGGTCACGGCGCCCTGCGGGTGTGGAACGACGACGAGATCGCGCCGAACACCGGCTTTCCCGCCCATCCCCACGCCAACATGGAGATCATCACCTATGTGCGCGAGGGCGCGATCACCCATCAGGACAGTCTCGGCAATGCGGGCCGGACCGAGGCGGGCGACGTGCAGGTGATGAGTGCCGGCAGCGGCATCCGTCACTCCGAGTACAATCTCGAACCGACCAAGACGCGGATCTTCCAGATCTGGATTGAGCCGACCGCGCGCGGCGGACAGCCGACCTGGGGTTCAAAGCCGTTCCCGAAGTCGGACCGCTCCGGCAAGCTCGTCACCATCGCGAGCGGCATCGCAGGTGACACCGACGCGCTGCCGATCCGCGCCGATGCGCGGGTGCTCGCCACCACGCTGAAGGCCGGCGAGAGCGCGGAGTACGAGCCGCAGACGTCGCGGCACCTTTATTTGGTGCCTGCGGCAGGCGCGGTCGAGATCAACGGCATCCGCGTCAACGCCCGCGACGGCGCCGCGATCCGCGACGAGGCCAGGCTGAAGATCACGGCTCTGGAAGATTCCGAGCTCGTGCTCGTCGACGCGGCATAACGACCCAAGCAACCAATCGACTCACTCGATCCCAACGGAGACCACCATGACCAAAGTTCTCGTCCTCTATTATTCCGCCTATGGCCACATCGAAGCGATGGCCAATGCCGTCGCCGAAGGCGCCCGTGAAGCCGGCGCCACCGTCGACATCAAGCGCGTGCCGGAGCTCGTGCCGGCCGAAGTCGCGAAAGCTTCCTATTACAAGGTCGATCAGGCCGCTCCCGTCGCCAAGATCGAGGACCTCGCCAATTACGACGCGATCATCGTCGGCACCGGCACCCGCTTTGGTCGGATGGCCTCGCAGATGGCGAACTTTTTGGACCAGGCCGGCGGGCTCTGGGCCAAGGGCGCGCTGCACGGCAAGGTCGGCGGCGCCTTCACCGCAAGCGCAACCCAGCATGGTGGCCAGGAGACGACGTTGTTCTCGATCATCACCAACCTCTTGCATTTCGGCATGGTGATCGTCGGCATGAATTATGGCTTCGCCGGGCAGATGAAGCTCGACGAGGTCACCGGCGGCGCGCCCTACGGCGCCACCACGATCACCGGCGGCGACGGCAGCCGCCAACCCAGCGCCAACGAGCTCGCCGGCGCACGCTATCAGGGGCGCCAGATCGCGGAGACCGCCAAGAAGCTTCACGGCTGATGCGATACGGGCGGCGTTCTCTCAAGAGAATGCCGCCCGATTCACATCCACTCGATCGCACAAGCGACTTGCTAGGTCTGCGTGATGTCCGCATGCGCCGGGATGCTGACCGCCGGCGCAGATGCGGGCGCCGTTGAAAGCCACCAGCCGTCGCCGGCGAACCAGCACGTCTCGTCGGGCGTGTCCCCTCTCCGCAACGACTGCACGCCCTCCCACCCCTTTGCGAAAGCCTCGGCCAGTCGCCGGCCGGCCTCGGCATCCTGGAGTCCCGCGCAGCCGATGAACTGGGCGCGGCCTAAGAATTTGGCCGGCCAAATTGCGCCCTGCTCCGGCCGCGTGATCATCAGCATGCCACCGAGCACGCCCTCCGGCGCAAGCGGAAATACCAGCCGCCCGCCCGGCCGCAGCGCATCGAGCCATTCGATGGCCGGCTGCGCCGCGCCGGCGCAGACATAGATCACGTCGACATCAGGCAGATCGGACGCAATGCCCGAGCGCTCGCGCAACTCGACTGTGACGATGTCTTTCAGGTTCTCGCGCGCCAGCGCCGCCAGGCGTTCGTCGATCTCGTAAGCATAGACGCGGCCATTGGGTCCGACGAGCTCGGCGAGAATGGCGGTGTAGTAGCCAGTGCCCGCACCGATCTGCAGCACGGTCTCGCCTTCCCTGACGCCGCAGCCGCTGAGCCAATAAGCGTGCGCGCCGGGCATGCCGATGTTGATGCCGCGCGCCGGGTCCAGCGCCAGCAGCGCATTCTGATAAAGGAAGGCGGGATCGTCGTCGGGCGTCACGACATAGGGGTGACCGCCGAGCGAGATCGACCACGGCCCGGGTCCGGCGAAGGACTCGCGCCTCACGTTGCGAAACGCCTGCTCGATGCGAGGGTCCGTGGCTTTTGCTGCGGCGCAGACCAACTGCGCATAGAACGCGCGATATTTGTCCGAACGATTGTCCATGTCGCCTCCGGGCTGCGGAGGCAACGATAGCACAACGAATGCGATATTCGAGTGACTGCCGCAACCGGCGGCGCTGCGCGCTTCAGCGTGCCGACCTGCCCATCGCTCGCGCCGCGAAGGCGGCGAGCTTCGGGTGACGCCGCAAGCCCTGCGCCGCATGGTCGCGCAGAACGTAAGGCAGCCCGCGCCAGGACAGCGCGACGCTCACATCAGTCAGCGGTACCGGCTCGGCGCCGAAGCGCCGCTTGTAGTCGTGATTGCCGATGCTGAGATCGAAGCGCCGCACGCCCTGCGCATGCAGCGCCGCCATGGTGCGCTCGGTGACGAGAAGCCCCGGCGAGCAATTCGCCCACGACTTGCCGGCGTGACCGATCCGCAGCAGGAAATAAGTTGCGCCGTATCTGACGCCGAGCGTGGTGGCGACGATACCCTCGTCGCAGACGAGCGCCGAGACGATTGCATAACCTTCTGCGACGCCTTGCCGCGCCACCTCGCGGTAAAATCTGGCATGCGCCTCGTCGTTGAGGACGAACCGCGAGCCGAGCTGTTGCATGCGCTCTTGCTGCTGGACATCCATCACCTCGAGCAGCTCGCGCGCGCGCGCGACATCGGTCGCGATCTCGAACCGCGCGCCGGCATGGCGGCTGAACACACGCCAGCAGCGCGGCATCTGCATGCGCTTGATCGAGGCTTGGTAGTCCGCATAGTCGTCGCCGGTCAGCACGAGGTTGCCGTTGAGCGAGCAGGATCCGAGACGGCCGAGTGCCACCAGCGGGTTCGACCTGGCGCCGACATAGGTCGGCATCTTCTTCAGGCGCAGCAGGTCGAAGCCATCAGGCAATGCGCGCAACGCATCGACCAGCGCCGCGCCGATCGCCTGCGCACCGCTCGCATCGAACGTCGCGTCGCAGGCGAGGACCGGCGCATTGTTGTCGGAAACCCCGAGATCGGCAAACTCGACGACACGGATGCCGCGCCGCATGTGGCTGATCATCGGCACCACCGCGATGTCCTTGCCGGTCGCGGAATCGGAGATCACGGCAATCAGCGGCGCGACGCCATGAAAGGCCTCGTACCAGGCGCCGAGCCAGTAACCATGTTGAAATGCGGTGCGATGGCCAGCGTTCAGGCGCAATGCGGCCCTCGGCCAGTCACGCATGAAATCGACTGAGATTCCCGACGTGCTGGACACCTGACCGTCTAGTTGTTCGACGCTGAGAAACGCCATTTGCGGGGCATACAATTACTGAACGTTTCCAGATAGATTATGTTTTGCCGCAGACCACAAGTTATGTCGCTGCTTATCGTTAAATGGATACCGTCGCGGCACGCGCGCTGTCTCTCATGTGCCGATATGAAACGCACGGCTGCGACAGATTGTCAGCGGTCGGGTTCCATCTGCGCGACGCACTGGAACCTGGCCAGGAAATGCAATCCGGCGACCGCCATCGCGAACATGAACCAGACCGGATTCTGCCGCTCGAGCAGGAAAGTCTCCGTCGTCCCGAAATACAGGCCGAACAGCCAGATGGTCAGGAACAACTTGCCCAGCGCGTTGCTGCGGTTGTGGGCCTGAGCCTCCTGGAAATTGCGCAGCGGCTCAAACACGAAGATGAGGACGACCAGCAGCAGGCCGGGCAGGCCGATGGTGACGGCGAGGTCGAGATAGCTGTTGTGGCTGTGCGCCGCCGTCACCGCCCATTCCGAGCCCTGGGCGGTCTGCCGCTCCGTCACGCCGTCCCAGAACGCCGCATAACCGTGACCGGTGATCGGCTTTTCCGCGACCGCGGCGAGCGCAAACTCCCAGACGTCGGAACGGCCGGTGAAAGTGGGATCGACCGGAAGCGCCCGCGTGATGCTGCCGAGCACCGGGCTCACGACACTGCCAACCGTCAGCAGGTTCATCACGATCAGTGGCGCAAAGCAGATGATCCGCTTCAGCCACAGGCCCCGCGCCACATAGACCAGCGATGCCAGGGCATAGATGGTAAGGCACAGCACCGACGACGTCTTGCCACCCGTGAAGATCAGGAAGATGCCGGCCAGCACGGCGATCGTGGGTCCCATGACGAACGAGCCGACGGCTGACAGGTAAATGCCGACATAGACCAGAATCGTCATGACGGGCGAGGCGACGTTTTTGTGGCCAAAACTGCCGCGCCAGTCGCCAGCGAGCTGCGGCTCCGCGATGTCGAGCGCCGTGTGGATCGCATATTGCGGGGCGAGGACAACGCCGAGATAGCACAGCACCAGCAGCGCCAGGGCGGCGCCGCCGAGGCATAGATTGAAGCTCCGCTGCGTCGGCGGCAACAGCGGCAGCAGCACGGCGAGCGACGTCACGCTGGCGGCGAGCACGAAGCGCTGGATCGAGACCTCGCGGCTCTCCGAGAGCACCAGGTTGAGCAGCATCCAGCCGACGAAGCAGAGATGCAGCGGCGTCACCAGCGTCTTCAGCGAGGGTGCATCGGTGGCGAGGGCAAACAGCACGGCGACCGCGGCCAGCAGGCCGAAGGTGACGTAGTCCAGCGCCATGCGTCCGCCGATGACGTTGGCGACATCCTCGCTGCGCAAATCGGCGAACGGATCGAGCGTGATCATGACCAGGAGCAGAGCCGCCATCGCAATCAGGCAGCGCGCCATCTGCACAACGTTCAGCCTCGTCAGCTCGTCGCGCAGCGCCCGGCCGAGCGAGCGGGCCTCGACGTCAGTCATGTCTGCGGCGCTGCGATCCATGTCTCAAGGCCGGTAGGGGACGAACGGGGACCTCGCAGGTCTAGCCCATCCCCGTTAACCATCCGTCAACCAGCATGCCGGAGGCGGCAGGAACCTGGCTCTGCCGTGCGACGCTGCGCGCGATCTCGTAATATTGCAGCGCGCGCTGCTCCAGCGTCAGATTGTCCAGGATGTAGCCGCGCGGATCGAATTTGCCCGCGGTGCAGCCCGACCAGAAATCGGTCCAGCAGTCCTCGAAGCCGGCGCGATCGGTGAATTTGAGCCCGCAGCGGTCGTCCCAATAGGGCACCGATGACACCGGCTCGAACTTGACCCGATGCGGATAATAGTCGGGATCCGGCCAGGGACCGCCGGGATCCCAGGCGAGCACCGGCACGCCGCTGGACAGGGCCTGCTGATAGGCAATGCCCTGGCTCTCGTTCTGGCACAGGAAGATCATCGCGCGCGAGCGCGCCAGCGCTGCCTGATAGTCTTCCTCCTTGTAGCTGCCGTAACGCAGCTCGGTGAACGAGCGGCCTTCCTTGACCAGCCGCGCGCGAACCGGCTCGACCAGCTCCGGGACGTAGCGCTCGCGATCCCAGCTGACCTTGTCGTAAAGCAGGACGTCGACGGTCTTGTCGCGCGGGCGCGACGGCGCCCATAGATCGGTGTCGATGCCGACGGGCCAGGCTTCCGTCTCCGGCCAATAGGGCCGGTACATGTCGGCGTACCATGGGCCGGGCACCACGACCTTCCTGACCGGCAGCCGCTTGAACAGGTCAGGGTCGTCGAGTGGATGATTATACGCGGCAACGCCAAGCAGGATCGGGTTCTTCCACGCGAATTTGTCGAGCAGGAAGGTGCGGCCGATGATGCAGGCGAGTTCGCCGGGATGCTCTGCGATGTGGCCGTAGTCGTTGACGCGGTAGCGGATGCCGAGCCGGTCGAGCCCTGCGCAGAGATTGAGGAACACGCGCAGCTGTCCGCTCATGCGCGGCTCGCCAAACAACATCTTGCGCGCCATGCGTCGCAGATGCCGGTCGCCGGGAAACCAGCGATCGTCCTTGTCCTCGTAGAACAGGTTGAGGATCATGGCGTCGGAATCGTAATCAAATGTCTTTGCGGGCACCGGGTCCATCCGCGGCATCGGGCCTGTAGTCTCGCATGAGACCGGCTGCCGCACCTCTTGAAAGCTGCGACAGACTTAATGCCACAGGCTTAACGCTAATCTACGAAACCGACGGGGCGGCGGCCTTCGCAACAACGATTTGATCGCCATATGGGGTATCATCCGCGGCGGCCGGGTTGCCGCCTTCGACAAGCCGCCGGTTAACAGATCGTTAAACACGACGAGCCATCGCTTGCCCCTCGCCGACGCCATGCTCGATGCACCGACCGCCGTGCCCGCGGCGAGGAATGCGCGCGCGATGTCGCCTGTCGTCTCGGTGGTTATCCCCGCGAAAAATGCCTCGGCCTATATCGACGAAACCATCGACAGCGCGCTGGCGCAGGCCGACGTCACCGAGATCATCGTCGTGGACGACGGCTCGACTGACGACACCGTGGCGATCGTCCGTTCCATTCGCGATCCGCGGCTGCGCCTGATGACCAACGACGCCAGCGGCGTGTCGGCCGCGCGCAACCTCGGCGCACGCAGCGCGCGCGGCGACTGGCTGATGTTCCTCGATGCCGATGATCGTCTGCGGCCCGACGCGGTGAGGACGCTGCTGGTGGCAGCCAAGGCCGCCCCGCACGCGGTTCTGGTCTATGGCGACTACAACACGATCGACAGCGAAGGGCGCGCGAGCGGCCGCCGCGCCGTGCTGAAGGGCCGCCAAAAACCATCCGGCAACGTGCTGGAACGTCTCGCCGGCGGAAACTTTATCGTCAACGGCGGCATCATGCTGGTTCGCGCCTACGCCTTCCGCGCAACCGGTGGCTTCGACGTCTCGCTCCGCTATTGCGAGGACTGGCATTGCTGGTGCCGCCTCGCCGCGCTCGGCGAGTTCGCTTACGTTCCGAAACTTCTGCTCGACTACCGCCTGCACACGGCCAACACGATGAATGCGGCGGTGCGAACGCCGCAGGATTTCTTCCCGGCTGTCGCACGCGTGTTCAACGATCCGCTAGTCCTGGGTAAGCTGCCACCGGGCACGGCGCCCCGGCTACGGCAAGCTGCCGAAATCCATCTCGTAACCTATGCGGCGACGCAAGCGGTCCGCTTCGGAAGATATCGCGACGCGCTGGCTTATCTTGGCATGGTCGGCCGGCGCTCACTCAAGGCGATGCTGCGGTCCGCGGCCAAGATGGCTCTTTCCTATCTTGGTATCTAGCGGCGGTTCGGCTCAAACGCGTCAGGAAACGATCTTCGAGGCCTCATAAGGCTTCGGATCGTAACCAAGAGCCGCAAGCGCAGAACCGACAGCCATCAGCATAGGGTGCATGGCGACGACCGCTTTCGATGATGCCAGCAGGCGAGCCGAGCGCGCCAACGACAGCGGCAACCGCGCCAACGTCTGTGCAAACAGACCCATCCGCGCCGCCGCGCTCCGCGCGGCCTTGACCTGCACACTGTAGTTGATCACGCCAATGCGCAGGCTACGCTTTGCGATCCACCCCGGACTGCTGCGGCTCTGCGGCACCGTCTCGGTGATGACGGCCTCTGCCGTCCAGTAGAAATTTAGACCGGCATCACGGCAGCGATTGAAGAAATCGCAGTCGCCACCGCCAAGGAAATTGAAACGCAGATCGAAGGCGGGACTGCCGAGCCGCTCGAACGTTCCGCGCGTGATCAGGCAATTGCCACAGCCATAGATCAGCGGCACCGCACCGGTGTAATCGTAAGTGGGGCAGAAGGCCGGATGACGCGCGAGCCAGGGCTGGCTGTCGTCGTCGAACACTGGCAGCACCGGTCCGCCGACCACGTCGGCGGCGGTCGCCTCCGCAGTACGGACCATCAGCTCAAGCCAATCGGGCGAAGCGATCTCGTCGTCGTCGATCATCAGGAAGCGGGTTGCGGCGGGAAACAGCGCCTGCGCCGTCTCGAACGCGGCGTTGATCGCCTGGCAATTGCCCTGCCGCTTCTCGACCAAGCAGACGCCCTGGAGCTTTCCGGCAGCGAGATATTCCGCGGCCACCGGGGCGCTCGCACGTCCCGCCGCGTCGTTCTCGACCATGACCACCGCGAAGGAGCGCGGAGTGCGCTGATTGACCAGCGAGTCAAGCGTCAGCCGCAGATGCTGGGGGCGGCGGAAGCAGGGAATGCAGACGACGATGCCGACCGAGAGATCAATGACGCGCGAGCTCGCCGCGATCTCCCGGTTGGAGTCTCGCACGGCATCCGAGATCCGGCTGGCGGACAAATCTGTCGGGATCAGCGTCATGGCCTTCTAGATGGCTGAGACATATTGAGAAAGCCTTGCGCGCATTGTCTCAGGACGACACGCCCGCGCGGGACAGATACGTCCCAAAATGAACGGCTTGCTTCGGCGCTTAGACTGCACCGCAACGCTAATGTTCTCGCTTTGACGCATCCTGTCATGCGCTTACCTTTTCGCGTGTTTTCCCTGCGAATTGCCGCACGAGCGGTCCTGCAAATTGCAGTCCATCGCCCACCGACGGCGCGACATGGGCAATGCCTTAGTTAACGCATGTTCGAATTAACCCAGCCGTAAGCACCGCACTCGGTGAGGGCACGCGGCATTGGATTTGCTCTTCGCGAACGAGAGATTTTTCCTGTAAATTTGAGTCGAATAAGCGCGGTCGGAATGACACGCACTATCGCGATGCCGATACGATCTCGACTCGAGCCGGCGTGAGAGGCGCGGAGCGCCGCAAGGACCAGGAGCGAATGTGGTGCGCAAGATCGAGAACCCGGTGCTACGAGCCGGTGCGCTCCTGCTCTTCGCCTATCGGCGCGCGTGGCTCACGATGCGGTACGGGCGCCGGCTCCAGCTTGGACCTGGGACTGTGTTCACGGGTCGGCTGGTGCTCGGTCGCGGCGTGCGGGTGTCGATCGGCGCGAACTGCCGGATCGGCAAGCGCGTGCTCATCACCGGGCGTGGCCAAGTGACGGTCGGCAACGACACCTTGCTCAACGGCTGCTGGATCGGCTGCGAACAAAAGGTCGATATCGGCTCGTTCTGCTTGATCAGCGACTGCGACATCGCCGACACTGCCTTTCATAACCTTTCCCCGCGGCTTCGACACGAGCCCTTGGTTCCTCGGACCGTCGCGCCGGTACACATCGGTGACAATGTCTGGATAGGCGCGCGCTCGATCGTGCTCAAGGGAGTAACGATCGGCGACGACTCCGTTGTGGGCGCCGGAACGGTCGTCCGTGAGGACGTCCCCCCGCGCGTGGTCGTCGCCGGAAACCCGGCGGCTATCGTCAAGCAGTTCCGCGACGACGAATAGGCGGGCATGGGCGCGGGAATGATGCCATCGAAACGCAGGAGTCGGGTGGACAAGTTCAAGCACTACGCGCGCAGGCGCGCCGTGACCCTGCAAAGCCACATGCGCGCGCCACGAAGCACGCACGGTAACGAACTGTTAATCACTACGGGACCGAGGCGCCGAAAGCTTCACAACGACGCGGCAAACAGCAGCATGAGCTTAAACGCTTTGTTTGCCATTTCGGTGAATAGTCCCTCAATGAGTATGGTTAATTTTCCCTGTTGCGTTGATTGCGCCTATATACCCGGTGCGTGGCGTAAAGCGAAGAGTAACCCCTCAGCCCGCGGCAGTTGGAATGGAAGCTGGGGACTATGCTTGACTATAACCAGCCGATAGATCGGGCCAGACCAGAGCCCCCACAGCGGAGGTCCGAGGCCGGCTTCAACGTGCTGGAGCTCGTCAACCTGCTGTGGCGGCGCAAGATTGCGATTGCCGCCGCCGCCCTGTTCGGCGCCTGCCTTGCCGTCACGATCGGCAAGAGCCTGACACCCCGCTACACCGCGACCGCCCAGCTCTATGTCGATCCGCGCGAGCTTCAGCTCGTCGATCGCGAGCTCACACCGCGCGCGCAAGACCTATCCGGCATGTCGATGGTGATCGAGAGCCAGGCGCGCCTGATCACATCCAACGGCGTGCTGCTCCAGGTGATCCAGCAGGCCAGTCTCGACAAGGATCCCGAATTCGGCGGCAGCGGCGATGCCAGGACCTTGATGACGTCGCTGCTGGGCCTGATCGGCTTTCAGCCGCGCGCGCCGTCGGCGGCTGACATCAAGGACGTGCAGCTTGCGGCCCTCGACGCGCTGAACAAGCACATCACGATCCGAAAGGGCGACAAGAGCTTCATCGTCGACATCGAGATCTGGTCGACCGATCCGGCCAAGGCGGCGATGCTCGCCAACACGCTGACCAACACCTACCTCACGGACTCGCGCAATTCGCAGGCCCTGGCGGCCCGTCGCGCCACCAGCGAATTGTCCGGCCGACTGAAGGAGCTGCGCGAACGGCTGCGTAACGCCGAGACCACGCTTGCCACCTACAAAGCGCAGAATAATTTCGTCGGCACGCAGGACGCGCTGATCAGCGACCAGCAGCTCTCCTCCAGCAACCAGCGGCTATCCGCGGCCCGCGCCGCGACGATGGACGCACAGGCCCGCCTGGACCAGATCGAGGCGAACAAGCGTACCGCCGCGGATGCCGGCGCGATCCCCGAAGCGCTGCAATCGCCGACGATCGCAAACCTGCGCGCGCAATATGCCGATGCCCGCAAGAAATATGCGGAGCAGACCGCCGAACTCGGACCGCGCCATCCGGCGCTGCGCCAGACCGAGAAGCAGGTCGAGGATCTCAAGCGCACCATCAGCGAGGAGATCGACCGCTTCGCCCAATCCGCCAAGAATGATTTGACGCGCGCCCGCGACTATGAGGCCTCGCTCAACAGGGCGCTGGAGGTGCAGAAACGGCAGAGCGTCCAGTTGAGCCAGGCTGCCGTGCGCCTGCGCGAACTCGAGCGCGAGGCCGATGCCAGCCGCGACGTCTATCAATCCTTCCTCAAGCGCTCGCGCGAGACCGAAGAGCAGGAGACCCTGAACACCTCGGCCGCCCGTGTCATCGGCGAAGCGACGGTACCGCAGCGTCGCTCGTTCCCGCCGGCGATGAGCCTGTTCGCCATGATCGGCTTCATCTTCGGCGGGCTGGCCGCCGCCTGCTGGTTCGTGGCCGCCGAGCATCTGTTCGTCGGCGCGACTGCCCCCGAGCCAAGTCGTCGCGAACGCACGTCCGCACCGGACGTTTCGAGACCGAAGCTGGAAGCCGAGGCGCCTCCGCCAGTGCTTTCGTTGGTCGAGAAGCCCCTGATCGCCAGGCTCCAGGAGGCCGACGTGATCCGCACGCTCGGCGCCATTCTAGCCACCGGCGGCGGCGTCGATCTGACGCGCGTCGGCTGGCCGACGCTGCGTCCCGGATTTCCGCTGACGAGGCTGCTCAACGCCTTGCGCGACATGCGCGCGGCGATGGCTCGTCGTGCCGGCGGCAAGACCCTGCCGGTGATGGCCCTGGTCGGCGCCGGCGACACCACCGGACGCAGCGTGACCGCGCTGAATTTTGCACTGGCGGCGGCCCGCGACGGCAGCCGTGTGCTGATGATCGACGCCGACCATCACGCGCATGCGCTCTCAAGCAAGGTCAACCGCCCCGCCAAGAGCGAACCCGGCAAGCTCGGCTGGCTATCGATCGGCAGCAAGGCCGCGCGCGAGATCAAGACCGTCAACGGCATTTCGGTGCTGCCGGCCGCGGAAACCGATGCCGGTAAGGCCGCTGACGCCATCCGCAAGACGATCGCGCAGGCGCGCGCGGCGGGCGGCTATGACCTCGTCATTCTCGACGGCCCCGCGATGCCGCTCTCCGCCGCCGGCCGTAAATTGCTCGAAAGCACCGATGCTCTGGTGGCGGTGCTGCCGACCAGCCTCGACATCAACGACAGCATGGAAGAGATCCTGGCCGCGCTCGGCGGTGCCCAGCGCAAGCTCGTCGGCGTCGTGCTCGACGAGCTCACCCCCGCAACCCAAGCGCGCCAGCGAGGCAAACAATATGCTTGAGCGCCGCGTCAATCTGGACGGTCGGGCCGCGACCGCAGAGGTGCCACGCATTACCGTCGGCGGCCTTCGCATGGCCGCGCTCGACATGGAAGCGACCGCCGATTTCATGATGGAGGCGACCGATCCGCGTCACCGCATCGGTCGTCCGTTGTACCTGACCTCGGCCAATGGCGAGGTGCTGGCGCGCTGCTCGACGGAGCCGCAGACCGAGCGCCTGTTCCGTGCCGCCGATCTGATCAATGCTGACGGCCAGCCTCTGGTCGCGGTGTCGAGACTGCAATCCTGGTTTCCGCTCCCCGAGCGCGTTGCCACCACGGACCTGTTCCATGTCGTCGCGCGCAAGGCGGAAGTCGCCGGCCGCAGCTTTTACATGCTCGGCGCGAGTGAGGAAGAGAACGCCGCGGCGGTGAAAAAAGTCCAGAACATGTATCCGAAGCTCAAGATCGTCGGATATAGCCATGGCTATCTCCAACGCGACGCACTGCGGGCCAAGGTGGAGGAGATCAACGCTCTCGCGCCGGATTTCCTGTGGGTCGCACTCGGCGTGCCATCCGAGCAGGCCTTCGTTAAGGAATACACGCCGCTGCTGACCAATGTCGGCGTCATCAAGACGTCAGGCGGCCTTTTCAACTTCCTGTCGGGCAGCCGCTCTCGGGCGCCGCAATGGATGCAGAGAATCGGGCTCGAATGGGCCTGGCGCACCTGGCTGGAGCCGCGCCGCCTGTTGTGGCGCTATTTGACCACCAACCCCCGCGCGATCTATCTTCTCTTCAGCCGCAACCGGCCCTTCAATCGCTGAGAAGAGTAGACAAACGATGACCGATCGACCGACAGTCCTCGTCACAGGAGGCGCGGGCTATATTGGCTCGCACGCCTGCCGCGCTCTGGCCGCTGCCGGCTTTCGGCCCGTCGTTTATGACAATCTCTCGACAGGTCATCGCAATTTCGTGTCCGGGGAACTCGTCACGGGCGATCTGCTCGATGGCGCAACGCTGGCGCGCGCCTTTGCCGACCACAAGGTTACCGCGGTGATGCATTTCGCGGCAGCGAGCCTCGTCGGCGAGTCCATGACCGACCCGCAGAAATATTACATCAACAATGTGCAGGGCACGCTGTCGCTGTTGCAGGCGATGCGCAACGCGGGCTGTCACCGCATCGTGTTCTCCTCGACCGGCGCGGTCTACGGCAACGCCGATTCCAAGGAACTGCCGGAAGACTTTCCCTGCGCGCCGATCAATCCCTACGGTGCTTCGAAATGGATGATCGAGCGCATGCTCGCCGACTATCGCGCAGCTTACGGCTTCGGCGCATTCTGCCTGCGTTATTTCAATGCCAGCGGCGCCGATCCCGCCGGTGGCATCGGCGAATTGCGTGACAACGAGACGCATCTCATTCCGCGCGCCATGATGGCGTTGCAGGGCCATGTCGAATTCGCCGTGTTCGGCGACGATTACGACACCCCCGACGGCACCGCGATCCGTGACTACATCCACGTCACCGACCTTGCCGCAGCGCATGTCGCGGCATTGAAGCTCCTGGAAGCGGGACATGCCGGTGGCAGCTTCAATCTCGGCACCGGCTCGGGTTTCTCGGTGCGCGAGATCCTTACCGCCATCAGGCAGGAAACCGGACGCGAAGTGCCGCACACCGTCAAGCCGCGCCGCGCCGGCGATCCGACCTATCTCGTCGCCGACCCCTCGGCTGCGCGAAAAGTGCTGGACTTCGTGCCGCGCCATTCCGACCTGTCGACCGTGATCCGGACCGCCTGGGCCTGGCACCAGAAGGCGCATCCGCTGAAGCCGCGTTAGGCAACGCTGCCGTCAGACGACAGCGCGTTTCAGCCGTTGCGCCACGGTTTCGTCCAAGGCCGGATCCGCCTCCGGCTGAAGCGGCGGCGCAACGGGCAGCTCCATCGGCCGCAGCAACTCGGCCATCTGCTTCGCCGGCAGCGGCTTGGCGATCAGGAAGCCCTGCATCTCGTCGCAGCCATGGGTGCGCAGGAAGACCTCCTGCTCGGCGTTCTCGACGCCCTCGGCGACCACGGTCATGCCGAGCGCTTTGCCCATGCTGATGATCGCCTGCGCGATCGCCTGGTCCTCCGAATCATGCGGCAGGTCGCGCACGAACGAGCGGTCGATCTTGATGGTGTCGATCGGGAAATGCTTCATCAGCGACATCGACGAATAGCCGGTGCCGAAATCGTCGATGGCAAGGCGGATGCCGCGGCTCTGAATGGCGTCGAGCACTTTCAGCGCGCGTCCGACATTGCGCATCATCATGCTCTCGGTGACCTCGAGCTGGAGCAGCACCGGCGACATGCCGGAGGCTGCCAGCGCCTCGTCGACGTCCTGCAACAGATGCTCGTCGGCAAACTGCCGCGGGGACAAATTGACCGCCATCGACACCGGCAACAGACCACGGCGCTGCCAGGCCATCGCCTGCGCGCAGGCCTCCCTCACCACCCAGCGACCAATCGGCACGATCAGGCCGGTCTCCTCCGCAAGCGGAATGAACTGCGCCGGCGAGACATTGCCGAGATCGGGATGGTTCCAGCGCAACAGCGCTTCCACGCCGGTGATCTGGCCGGTTTCCATGTCGACCTTGGGCTGGTAGTTCAGCGAGAACTGCTCGCGCTCCAGCGCCCGACGCAGCGCGCTTTCGAGCGACAGCCGTTCAATCGACTGCGTTTTCACTTCCTTGGAGAAGAAGCGATAGCCGTTCTTGCCGTCTTCCTTGGCGAGATACATCGCCATGTCGGCGTTCTTGGTCAGCGTCTGGGCGTCGGCACCGTTGGCCGGATACATCGCAATGCCGATCGAGGCCGTGGTGTGGCACTCATGGCCGGCGAGCTCCATGGGCTCGGCGAGCGCCGTGAGCAGTCCGCTGGCGATGCGCTGGACGTCGTCGATCTCGCCGCACTGGTCGAGGATCACCACGAACTCGTCGCCGCCGAGGCGCGCCACCACGTCGCCTGCCCGCAGCGCGCGTCGCAGGCGGGCGGCCACTTCGAGCAGCAGCAGGTCACCGGCCTCGTGGCCCAGCGAATCGTTGATGACCTTGAAGCGGTCGAGATCGATGAACAGCACCGCGAAGCGGTGGTCATGGCGCTGTGCCGTATCGATCGCCGTGCGCAGCAGGCTGTTGAACGTCTCGCGATTCGGCAGATCGGTCAGGCTGTCGTGCGAGGCGAGATACTCGATCCGCTCATCGGCCTTGTTTTTCTCATCGGCGCGATCGAAATTCTCCATTGCAAACGAGACGTTTTCGGCGAGACGCTGCAACAGCTCGACGAACTCGTCCGTGAAAGTGCCAGACTCGGTCGACATGTAGATCATGACGCCGACGGCCTGCTCGTGCGCGACCAGCGGGAAGGCCGCGCCCGACCGCGCGCCGTCGACGCGGACGACGGCGTGGAAGGCGCGGACGCGGTCGTCATTGAGATAGTCGTTGCTGATGCACGGCTGACGGGTGCGGAAGGCCGTGCCGCTCATGCCCCGCCCGTCGGGACGTTCGGGGTCGATGGAGAGACGAACGTTGCGCGTGGTGTCGGCGGACGGCCCGGCAGCAGCCACGATCTCGAGCTGGTCGCTGCCGGCCTTCGCGAGCGCAATGGTCGTCGAGTTGAATTTGGCGCCGTTCGATGCAGCGAGACAGACGAGGTCGAACAGCTCGGCGCGCGATTTGGCACGCATGATCGCCTCGTTGGTGGCGCTCAGCGCTGCGAACATGCGCGTCAGCCGCTCCTTCTGCGCGTCGGTTCGAGCCTTCTCTTCGGCGCGGTCGAAATTGTCGAGCGCAAAAGAAACGTTCTCCGCCAGCCGTCCAAGCAGTTCGACGAGGTCGGGCGTGAACGTATCCTTCTCGGGCGCCAGGAACAACAGGATGCCGATGGACTCCCGCCCGGCGCGCAGCAGCGGGAAGCTTGCCGCGGCAAGCGTGCCGTCCTCGGTCGCCCTGGCGCGCCAGTATTCGGATCGCGGATCGTTCAGATAATCGTTCATCACACAGGGCTGCCGCGAGCGCAACGACATCCCGATCAGGCTCTGGCCTTCTGGGTGGTCGGCCGAGACTGTGCAGGCCCGGCCCAACATCCGTTCGTGCATGCGTCCTTTCGCGGCCACGACCCGAACGAACTCGCGATCGGAATCCATGATGCCTATCGTCGCTGAGCCAAACACGCCGCCCAGCACCGCCGCTTGGCACGCCACTTCAAACAGTTCCTCGCGGGTCTTGGCCCGCATGATGGCTTCGTTGGTGGCGCTGAGTGCCTGGAACATGCCGCTAAGCCGATCCTTCTGCTTTTCGGCACGGGCTTTCTGCTCGGCACGATCGAGACTCTCAAGGGCGAAGGACACATTCTTGGCCAGTCGGTCCAGCAGTTGGAGCAGTTCAGGGGTGAATGTGCCCACTTCAAGCGAGTTGAAGATGAACACGCCCTCCGCACGCTCGCCATTGAGCAGCGGCAACACAGCCGAGGATTTGATCCCGGTGCGGTGGATGCTTTCCTGCCAGGGCCTGCAGCGCTCCTCGACCAGGAGGTCGTTGCTGACACAGGGCTGCCTGGTTCGGAACGCGGTTCCGGTCAGGCCCCTCCCTTCGGCGACCTTCTCCGTCGTGACGAATAGAAGGCTGCGCATCTCCCTGGCGTTCGGGCCGGCACTGGCGACGACCCGGAGCAGTTCGTCGCCCTGATCGGCGAGCGCAATGGTGGTCGAGCCGAACTTGGCGCCGTGCACCGAAGCCTCGCAGACCAGATCGAACAGCTCGGCGCGCGACCGCGCGCGCATGATAGCCTCGTTGGTTTCGCTGAGAGCGGCATACATCCGCGCCAGGCGCTCCTCTTCGGCAGCGATCAACGCCTTCTCCTCGTCGCGATCGAAGCTCTCGGCCGCGAAGGAAACGTTTTCCGTAATGCGCAGCAGGAGCGCGACGACCTCTTCGTCCTTCGCCCACGACTTTCCGACGAAGAAGAAGATCACTCCGACACTGGCTCCGCGCTTGATCAGCGGTGTCGCAACGCAAGCGACCGCCCCGGCGTTGACGTTGGCCTTCTCCCAGGCCGTTCCCCTGGTGCGGCGGGCGAGATCGTCCTCGACGATCGGCTTTTGCGTTCGGAAGACCTGGCCGGAAATGCCCTTGCCATAGCGGTTGTCCGGATCGATCGAATAGCGCGCCTGTCTGATCAGATCGAGGTTTTGTCCGGTCGCGGCGACCGGCGTCAACCAATGCGAATTCGGCTCGCGCAGCAGGATGAAAGTGGCAAGCGATTTGCCGCTATGGACCGCCGCATCGCAGACACGCTGGTACATGCCCAGTTCGGTCTTGGCGTACAGGATCGCTTCGTTGGTGGCGCTCAGAGCGCCGAACATGCGGTTGAGCCGGCGCGTCGCGCGCTCGCCGGTCTGCCGAGCGGTCTCGCGCGCGAAATTGTCCAGGGCGTAGGAAATGTTGGCCGACATGCGCTCGAACAGCGACACCATCTCGGCACTCAGCGAGCCGGCCTCGCTGCGCGTCACGAACAGAACACCGACGCTCTTGCCGTTGCAAGAGAGCGGTAGTGCCGCGGCCGCGCCGATATTCGCCTTGGCCGCGCCCACACGCCACGCCTGCGAGCGTGGGTCGTTCAAATAGTCGTTGCTGATGCAGAGCTTCTGGTTACGAAACGCCTCGCCGCCGACGCCCGAGCCCTCGGGCACGCCGGCTTCGGTGGTAATCTCGATCGCGCGCAGGCGCGCCACGTCGTCGCCACAGCCGGCGGCAAAGCGCAACCGAGGGCCGTCCGGCTCCAGCAGGAACACGGCGACGGCCATGAAGTCCCCACTCGAAAACCCGGCGTCGCAGACCTTCTGGTACAGCTCGTCCGGCGATTTCGCGTAGAGGATCGCTTCGTTGATGGCACTCAACGCTGCAAAGGTGCGCGCGAGGGTCGTCTGCACGATCTTAACTCCCGGGCATTTCTGCCTATTTCTCCCGGGTGACTTTATGAATGGCCATCGCCTAAGTGGTCGTTATTGCGCGGTGGAAACCGCCAATCAGAGTGAACGAGCTGCGAATGACGAGCGCAAAACTACCGGGAATACCGCCGCGCGGGAGGAATCTACGACCAAAGGCACGCTCTCTTTACGAATTTGCAGCCCTGTATTGGTTTACGGGAGATTGATATCGCAGCTCCGCTTTGAGACGATGGCTTCCAACACGCAGCCCGTTAAGGGCACCAAGCCGAGGAAACGCCATGCCGATCGTCAAGGCCGACCGCCTCACGCGCGTCGCCGCTGCGCTGCTCCGTGCCGCCGGAGCTTCCGAGGAAGAAGCCGACGCGGTCGCTGCCGGTTGCGTCAACGCCAATCTCACCGGCCACGATTCCCACGGCGTGATTGCGGTTCCCACCTATATCGACCGCATCAAGGCCGGTCACATCGTCCCCGGCGCCAAATGGATCATCGTCCAGGAATCGCCGACCACGACCGTGATCGATGGCCATTGGGGCTTCGGCTTCCACGTCAATGCCAAGGCGATGGCGCTGACGATCGAGAAGGCGAAGACGGCGAACGTCGCCGCCTGCACCGTGTTCCGGCAGAGCCATGTCGGCCGCCTCGCCGCCTATCCGCTGATGGCGATGCGCGAAGGCATGATTGGCATCGCCACAGCCGACTCCGGCCGCTCGCCGAAGCACGTCGCACCATTCGGCGGCAAGGAGGCGCGGCTCGGCACCAACCCGATCTCGATCGCCGTGCCATCCGATCTCGAAGCGCCGTTCTATCTGGACATGGCGACCTCGGCGGTCGCCGCCGGCAAGATCCAGCTCGCGGTCGCCCGCAGCGAGGAGATCCCGACCGGTTGGATCATCGATGCCGAGGGACGGCACACGACCGATCCCACCCAATATCGCAAAGGCGGCGCGTTGCTGCCGCTGGGCGGCACCGAGGGCTACAAGGGCAGCGGGCTCGCCGCGATGGTCGAGGTGCTCTGCGGCCTGCTCACCGGGCTCGGCTTTGGCGTCGAGCCTACGGGGCGGCACAATGACGGATGCTTCATGGCGGTGTTCAATGTCGCCGCATTCCGCCCGCTGAAGGAATTCAAGCGCGAGGTCGCCGAATTCGCGCACTATCTGAAATCGACGCCGCCGTCCGAGGGCAGCAAGGGCGTCTACTATCCCGGCGAGATCGAGGGCGTGCGCGAGCAGCAACGCCGGCGCGACGGCATCGAGGTCGAAGATGCGACCTGGGACAAGCTGCGCGCGCTGGCGCGCGAATATAGGATCGACACCGTCCTCGACCTGGCCTGAGGCAATTCGGAGAACAGCAGCATGAATCGGCAGATGGTCCTGGTCGGCTTCCTTCAGGCGCAGAACTGCACGAATTTGCCGAGCTCTTGGCGGCATCCGGACTCGCGCGCCGATTCGATGTCGGCGGACTATTATCAGGAGATCGCGCGGATCCTCGAGGCCGGCAAATTCCACATGGCTTTCTTCGACGATCGTCTCGCGATGCCGGATCGCTACGGCAACGACCACGCCCACACCGTCGAATACGGCATCCGCTGCGTGAAGATGGACCCGTTGATCGTGCTGACCACGATGGGCATGGTCACCGACAAGCTTGGGTTAGGCGCGACCGGCTCGACCACTTATTTCGAACCCTTCGACATCGCCCGCCGCTTCGCGACGCTCGATTTGATGTCGGGTGGACGCGCAGGCTGGAATGTCGTGACTTCGCTCAACGACGGCGAAGCGCTCAACATGGGACGGGATTCCCATCCCGAACATGATTCCCGCTATGACAAGGCCGACGAGTTCATGGAGGTCGTGCTCGGCCATTGGGACACATGGGAGGACGGGGCCCTCATCATGGACAAGACGAGCGGCCGCTTTGCCGATCCGAGCAAGGTGAAGCGGCTCGATCACAAGGGAGCGGCCTTCAAGTCGCGCGGACCGTTCACCGTGCCGCGTTCGGACCAGGGCCACCCCGTTATCATCCAGGCCGGCGCCTCCGGCCGTGGCCAGCGCTTCGCGGGCCGTTGGGGCGAAGTGATCTTCACCGCCGCGCGCAATCTCGCCGGCGCCAAGGAAGGCTATGCCTCCGTGCGCAACGAGGCCGCGAAAGCCGGCCGCGATCCCGATCAGATGTTCCTCTGCAATCTGACCACGCCGGTCTGCGCCGCGACCAAGGCCGAGGCCGAGGACAAGATGGCGCTGATCAACAAGCTGCCGCTCGAGATCGACGCGCTGTCACTGCTCGCCGAAGCGCTCAACTACGATTTCGCCTCCAAGGATCTCGACGAGCCGCTGACGACGGACGAGCTGAAGAGCATGCAAGGCATTCTCGGCATCCGCGACGGCGTGCTGAAGAACTCAGGCAAGAGCAATCCGAGCGCGCGCGACTTCGTCACCTTCTCCGGCCGCGGCCAGGTGCATGACGCCATGGTCGGCGGCCCCAAGGAGATCGCGGACAGACTGGAAGAAATGTTCGTCGAACGCGGCTGCGACGGCTTTGTCATCGCCGCGACCTATGTGCCCGGCTCCTATGCGGACTTCGTGCAACATATCGTGCCGGAATTGCAGCGGCGCGGGCTGTTCCAGAAGGAGTATCGCGGCAAGACATTGCGGGAAAATCTCGGGCTGAAGCGGCCGGCCGCCGGCGCCTGGAAAGTACAGCCGCGCGACGCCGCGGAATAGCAACGAGGACAAGACATGCGCTGGCTGAAATTCACCGCCTCCGGCAAAACATCCTGGGGGATCGTTGAGGGCGACCAGGTGATCGCGGTCGATGGCGATCCCTTCGCTGACTGGCAGCGCACCTTGCGCACGCATTCGCTTCGCGACGTCAAAATCGAGCTGCCGCTGATCCCGCGCACCTTCTATTGCGTCGGCCTGAACTACCTGAAGCACCTGAAGGAAGCCGCCGACAAGCGTGGCGAGGTGCCGGCTGTGCCTGACCGTCCCGAGATCGGCTACCGCGCACAAAATGCGCTGATCGCACACGACGAGGATGTCGTGATCCCATCCTTTGCGACGGAGAAGATCCACTACGAGGGCGAGCTCGCCGTCGTCCTCGGCAAGAAAGTAAAGCATCTCACCGAAGCCAACGCGATGGATTGTGTATTCGGCTACACCATCGGCAACGACGTCAGCGAGCGCAGCTGGCAGAAGGCAGACCGCAGCCTATGGCGTTCGAAGAACGCCGACACGTTCAAGCCGATGGGACCCTGGATCGAGACGGACGCCGATCTTGCAAAGATGGAAACGATCGTCCGGGTCAACGGCAAGGAGACCAACCGCTTCGCGACCTGCGACATGATCTTTGGCGTGGTGCCGTTCCTGGTCGAGCTGACCAGGTATTTTACGCTATGGCCGGGTGACGTGATCTGGATGGGCACCGATGGCGCCTCGCCCGACATCAAGCATGGCGATGTCGTGGAAATCGACATCACCGGAATCGGCACGCTGCGCAATCGGTTTGTGCGGGAGGGGCAGTAGGTTAAATGGTAACCGCTGAGCGGCCCTTCACATGGTCGATAAAGGCTCGAAGCTTCGGCATGATTTGTCGGTGGCCGGGGTAATACAGGAACACGCCCGGTGTCATTGGCGCGAATTGCTCCAGCACTTGAACGAGTTTTCCTGTCGCTATGGCGCCGGCGGCCAGCGGTGCGGGCACTTGCGCAAGACCCACACCTTCGACGGCGGCTCCGAGCATCGTCGGAAAGTCGTAGGCGATGAAAGGCCCCGAAACTGCAATCTCGATCGAACGACCGTCATCGTTGAGGGACCATGAGGCGATTGCACCATTCGATCGTCGCAATCTCAAGCACGCGTGCTCACGCAGATCGTCCGGCCGCTCGGGCCGGCCGCAACGAGCAAGATAGTCCGGGCTGCCGACGACAATGAGGGGCAGCGGCTTCGTCAGACGCACCACGACCATGTCGGGGGCGATGAACTGGCCCATCCTGATGCCGGCATCAAAACCTTCGGCTGCGATATCGACCAGTTCTTCGCTCGCGGCGAGCTCCACCTCAACCTCGGGAAACGCCCGGCAGAACGACGCGACCAGCGGCTCCAACAGGATCGGCACGACCGAGCGCGGTACGGTGAGACGCAAGAGCCCGGCCGGTCGCTGTCCAAGCTCGCGCGCGGCCCCACTTGCCGCGACGAGTTCCTCGAAGGCAGGTCTTGCGCGCGCAAGAAATCTTTCGCCAGCTTCAGTCAAACCGACACTACGGGTCGTACGGATGAAAAGCGCGGCGCCGACGCGCGCCTCGAGCGCGCGCACCGCCTGACTGATAGCCGATGGCGTTACGCCGAGTTCAGCGGCCGCCCGGCGGAAACTGCGGTGTTGGGCGACACTCAGGAACGCCTCTAGGCCGTCCAGCGCGCCGTGCCTGACTGTGAAGTTTTGCTTCATACCCCGTCAACATTATCGCGGATAGTCGCGCGCGGAAAGCGGCCTTACATCCGAATAGCAAATGAGCCGCACCGGAGAAGCGAAGCGATGAAGGCAATCCGCAACGTCATCCTGGCACTTACCCTCACACTGACAGGTGTTACCGCCATGACCGAACCATCCGCTGCCCAAGCACAAGCGCCGTCACCCACGACCACCGGGGTCATGGTCATCCTGACCGTCAAGGCTGGCATCCCGCGCGAACAGATCATGGCCGTCATGCCTGATGAAATCAGGCAGACCGTCCAGCTCTATCTCACCGGAAAAGTTCGTGAATGGTATTCGCGGTCCGATGGGCGGGGCGCTGTCTTCCTGCTGGATGCCAAGGATGATGCCGAAGCGCACGCGATCATGGATGCCTTGCCGCTCGCCAGGCAGGATCTCATCGACCACGAATACATCGCCGTGGGCCCGCTCATGCCGCTCCGCCTGCTCATGACAAAACCCTGACCGGCCGCAGGCCCCGGCCCCATCCGACCGGACCAACCATTACAAGGACATCCGAACGTGCCACCGGGCTTCAACCTTCCATTCGTCCTCAGTGTCGCAGGCGCCTTGCTGACCAGCGCGGTGGTGGCCTCCGTCTATGTTTGGCCCTTTGTCCGCGCGATGCCGCGCCACGACGCCCTGAGACTTCTGGCAGCCTTCCACGCGTTCCGCTTCCTCGGGATGAACTTCATGGTCGCCGGGTTCGTCTCCCCGGACTTGGACCCGAACTTCGCCAGCGAAGTCGGATGGGGAGATCTCATCGCCGCCACTCTCGCACTCATCTCAATGGCGGCGCTCTCCAGGCGATGGTCGATCGCCATTCCGATGGTCTGGATCTTCAACGTCTGGGGTGCGCTCGATCTCCTGAATGCGTATTACGCGGGCGCAACGAAGATTCAGAATCCCGGCCTGTTCGGCGCCGGCATTTATATCCCGGCCCTTTACGTGCCTTTGCTGCTGGTCGGCCATGTTCTCGTTTTCATGCTTCTGCTGAGGCCCGGATCGGAAGCACAGAGATCGTGACGCAACAGGTGGACCGCAATCTGCTGCGCGCCGACAGAGAGGCTTATCGCGACGCCCTCATAAAGGAACGCCGATGAACACCGATTCCGTTTTCGTTGTCGAGATTGCCCCGCGTCCCGCCTGGCTCAGCCTCATGTGGACTGTTTCCTTCACGGCGCTGTGGACCTGGTTGATCTACGCGCTGCCCGCACTTTCGGACAGCGGCTTTCCGGCCCTGGCCGTTCGGCTGATGGCCCATGGGCTCATTGCGCTTGGCCTGTGGCTGGCTCTCGAAAACATCGAGTTGACACCAAGACAACGCCAGACGACCTGGCTGGTCTTCATGGTCCCCTTTACGCTTTGGTCTTCCGCCGCCTGGACGGCAGCCATCAATAGCGTATTCCGTACCGGTGCTTCCTCGTTGCCGCTGCTTCCTGCGGCGATCCTGCTGCCAGTGATCGTCGGGACGCCCGTGCTGCTGTTATCGAAGCGGGTCGGACAGTTGCTCGATGCAATGCCGACGACATGGCTCATCGCGCTTCAGCTTTACCGCATCTTTGGCAGCCAATGGCTGGTTTACTGGCTGCGAGGGATGATGCCGGGCCTGTGGGCATTGCCGGCTGGGACTGGCGACGTGCTAACCGGCCTGTTCGCTCTGCCGGCAGCGATCGCCCTGGCGACCGGAACGGCTCAGGGGCGGAAAACGGCGATCCTTTGGAACATGTTCGGCCTCGCCGACCTGGCCACTGCGATCGCCCTGGGAATGATCATGTCGCCCGGCCCGTTCCAGCTGATCGTTCCGAATGGCCCGGGCATGGCGGTCGATACCTTCCCGAATGTGCTGACCCCAGCCTTCGTCGTGCCAAGCTCGATCCTGTTGCACGTGCTGTCGCTACGCCAATTGCTCCGGCGCAATCGGGCGGAGGCAATGTGAAAGACAGCTGCTCGAGGCCATCTCAAAACGGCAGCGCCACGCTCGTCTTGATCTCCTTCAGCACGACATTGCTGCGGACGTAGCGGATGCCGGGAATGCGGAACATGAACTCGTCCAAGAACCTGTTGTAGGCGGCCATGTCCTGCACGACGACGCGCAAATGATAATCGGCGTCACCCGTCGTCGCAAAACACTCCAGCACCTCGCGGCGCGTGGTGACACGGGAGACGAACTCGTCGACGAATTTGGCGTCGTGCCGCTCCAGCGAGACGTGGAGGATGGCGGACATCGCGAAGCCCGCCTGCTCGCGCGCGACCAGCGCCGCATAGCCGTGGATGACGCCGCTTTCCTCGAGCGCACGCACCCGGCGCCAGCAGGCCGAGGTGGACATGCCGACCTCGTCGGCAAGCTGCTGATTGGTGGCCCGGCCGTCCTTCTGGAGATGAGCAAGAATCCGAGCGTCCTGGTCTTCAATCATCGATAGCCTCGAATCGATCAAATCTACCAAAATTCGACCTATTCTGCAAAATACGACCGAACTGACGTTCATCACGGGATGAATAGGTAAGACCTACCAGCGCCCCAAGCCTAACCTTGGCCTATTCGGCAGGATGCCGCGCGAGGTCCGCTATGGACGCCATTCCGTCACTCGACGCCTACGAGCTCTCCGACCGCTACGACCGCAAGGAGGGCCGTGTTTTCCTCACGGGCACGCAAGCCATCGTTCGCATCGCGCTCGACCAGATCAGGCGCGATCGTGCCGCGGGGCTGAACACCGCGGGCTTCATTTCCGGCTATCGAGGCTCGCCGCTCGGCGGCGTCGATCTCGAACTGTGGCGCATCCAGCAGCAATTGAAGCAGGACCACATCGAATTCCTCCCCGCAGTGAACGAGGATCTCGCGGCAACCGCCGTGCTCGGCTCGCAACAGGTCGAAACCCAACCTGACCGCGAGGTCGATGGTGTGTTCGGGCTCTGGTACGGCAAGGGCCCCGGTGTCGATCGCTCCGGTGACGCGCTCAAGCACGGCAACGCGTACGGCTCCTCGCCGCATGGCGGCGTGCTAGTGGTCGCCGGCGACGACCATGGCTGCGTGTCGTCCTCCATGCCGCACCAATCCGATGTCGCCTTCATGAGTTGGTTCATGCCGACGCTGCATCCGGCCGATGTCGGCGAATATCTGGCATTCGGCGAATATGGGTACGCACTGAGCCGTTTCTCCGGCATGTGGGTCGGCTTCAAGGCGATCTCTGAGATCGTGGAATCAGGTGGCTCCGTCGCACTACGCCCGCCGCGGCTGTTTCGCACGCCCGACTTCACACCGCCGCCAGGCGGCCTGCACTATCGCTGGCCCGACCTTCCCGGTCCGCAGATCGAGGAGCGGTTGGAAGCCAAGAAGCACGCGGTCTATGCCTTCGCGAAGGCCAATCCGATCGATCGCCACATCTACGATATCCCAGGCGCCACCTACGGCATCGTCACCACCGGCAAGGCACATCTCGACTTGATGGAGGCGCTACGGCTGATGGGGCTGGATGAAGCCGCCTGCCGCAACATCGGCATCGACGTCTACAAGGTCGGCATGGTCTGGCCGCTGGCGCTGCATGACGCCATGGATTTCGTGAAGGGCAAGCGCGAGATCCTGGTCGTCGAAGAGAAGCGCGGCATTATCGAGAGCCAGTTCAAGGAATATTTCTACGATTATCCGGGCGCGAAGCCCGAGCGCATGGTCGGCAAGCACGACGAAACCGGCGCGCGGCTGATCTCCTGGACCGGCGAATTGTCGCCGCGTGCGCTCGCATCCGTGCTGGCACGGCGGCTCGATCCGATGTTTCCGGGCCTCAATCTCGCGGCGCGCGCAGCCGCGTTGCTGCCCGAGGCCGATCGCACGGTCAACGTCACAGGCGCGACGCGCACGCCGTATTTCTGCTCGGGATGTCCGCACAACACATCCACAAAGGTTCCGGAGGGCTCGAAAGCACTGGCCGGCATCGGCTGCCATTTCATGGCGAGCTGGATGGACCGGGAGACTTCGTCGCTGATCCAGATGGGCGGCGAAGGCGTCAATTGGGCGGCCTCGTCACGATTCACCGGCCACAAGCATATCTTCCAGAACCTCGGCGAAGGCACCTATTATCACTCCGGCTCGATGGCGATCCGCCAGGCGATCGCGGCCAAAGCCAACATCACCTACAAAATCCTGTTCAATGACGCCGTCGCCATGACCGGCGGCCAGCCGGTGGACGGCCCCGTCAGCGTGCATGCCATCGCGCATAGTGTCCGTGCCGAGGGGGTGACGCGCGTCGCGCTGGTGTCGGACGATCCCGCGCAATTCTTGCCGGCGGACCTTCCCATCGGCGCCACGATCCATCCGCGCGAAGAGATGGACGCCGTGCAGCGCGAGTTGCGTAATGTCTCCGGCGTCTCGGTGCTGATCTATCAGCAGACCTGTGCGACAGAGAAACGGCGCCGACGCAAGCGTGGCGAGATGGCCGATCCAAAACGCTTCGCCTATATCAACGACCTCGTCTGCGAGGGCTGCGGCGACTGCTCGGTCGAATCCAATTGCCTTAGCGTCGAGCCGAAGGAGACGCCGTTCGGCCGCAAGCGCCAGATCAACCTATCCGCCTGCAACAAGGATTTTTCCTGCCTCAACGGCTTTTGCCCGAGCTTTGTCACCGTTGAAGGTGCGACGCGCCGGAAGAAGAGCGCGAGCCAGATCGACGCGGTCGGCCGCGCGGCTGCGCTTACTCTGCCAGCTCCCATTGCGCTCGACCGCCCCTACGACCTGCTTGTGACCGGCGTCGGCGGCACCGGCGTGATCACGGTCGGCGCGCTGATCGGCATGGCCGCACATCTCGAACGGCGCGGCGTCTCGGTGCTGGACTTCACCGGCTTTGCGCAAAAGTTCGGGCCTGTGCTGAGCTATATCCGGCTGGCTGCGTCACCCGAGGCGCTGCACCAGGTCCGCATCGATCAGGGCGCGGCCGATGCGCTGATCGGTTGCGACCTCGTCGTCAGCTCCTCGCCAAAAGCGTCCGGCACCTATCGGCGCGGCACGCGTGCCGCGGTCAACACCGCTGAGATGCCGACCGGCGACGTCGTCCGCTTCCGCGATGCCGATCTCGCCTCTGCTTCTCGCTTGCGCGCGATCGGTCACGTCATCGGCACCGACCATCTCGACAGCATCAACGCCAACGCGCTGGCCGAACGCCTGCTCGGCGATGCCGTCTATGCGAACATCATCATGCTCGGCTTTGCCTGGCAACGCGGCTTGGTGCCAGTCTCGTTACCAGCGCTGTTACGCGCGATCGAGTTGAACGGCGTGGCTGTCGAACGCAATCAGCAGGCTTTTGCCTGGGGCCGCATCGCCGCCGCTGAACCGGACTTTCTGCCGAAAGCGGACCATGCGCCCGAGGCCGAAACGCTCGACCAGCTGATCGCCCGCCGTGCCGATTTTCTCACGGCCTACCAGGACGGGGTTTATGCGGCGCGCTATCGAGCACTGGTCGCAAAAGTTCGTGCTGCCGAAGCTGTCCTCAACAGCGAGGCCCTTACCGAGGCCGTGGCCCGCGCTCTCTTCAAGCTGATGGCCTACAAGGATGAGTACGAGGTCGCGCGCCTACACATGCAGACCGGCTTTCTCGACGAGCTAAAGCGCGAGTTCGAGGAAGGCTTCAGCGTCCAATACCATCTCGCTCCACCGTTCCTGCCATCCAAGCACGACGCCCGCGGCCGCCCGCGCAAGCGCGCCTTCGGTCAGTGGATCCAGAGGCCGCTCGCCATACTGGCGCGGCTGAAGGCACTGCGCGGGACGCCGTTCGATCCGTTCGGCTATGCAGCCGACCGGCGGGCCGAGCGGGAGCTGATCGTCTGGTATGAAGGCTTGATCGAACGGATGCTCGACGGTCTCAACGCGGCCCATCTGCCCGATCTCATCACTATCGCAAAGGCGCCGATGGATATTCGCGGCTATGGCCCGGTGAAGGATGCCGCGGTCACGAAGGTACGATCGGAGACTGAGACGCTGCTCACGGATTTGGCAAGGTCGGCATCGCCAAAGATGCAGGCCTATGGTTGACGTCGCGCCAGCGAGGCTCCAGCCTCCCCAATTGGAAGAGGCTCCCTCATGGAGCCTGGCAATCGGGTGGCGCATCATGAATTTCGACCAGTTGACCCTGACCCGGGCCGCGGCCGAGCTCGCGGCCGGAAAAATCACGAGCCACGCGCTCACCTCCGAGGCCCTCGCCCGTGCCAAGGCCAACGCCGACCTGAACGCCTTCGTTACGCTGGATGAAGAGGGCGCGCTGAAGGCTGCCGTCGCATTCGATACACAGGGCGCAGGCGCCGCGGGCGGGCCGCTCGGCGGCGTCCCCATCGTGATCAAGGACAACATCGAAGTCGCCGGACTGCCCTGCAGCGCTGGAACGCCGGGGCTGAAGACTTTCATTCCGCGCACTGACGCGCCTGTCGTGGCGAAGCTGCGTGCCGCGGGCGCGGTCATCATCGGCAAAACCAACATGCACGAGCTTGCTTTCGGCATCTCCGGCTACAATGCCGGGTTCAAGACCGGCCCCGAATACGGCGTGCGCAACGCCTATGACCGCTCGCTGATCGCCGGCGGCTCGTCTTCTGGCACAGGCGCGGCGATCGGTGCCAGGATCGTGGCGGGCGGGCTCGGCACCGACACCGGCGGGTCGGTACGCGTTCCCGCCGCGCTGAACGGATGCGCCTCGCTGCGACCGACTGTCGGCCGCTATCCGCAAGCCGGCATCGCGCCGATCTCGCATACCCGCGACACCGCAGGCCCGATGGCGGCCACCATGGCGGACGTCGCGCTGCTCGACCGCATCATTGCCGGCGGCGATGCGATCGGACCGGCCGATCTCAAACAGGTCCGTCTCGGCCTCGTGAACAGCATGCTGACGAACCTCGACGGGGACACGGAAGCCGCTTTCCCTGCCGCCCTCGCCCGATTGAAGGCGCAAGGCGTGACCGTGATCGATATCGAGATGCCGGAACTGGCCCAGCTCAACGGCCAGGTCGGATTTCCGGTCGCGCTCTACGAGGCCTATGACGACATGGTCGCCTATCTCAAGCACACCGGCACAGGCGTGACCATCGAGGCCATGGTCGCGCAAATCGCGAGCCCCGACGTCAAGGGCACCTATGAGGGCCTGGTGCTGCCGCGCAAATTGCCGGCGTCCGACGGCAGCTTTGTCGATGCAAAGCCGCTTTACGACGAAGCCATCAATGTCGCGAGGCCCGCGCTCCAGGCGCTCTACCAGCAGGCCTTTGCAAACAACCGGCTCGACGCCATCGTCTTCCCGACCACGCCGCGGGTTGCGATCGCGTCCAATCCGGAGTCCAGCAGCCTCGAGAATTTCGGACTGTTCATCCAGAACACCGATCCCGGCAGCAATGCCGGCATTCCCGGCATCCAGATTCCAATCGCGCTCGGCGAGACCAGCAAATTGCCGATCGGATTGGAGCTCGACGGCCCCGCGGGTAGCGATCGCCACTTGCTTGCGATCGGCATGGCGCTTGAAGAACTGTTCGGACGGCTGCCGCCCCCCTTGCGAGTCACGAATACGGGTTGATCAGCTTCTGCTGCTCAGCGCTGTGATGCACGAGCATGTCGATGAAGGTCCTCACCTTGGCCGAGAGATGATGGCGATGCGGGTAGACCGCGTTCATGGAAATTTCGACCGTACGATATTCGGGCAGCAGGCGGACGAGCCGGCCGGCTTCGAGATCGTCCTGCACCAGAAATCCCGCCATCAGGCAGACGCCGGCGCCCTCCAGCGCCATCTTCCGCAACGCTTCGCCGCTGTTGGTGACAAGGCTGCCGGAAATGCGCACTGAGGCCGGCACGCCCTTGCGATCGATGAAGCGCCACTCGTCCCCGAACGGATAGTTCAGGTGGCGGCCGCAATTGTGCCCGGAGAGCTCGGCGAGCTGCTGGACCCGGCCATGCTTCTCGATATAGCCGTGTGAGCAGCACAGCACATGACGCCAGGTGGCAAGGCTGCGGACAATGAGGCTCGAATCCGGCGGCGGCGTCATTCGCAGGGCGACGTCGTATCCCTCCTCGATCAGATCGATATCACCTTCCCCCATGCGCAGGTCGACCTTGACCTCCGGATAGGTGGACAGGAGCTTGGCCACCACGGTCGCGACGAAGGGCACCATGTGCGTGGCAGAGTGGATGCGAAGCGTGCCGCGCGGCACCGACTGCAACTCGCCGGCGATGTCGTCAGCCTGTTCGAGATCGGCGAGGATCTGCGTCGAGCGATCGTAATAGGCCTTGCCAATTTCGGTGAGGCTCACCTTGCGCGTGGTGCGGTTGAGCAGCCGCGCCCCGAGCCGGTCTTCCAGCGCCTGAACATGGTTGCTCACCATGGTCGTCGACATGTTGAGCCGCCGGGCCGCAGCCGAGAAGCCGCCGTTTTCGACCACCCGGACAAAGGCCGTGAGGCTGGTAAAGCGGTCCATAGGTCAAGCTCCGATTATCCGCTCTCGCTGGATAATGCTTCCATTTCTTCCGGGATTATCACAAGCGGGGAGACAGCGCATCTTACGGCCATCAGCAGCGCACCGTTTGAACCGGGACGGCTGGGAATGTCGAGGATGCTATGTCGAATGCGACTTATGTTACTGACAAAAATGAGAAAATAAACCTGCGCCCGTCCCTTCAGGCGGTCAAGCGGGCGGCCATCGGCCTGGCGCTGGCCCTTGGAGTCGCCGCCGCCGGCGACTTTGGCTACAATTACCTGACCACCGGCCGCTACCTCGAATCCACCGATGACGCCTATGTGAAGGCCGACTCCACCATCATCGCACCGAAGGTTTCGGGCTACATCGCCCAGGTGCTGGTTGGCGACAACGAAAAGGTTAAGGCGGGCCAGGTGCTGGCGAAGATCGACGACCGCGACTTCAAGGCGGCGCTTGGCCAGGCCCGCGCCGATGTCGCCGCCGCCGAAGCCTCGGTCCGCAACCTCGATGCCCAGCTCGAACTGCAACAGCCGATCATCGAGCAGAGCACGGCCGACGTTGCGGCGGCAGATGCCAATCTGAAATTCGCGCAGGAAGAGCGCGCCCGCTACGACGACCTCATGAAGTCGGGCTCCGGCACGATCCAGCGCGCGCAGCAGACCGATGCGGCGCTCCGCGCCAGCAACGCGCAATTGCAGCACGCCAAATCGGGCCTGGTGGCCGCGCAGCGCAAGGTCGACGTGCTGACCACCCAGCGCGCCCAGGCCACGGCGCAGCTTGACCGCGCCCGCGCGGTCGCGGATCAAGCCGAGCTGAACCTGTCCTATACCGAGATCACCGCGCCGGTCGACGGCACGGTCGGCGCTCGCAGCTTGCGCATCGGCCAATATGTCCAGGCGGGCACGCAGTTGATGGCGGTGGTGCCGCTCGATGCAGTCTATGTGGTGGCGAATTTCAAGGAGACTCAGCTCACCCATGTCCGCGCCGGCCAGCCGGTCGAGCTTTACGTCGACAGTTTCCGGAACAAGCCCCTCCACGGCCATGTCGACAGCCTGTCGCCGGCGAGCGGTTTGGAATTCGCCCTGCTGCCACCCGACAATGCCACAGGCAACTTCACCAAGATCGTACAGCGCGTGCCGGTGAAGATCGTGCTCGACGACCACAGCCTGACGGGCCTGCTGCGGCCCGGCATGTCGGCGGTGCCGACCGTCGATACCAAGGCGACCGTGGTGGCCGAGCGCGAGACAGCCAAGCGCGTTGTCGAAAACGCGCCGCACCCGAACGGCGGCTGACACGGAAAGGCCCGGCAGGATTATCAAGTTCTGCCGGATGATCCTTCCCAGACTTCCCTGATTATCGAAACCGTCCACGTAACGCATCCTGTCTCCGTAACCGAGACGAGGCCTCCATGAGCACGCTTCACCCGACCGTCAACGCCGCCTCCGCCGCCAACCTCGCCGCCCCGGCCGCGGCTCCCACAACGCCTGCCGTTTCCGCCAAGACCTGGATCGCGGTGATCGGCGCCACGCTCGGCGCCTTCATGGCGGTGCTGAACATCCAGATCGTCAACGCCTCGCTCGCCGACATCCAGGGCGCGATCGGCGCCGGCATCGATGACGGCGGCTGGATCTCGACCTCCTATCTGATCGCCGAAATCGTGGTGATCCCGCTGTCCGGCTGGCTCGCCCAGGTGTTCTCGATCCGGATCTATCTGCTCACCAACGCGATCCTGTTCCTGGTTCTCTCAGCGGCCTGTGCACTGGCGCAGGACCTGCCGCAGATGATCGTGCTGCGCGCCGTGCAAGGTTTTACCGGCGGCGTGCTCATTCCGATGGCGTTCACCCTCATCATCACGCTGCTGCCGCGTGCCAAGCAGCCGGTTGGTCTTGCCCTGTTCGCGCTGTCGGCGACGTTTGCACCCGCGATCGGCCCGACCATCGGCGGCTATCTCACCGAGAACTTTGGCTGGCAGTACATCTTCTACGTCAATCTTGCGCCCGGTGCGATCATGGTTGGCATGCTCTGGTACGCGCTCGACGCCAAGCCGATGAAGCTGTCGCTGCTCGGTGAGGGCGACTGGGCCGGCATCATCACCATGGCGATCGGGCTGTCCGCGCTTCAGACCGTGCTGGAGGAAGGCAACAAGGACGACTGGTTCGGCTCGCCCTTTATCGTCAAGCTGTCAATCATCGCAGTTGTGGCGCTGACCGCTTTTCTGATCATCGAGCTGACGGTGAGAAAGCCGCTGTTGAATTTGCGCCTGCTCGTGCGCCGCAATTTCGGCTTCGGCATGCTCGCGAACTTCCTGCTCGGCGTCGCGCTGTACGGCTCGGTGTTCATCCTGCCGCAATATCTGGCACGCATCCAGGGCTACAATTCCGAACAGATCGGCATGGTGCTGGCATGGACCGGATTGCCGCAGCTGCTGCTGATCCCGCTGGTGCCGCGCTTGATGCAGAAATTCGACGCGCGGATCATCATCGGCATCGGCTTCGTGCTGTTCGCAGGCTCCAACTTCATGAACATCTATATGACCAATGACTACGCAGCCGACCAGCTGCTGTGGCCCAACGTCGTCCGCGCCATCGGCCAGGCGCTGGTGATGGCGCCGCTGTCGGCGGTCGCCACCGCCGGCATCGAGCCGGAGAATGCGGGCTCGGCCTCCGGCCTGTTCAACATGATGCGCAATCTCGGCGGCGCCGTCGGCATCGCATTGCTCCAGACCGTACTGACCAAGCGCGAGCAGTATCATTCCAACGTGCTGATGCAGTCGGTCTCGGTGTTTGAGCAGGCCACCCGCACCCGGCTGGAGCAGCTCACGCAGTATTTCATCAATCACGGCGTGCTCGACCGTGCCGATGCCGCGCATCGCGCCTATGTCGCGATCGGCCATGTCGTGCAGAAGCAGGCTTATATCTTTGCCTTCAGCGACACCTTCTATCTGCTCGGCCTGGCGCTGATCGTAGCCTTCGTCGCGGCCATGTTCCTGAAAAAGCCCGGCCAGGTCTCGGCCGATGGCGCCCACTGATCTCTAACCCAGCAAAAGGAGAACGACCATGAAACCCCGCATGAATTTCTACCAGGCCGCGCCCGACACGATGAAAGCGCTGATGGCGCTTGAAGAGCAGATCCAGTCGACGGGCCTGGAGAAATCGCTGATCGAGCTCGTCAAGATCCGGGCGTCGCAGATCAACGGCTGCGCCTTCTGCATCAACATGCACACCGAGGATGCCCGCAAGCGCGGCGAGACCGAGCAGCGCATCTATCTGCTCAACGCCTGGCGCGAGTCCCCGCTCTACACCGACCGCGAGCGCGCCGCGCTGGCCTGGACCGAGTCGGTGACGCTGATCGCGGAGACGCGCGCACCCGATGATGTCTACGCCGAAGCCCGCGCGCAGTTCTCCGAGGTAGAGACTGTGAACCTGACCGCGCTGATCGGGGCCATCAACGCCTGGAACAGGTTGGCGATCGCGTTCCGCGCGGTGCATCCGGTGAAGGTGAAGGCATCGGTGGCGTAGGCCGCGGCTCGCCGGCAAATCGCGTAGGGTGGATTAGCGAAGCGTAATCCACCATCGGTTCCTCCGCGTTGAACAAGATGGTGGGTTACGCTTCGCTAACCCACCCTACGGTAGCGGAGCGCGCGGCCTAAACCGCCGTCGCCTTGGCAAACTCCACATAGATCTCGCGCAGCCGCGCCGCCATCGGGCCGGGCTTGCCGTCGCCCACCTTCTTTCCATCGATCGCTACCACCGGCTGGACAAACAGCGAGGCCGACGTGGCAAAGGCCTCCTTGGCGGCGAGCGCTTCGGCGACCGTGAAGGACCGCTCTTCGACGCGGAGCTGGCGTTCTTCGGCGAGCGCGATCACGGCCTTGCGGGTGCAGCCCGGCAGGATCGCGTTGGAATTCTTGCGGGTGACGATGACGTCGTCCTGGGTCAGGATGAAGGCGGAGGACGAGCCGCCCTCGGTGACGTAGCCGTTTTCCAGCATCCAGGCCTCACCTGCGCCGGCTTCGGCCGCGGCCTGCTTCGCCAGCACCTGCGCGAGCAGCGCCACGCTCTTGATGTCGCGGCGCTCCCAGCGGATGTCGGGCACCGTGATGACGTTGATGCCGGTCTTGGCCGAGGCGGCGTTGATGATGTCCTTTTCGGAGGTGAACATCACCAGGCTCGACTTGACGTCACCCTTGGGGAACGGGAAATCGCGGCCCTTGTCGGCGCCACGCGTCACCTGGAGATAGACGAGGCCGCTTTCGAGCTTGTTGTGCGCGATGAGCTCCTTCTGGATCTCGGTGATGCGCTCGACCCTCTCCGGCAGATTCAAGCTGATCTCGCCGACCGAACGCTCCAGCCGCGCCAGGTGGGAGGCGTTGTCGACCAGCTTGCCGTCGAGCACGGCCGAGACCTCGTAGATGCCGTCGGCGAACAGGAAGCCGCGGTCGAGAACCGAGATCTTGGCATCCGAGAGCGGAACGAATGAGCCGTTGACGTAGGCGATCGAGTCCAAGGCAGGTCTCCTGGCGGAAATGGGGATTGACCCGGTATAGGGGATTTGGCCAGCCCGATAAACCCTGCTCTTCGTCATCCCGGGGCGCACGGAGCGCGAGCCCGGGATCCATGCTCCCGATGGTGGTGATGGATTCCGGGCCCGCGCCAAGAGCGCGTCCCGGAATGACAGCAGAGCTAGTGCGACAGAATCTTCGACAAGAACTTCTGCGCGCGGTCGCTGCGCGGCTTGCCGAAGAAATCATCCTTCGGCGCGTCCTCGACGATCTCGCCGCGGTCCATGAAGATCACGCGGTTGGCGACCTTGCGGGCAAAACCCATTTCATGGGTCACGACCATCATGGTCATGCCTTCGCGGGCGAGATCGACCATGACGTCGAGCACCTCGCTGATCATCTCCGGATCGAGCGCCGAGGTCGGCTCGTCGAACAGCATGGCGATGGGGTCCATGGCGAGCGCGCGGGCAATGGCAACGCGCTGCTGCTGACCGCCGGAGAGCTGCGCTGGGAATTTTTGTGCCTGCTCCTTCAGGCCGACCCGGTCGAGGAGCTGCATTCCCTTCTCCAATGCCTGGTCACGCGGCCGGCCCAACACCTTCTGCTGTGCGAGGCAAAGATTGTCGATGATCTTGAGATGCGGGAACAGCTCGAAGTGCTGGAACACCATGCCGACGCGCGAGCGCAGTTTCGGCAAATTGGTCTTTGAGTCATTGACCTTGATGCCATCGATGCTGATGTCGCCCTTCTGGAACGGCTCCAGCGCGTTGACGCATTTGATGAGCGTCGACTTTCCCGAACCGGACGGACCGCACACCACCACCACCTCGCCCTTGGCGACGCTGGTGGTGCAATCGGTCAGCACCTGGAAGGTCGGGCTGTACCATTTATCGACGTGGCTGATTTCGATCATGACGGGCCCTAGCGAAGGATGGCGATGCGCGCCTGGAGGCGGCGGACGCCAAAGGACGCGATGCAGGAAATGGTGAAGTAGACGACGGCAGCAAACAGGTACATCTCGACCAGACGGCCGTCGCGCTGCGCGACCTTGCTGGCCGCACCGAGGAAATCCGTAATCGACAGCACATAAACCAGCGAGGTGTCCTGGAACAGCACGATGGTTTGCGTTATCAGCACCGGCAACATGTTGCGGAACGCCTGCGGCAGCACGACGTAGCGCATGGTCTGGGCATAGGTGAGGCCGAGCGCGTTGGCCGCGGCGGGCTGGCCGCGCGAGATCGACTGGATGCCGGCGCGCATGATCTCGGAGAAATAGGCGGCCTCGAACATGATGAAGGTGATCAGCGAGGACGCGAAGGCGCCGACACTAATCGGCCGCGACGCACCCGTCACCCACTGCCCGATATAGGGCACCAGGAAGTAGAACCAGAAGATCACCAGCACCAGCGGCAGCGAGCGCATGAAGTCGACATAGACGCCGGCGATGCGCCCAAGCGTCTTGTAGCCGGACAGCCGCATCAGGGCGATCGCGGTGCCGAAGACGAGACCGCCGAGTGCCGCCAGCGCCGTCAGCATCAGCGTGAACGTCATGCCCTCCTTGAACAGATAAGGCAGCGCACGGATGATGACGTCGAAATCGAAATTACCGAACATCGCTCTATTTCCCCGTGATGTAGCCGGGGATCGCGACCCAGCGCTCGAGGAAGCGCATCGCTGTCACGACGACGGCGTTGACGAGGAGATAGAGGATGGTCGCGGCCGTGAAGGCCTCGAACACCTGGAACGAAAATTCCTGCATCGACCGCGCCTCTCCGGTCAGCTCGATCAGGCCAATGGTGATGGCGACCGCCGTGTTCTTGATGGTGTTGAGGAACTCGGACGTCAGCGGTGGCAGGATGATGCGGAAGGCCATCGGCAGCAACACGTAGCGATAGCCCTGAAACGTGGTCAGGCCGAGCGCGGTCGCCGCCATCCTCTGCCCGCGCGGCAGCGAGCCGATTCCGGCCTGCAATTGTATCGCGACACGGGCCGACATGAAGAAGCCTATGCCGATCGCGGCGGTCCAGAATGGTGCGTTCGGCAATTGCTTCAGCCACAGGCCGGCACTCCTCGGCAGCAATTCCGGCAGCACGAAGAACCACAGGAACAGCTGCACCAGCAGCGGCATGTTGCGGAAGAACTCGACCCAGCAGAAGCCGATCCAGGACGCGGTCTTCGATGGCAGCGTGCGCAGCACGCCGATGGCCGTACCGAAGATCAGCGCGATGATCCAGGCAAGCGCCGCCGTCTTCAGGGTCAGCACCAGTCCCGACAGCAGCATGTCGAGATAGGTGCCGGTCCCCATCGGGTTCGGCTCGAAGAAAATTCCCCAGTTCCAATGGTAGTTCACGTGTCCCCCGCGCGAACGCGCCCATCACAGATGTCGTGAAATAGGTCTTGGGCGCCTATGCAAATGTCCGGCCACTCTGGTGTCAAGAGCGGCCGGACATGATCTCGATCCCAGGGATCGAGGTTTGATCTTACTTATAGTCGTCCGGGTTCGGCGAGTCCGAAGGTTTTGCGAACTCGTGCTTCAATTCGGGCGAGATCGGCGTGTTGAGGTTTAACCCCTTCGGCGGGATTTTGGCCATGAACCATTTGTCGTAGATCTTCTCGCCCTCGCCGGAGGTGTAGAGCGCAGCGGTCGCGGCATCGACCACCTTCTTGAACTGGGGGTCGTCCTTGCGCAGCATGATGCCGTAGGGCTCGGGCTTGGAGAACGCATCCTTGGAGATGACGTAGTCGCTCGGCGATTTCGAACCGGCAACGAGGCTCGCGAGCAAAATGTCGTCCATGACGAAGGCGACCGCGCGGTCGGTCTCGACCATCAGGAAGGCTTCGGCGTGGTCCTTGGCCGGTATGATATTGGCGCCGAGCCCTTTCGCGACGTTGGCCTCGGTCAGCTGCTTGATGTTGGTGGTTCCGGCGGTGGAAACCACCGTCTTGCCCTTGAGGTCGTCGATCGATTTCAGTCCGCTCGACTTCTTGAAGACGTAGCGGCTTGCGGTCAGGAAGTGGGTGTTGGTGAAGGCGACCTGCTTCTGGCGCTCGGCATTGTTGGTGGTCGAGCCGCATTCGAGGTCGATGGTGCCGTTCGCCATCAGCGGAATACGCGTTGCCGAGGTTACCGGATTGAGCTTCACCTCGAGCTTGTCGAGCTTGAGCTCCTTCTTCACGGCGTCGACGATCTTGTAGCAGATGTCCATCGCGAACCCGATGGGCTTCTGGTTGTCGTCGAGATAAGAGAACGGGATGGACGAGTCGCGGAAGCCGAGCGTGATCGCGCCGGTGTCCTTGATGTTCTTCAGCGTGCCGGTGAGCTCCTCGGCCCCAGCCTGGCTCATGGCAAAGGTCGCGACGAGCGCGAGGCCGACGTGACGGAAATGTTTCACTTTTTCTCCCCTTTCAGGATGATGCGGCCGGATGCAAGCACAAATCAGGCCGGATTAGAATGTAACTTTCGGCGGGATAGCGGCTCAGGTTAACGGCTCAGGTGAGTGGCTTGGGCAATTCCCCGAGATCCCAGAACAGCCCGGCCATCACCGTCAAGGCCTCTTCGGTCAAGGGCAGCAGGATGTGTTCATTGGGCGCATGCTGGGAACAGCCGGGATACGAGTGCGGGACCCAGATGGTCGGCAAGCCGAGGATCTCGGAAAACACGTCGTTCGGCAGCGAGCCGCCGAAGTTCGGCAGCACCGCCGGCACCTTTCCGGTGGTCTCCCTCACCGAATCCGCAGCCCATTTGATCCAGGGGCTGTCGAAGTCGGTGCGCGAGGCGGCAAAGCTCTGTGCCGACCGCACCTCGACCATCGGAAAGCCGCGTCCGACCAGATGCGCGCGAACGGCGTCGATCAGGCCATCAACCTTGGTCCCAACCACGAAACGCAGTTGCAGCACGGCATTGGCGTGACCGGGAATGGCGTTCGCCGGCTTCCCGATATTGCCCGATGACATCGCCAGCACTTCGAGCGTGTTCCAGGCATAGAGCCGCTCGGCCGCGGACAGCCCTTCCTCGCCCCAATTCTCGGCAAGCGCGGGCTCGTCTTCAGTCGGCACCACCTGCACATCGGCAAGATAGCTGCGGATCTGATTGGTGAGCCGCGGCGGCTTCAGCGCCTCGAGCTGGAGGCGGCCATGGCCGTCGACCAGCGTCGAAATCGCGTTGACCAGAATGGTCGCGGGGTTGGCGAGCACGCCGCCCCAATTGCCGGAATGATGCCCGCCATCGCGCAGATTCACGTCGAGATGGATGCGGATGCCGCCACGGCAACCGAGGAACAGCGTCGGCCGATCCGCTGACAAACGGGGTCCGTCGGAGGCCATGAACAGATCGGCCTTGAGCGCGTCGCGATTGAGATCACAGACCTTGCCGAGATCGGGCGAGCCGATCTCCTCGCCCATCTCGACGATGAACTTGGCGTTGAAGCCGAGCTTGCCGCCGCGGGCCTCGCGCACTGCGCGGAGCGCGGCCATGTTGATGCTGTGCTGCCCCTTGTTGTCGGCAGTGCCGCGGCCGTAAACGCGCGTGCCTGCCGTCGTCGTGCGCCAGGGATCGCGGCCGTCGCGCCACTCGCCCTCCATGCCGTCGACGACATCGCCATGGCCGTAGATCAGCACGGTCGGCGCCGACGCGCTCTCATGATGCTCGGCAAACAGGAACGGCGCCTTGCCGCTCGGGGATTCGACCAGGCGGCTGGTAAAATCGAGCGCAGCAAAAGCAGGCTGCATTTCCTGTTCCAGATAGGCACGCAGCTCAGGGCCGCGCGACGGATTCTGGCTCTCGGTCTTGAAGGCGACGCGGCGGTCGAGTTCAGCGAGAAACGCACCGGATTTGAAGTCGTCCCGGGCGCGGGCGATGGCGTCGGCTCTGGTCATTGGTATCGTTTTCAACGTCTTGGAACGAGGCAGCGTAGCGAGCCACGCAGGCGTTCGAAAGTGGCGGGACTTGCGATTTCGTTCTTGCTCTCTTGAGATTGGCTTGCCAAGGGCTGTAGCCCACCGATTTTGGCCTTGCCAACGTCAAGCCTTTCTAGGATTGGCCATTGCAAAGGGCCAATCATATGCAAGAACTTCGCCAGATTGTGCAAGAACTTCGCCAGATTGGGGCGCACGTCTATCATTCGAAGAGCGCCCGGTACAGGGCGCCGGGGGACCAGCATGGCCAAGCAGATCAGGCTCAACGCGTTTGCGATGAATTGTGTTGCGCATCAATCACCGGGGTTGTGGACCCATCCGCGCGATCGCACCGCCGAGTATAACCGCCTGCCCTACTGGATCGACCTCGCCAAGACGCTGGAACGCGGCCGTTTCGACGGGCTGTTCCTGGCCGACGTGCTCGGCGTCTATGACGTCTATGGCAACAGCCCTGACGCAGCCTTGCGCAATGCAACACAGACGCCATCGAACGAGCCGCTGCTGTTGCTCTCGGCGATGGCGGCGGTGACGCAAAATCTCGGGTTCGGCGTCACGAGCAACCTCTCTTTCGAGCCGCCCTACCCGTTCGCGCGGCGGATGTCGACGCTCGATCATCTCACCGAGGGCCGCATCGGCTGGAACGTCGTCACCGGCTATCTCGACAGCGCCGCGCGCGGCGCTGGCAAGGAGAAGCAGGTCGGGCATGACGATCGCTACGACATCGCCGACGAATACATGGAGGTGGTCTACAAACTCTGGGAAGGCAGCTGGGAGGACGACGCGGTGCAGCGCGACCGCCAGCGCGGCATCTTCACCGACCCCAGCAAGGTTCATCGCGTCAACCACGAGGGTGAGCATTACCGCATCAACAACACCATCCACCTCAGCGAACCGTCGCCGCAGCGTACGCCGGTGCTGTACCAGGCCGGCACCTCGCCGCGCGGGCGGCAGTTCGCGGCGAAGCATGCCGAATGCGTGTTCATGTCGGGACCGTCGGCCAAGATCATTGCGCCGCGGGTCTCCGCGATCCGCCAGGAGGCTGCCGCGCTCGGCCGCAACCCAGCCGAGATCCTCATGTTCAACATGATGACGATCATCCTCGGCAACACGGAAGCCGAAGCGGCGGCGAAACATGCCGACTACCGATCGCATATCAGTCCGGAAGGCGCCCTCGCCCTGATGTCGGGTTGGACCGGCGTCGACTTCTCCGGCTACGAGCTCGACCAGCAGGTCCGCCACGTCCAGAATGACGCCGGCCGCAGCGCGCTGGACAACGTCACGCGCGCTGATCCCGATCGCGTCTGGACCGTGCGCGACGTCATCGAACATGTCGGCATCGGCGGGGCCGGTCCGGTCGTGGTGGGCACACCGGAGAGCGTCGCCGACAAGATTGAGGATTGGTTCGAGAAGACTGACGTCGACGGCCTCAACGTCGCCTTCGCGATCTCGCCCGGCGATTTCGAGGACATCGCCGACATGCTGGTGCCGGAGCTGACCAAGCGCGGGCGGTACAAGCCGGAATATGCGAAAGGCACACTGCGGGAGAAGCTGTTTGGCCACGGCCGCGCAAGGCTCGGCACTCCGCATCCGGCTGCGGGGTATCGGGTGGGAAAGACGGAGTAAGACAGCGCCACATCATCGGTGTCGTCCCGGCCGAAGCCGGCGGAAGCCGGGACCCGTAGCCACAGGGAGTGGTTTGGCGAAGGCTCGTTGTTCGGGATTAGCATCACCCGCGATCGATAGATCACGCGGTATGGGCCCCGGCCCCCCGTGCGCAATTGCGCACTAGGCCGGGACGACACTGGAAAGCCGTGTGCGTCTACACCTTCCCGTCCACCATCACCTCGATCAGCTTGGTCCCCGGCCGACCAAACGCCGACGCCAGCGTCGCCTTCAGCTCGCGGGGATCGCTGATCTTGATCGCCTCGCATCCCAGCGCCTTGGCGACGCCGGCGAAGTCCACGGGCGGATCGACGAAATCCATGCCGACGTAATTGTCGTCGCCATGGAAGGCGAGCAGGCGCTGCTTGATGATGCGATAGCCGCCGTTGTTGGCGATGACGACGTTGAGCGGCAGCTTGTGATGCGCGGCCGTCCACAGCGACTGGATCGAATACATGGCGCTGCCATCGCCCGAGAAGCACACGACGGGGCGATCCGGATTGGCGATGCTGGCGCCAACTGACGCCGGCAGGCCCCAGCCGATGCCGCCGGAGGCGAGACCGTGATAGCCGAAGCGGTCGCGATGCGCGCGGAGCGCCGTGATCTGGCGGCTGGAGGTGAGGCCTTCGTCGACGAGGATGGCGTTGCCGGGCATCGCCTCGACCATTTGTAACACCAGCCAGTCCGGATCGATCGGCGTGCGGCCGGCGCTCTTGCCGATCTGCTCCACCAGCGCGGCGCGCCGCGCAGTCCAGTTCTTCGGCGCAAGCTCGGCGAGGCGCTGCTTGGCGCGCCGCGCCAGCGCGGCGCCGCCCATCTCCTTGAGCATCGGGATCAACGCGCGCAGCGTTTCCTTGAGATCCGCCTTGAGCGCGATCTCGGCGCCGTAATTCTTGGCGATCTCCCAATCGACGAGGCCGACCTGCACCATGCCGAGACCGTCCGGCAGCGCGTCGACCTCGCTATAGACTGACATCCGCAGGGGATCGCCGCCGAGCGCGATCAGGAGATCGTAGGGCGCGAGCGTATCGCGCGCGACCTTCTGCGCGCGGGCCAGCGTACCAACGAAGCTCGGACTCTCCGACAGGAAGTGCGAGCCGTAAGGCGTCGAGGACTGATAGGCCGCGGCGCCCAGCAGCTCGGCAAGTTCGGCGGTCTCCTTTAGCGCATCGCTCTTGACCACCTCGTCCATGGTGACGATGACAGGGTGCTCGGCCTTCAGCAGCCGCGCGGCAAATGCCCTCAGCGCCTCATCGGATGGTCTTGTGCGCGCGTCAATGCGCGTGGAGCGGCCGAGATCGATACCGGCTTCGCTGTTGAGGATGTCGCCGGGCAGCGAGATGAACACCGGTCCGGTCGGCGGCGTCATCGCGACCTTGGCAGCGCGACGCACGATGCGCGGCAGATCCTCAAGCCGCGTCACCTCGACCGCCCATTTCACCAGCGGCTCGGCCATACGCACCAGCGGACCATACAGCACCGGCTCCATCAGGCCGTGGCCCTGCTCCTGCTGGCCCGCGGTCAGAATCATCGGCGTGCCCGTGAACTGGGCGTTGTAGAGCGAGCCCATCGCGTTGCCGAGGCCGGGCGCGACATGGACGTTGCAGGCGACGAGTTTGCCGGAGGCGCGGCTGTAACCGTCCGCGATCGCCACCACCAGGCTCTCCTGCATCGCCATCACATAAGTGAGATCAGGATGGTCCTTCAGCGCATGCATGATCGGCAGCTCGGTGGTGCCGGGATTGCCGAACAGGTGCGTGATGCCCTCGTTCTTGAGCAGCGCGAGAAAGGCGGAGCGGCCGGTGATCTTGTTCTTCATGTTTCCTCCAGGCCCGGCGGACATTGCCGCAAGGACGCGACACATGATGGACGAAGTCGGAGGACACGCGCAATGGACCGCGGTCATGGCTGCCTTGCACGCATGAGGAGAAGCTGGGAAGATGGGCCAAAGCTGGAGGACCGTCATGGCTTACGATGAAGGCACCGCCGCACGGGTTCGCAAGTTGCTGGCAAGCCAACGCCAGGTCGCGGAAAAGAAGATGATGGGCGGCCTTTGCTTCATGGTGGACAACGTCATGTGCTGCACCATAAGTGGCCGTGGCGGCATGCTGTTTCGTGTTGGCCCGGAGGCACATGCGAGCATGTTGAAAAAGCCACACACGAGCCCAATGGAAATGCGCGGGCGCATCATGACCGGGTTCGTCCGGGTGTCTGATGAGGGCACGCGAACCGAGGCCGGGCTCAGGGCTTGGGTCAAGCGCGCGCTGGATTTCGTGGCAACGATGCCCGCCAAGCCGCCGGCGAAGAAGGCGCGCAAGGCAGGCCCGACGAGCACGAAGGCTAAAGCGCCTCCTCGCGGCCGAGTTCGAACGGGTCTTCGCCGCTAGATCGCTTCTTCTTTTTCGAGCGCTGCCAGACCACGCCGGGAAAACCCTTCAGCGACACCAGCGGCTCGCCGGTATAGGCCCATTCCTGTAGCTCCTCGATCGCAATGTGATAGAGCGGCTGACGTCCAGTGCGCTCCCTAAACAGCGCGCGGGGAATGTTGACCATGTGCGGGCCGCGCGGGCGCTCATAGGCGATCGGCGTGCCGCAATGGGAACAGAAGCTGCGCGCGGTCTTGGTCGCCTTGTCCTCGTAGCGGGTCAGCGCAGTCTTGCCCGACATAATGCGAAAGCGCTTCTTCCAGCTGCCGACATAGGTGGCATAGGCCGCGCCGTGGGCACGGCGGCTAGCGGCGGAATGATCGTGCCAGGCCCAGCGCGCCGGGATGTCGATCTCGAAGGCGACTTTGCCGCAGAGGCATTGGCCTGTAGCTATGCCTGCGGCGGCGGCGGCTTTGGCCATGGGCGATGCTCCTTGCACGCGCAGCATAGTCTTGTAGCCCGGATGGAGCGAAGCGCAATCCGAGGGAAGACTGCGTTCGGAGCGAGAACCCGGATTTCGCTGCGCTCCATCCGGGCTACACGCGTATGGCGTTACGCCGGCGTCAGCTCGTTATACGCCGGATAATCCGTATACCCCTTCTCTTCGCCGCCATAGAACGTCGCGCGGTTGTACGGCGTGATCGGGTAGTCGTGCTCGAGCCGCTGCGGCAGATCGGGGTTGGAGATGAAGATGCGGCCGAAGGCGATGATGTCGGCGTGTCCGTCGGCGATCGCGGCATTCGCGCTCTCGCCTGTAAATCCGCCCGCGGTCATCAGCACGCCACTGTAGTAGGGGCGGAACAGCACCATGGCGGACGGCACGTTCTGCCAGTTGACGTCGGCGCGGCCGGCGCCGCTGGAGCGCGGCTCGATGAAGTGCAGATAGGCAAGCCCGAGCGTGTCGAGCGCCTTCACCAGGTGGGTGTAGAGCGGCATCGGGTCGGGCTCGCCGGAATCATTGGCAATACCATGGGGCGATAGCCGGACGCCGACGCGGTTGGTGCCCCAGACGTCGATCGCGGCCCGCGTGACCTCCAGCAGCAGCCGTGCGCGGTTCTCGATCGAGCCGCCATATTGATCGGTGCGCTGGTTGCTGTGCGATTGCAGGAATTGCTCGAGCAGATAGCCATTGGCGCCGTGGATCTCGACACCATCGAAGCCGGCGGCGAGCGCGTTCTTCGCACCTTGTCGAAATGCCCCGACGATGTCTTTGACCTCGTCGGTCTCCAGCGCGCGAGGTGTCTCGTAGTCGGCGATCTTGCCGTCGGCGGTCATCGCCTTCATGCCCTCGGCTTTGATCCGTATTGCCGAGGCCGACACCGGCAATTGACCGCCATGGTAGGACGAGTGCGAGACGCGGCCGACATGCCAGAGCTGGAGGAAGATGATGCCGCCCTTGGCGTGCACGGCATCGACCACCTTACGCCAACCTGCGATCTGGGCTTCCGAATAGATGCCCGGCGTCGCCGGGTTGCCGCGGCCGTGCGACAGCACCGGCGAAGCTTCGGCGATCAGCAGGCCGCCCGGCGTGGCGCGCTGGCCGTAATATTCGGCGTTGAGCGGGCGCGGCGAAAAGCTGTCGCGCTCGGCGCGCATGCGGGTCAGTGGCGCCATCGCGACCCGATGCGCGAGCTTGTACGGACCGACCTGCAACGGTTTGAACAACGCCTCGAATTTCATGGGAGCCCCGGATGTCTATGAAAGGATGCGGATCATACAGCGCGGGGCGGCACCTGGAAAAGGCGCCGCCCCCATAAAAGCAGATATTCCCTCGCGCGGAACGCGGGAGAGGACAGGTCCTACGCCGTCTTGATCCAGACGGCCTTTACGTTGAGATACTCTTCGACGTGCTGCTTGCCGGACTCGCGGCCGTAGCCGCTCATCTTGTAGCCACCGAACGGGACCGCCGGATCCATCGCCTGGTAGCAGTTCACCCACACCGAACCGGCGCGCAACGACTTCGCAACCGCATGCGCCTTGCTGACGTCGCGCGTCCACAAGCCGGAGCCGAGGCCAAACGTGGTGTTGTTGGCGCGCTTAACCAATTCGTCCATGTCCTTGAACGCGATCGCGGAGATGACGGGACCGAAGATCTCTTCCTGCGCGATGCGCATGTTGTCCTGCACGCCGGCGAACACCGTCGGCGAGACAAAGAAGCCCTTCGACAGTGCGCCTTCGGTGACGCGGCCGCCACCGGCGAGCGCTCGCGCGCCTTCCTTCTGGCCGATGTCGAGATAGCTGGTGACGCGCTCGAGCTGCTGCTCGGACACCAGCGGGCCGATCTGGGTGTTCGGATCGAGGCCGTTGCCGACCTGTAGTTTCTTGCCGAACTCGGCGACGCGGCCGACGAACTCCTCGTAGATCGACTGCTCGACGAACAGGCGCGTGCCGGCGCTGCAGATCTGGCCCGAATTGGCGAACACCGCCATTGCCGCGCCGGGGACGGCCGCATCGAGATCAGCGTCGGCAAACACGATGTCCGGCGACTTGCCGCCGAGCTCGAGCGAGACGCGCTTGAGATTGCCGGCGGAGGCGCGGATGATCGACTGACCCGTGACATGCGAGCCGGTGAAGGCAACCTTGTCGACGTCATGATGCGAGGCGAGCGCCGCGCCCGCGGTCTCGCCATAGCCGGGCACGACATTGACGACGCCCGGCGGAACGCCCGCCTCCACCGCCAGCTCCGCTATGCGCAGCGAGGTCAGCGGCGCCTCCTCGGCGGGCTTGAGCACCACTGTGCAGCCGGTCGCGATCGCCGGACCGATCTTCCAGAGCGTGGCGGTCAGTGGGCCGTTCCAGGGAATGATGGCGCCGACGACACCGACCGGCTCCTTCAGCGTGTAGGAGAAGATCTCGCCAGGGAGCGAGTTCTCGATGGTCTCGCCGTGGATCGCGGTGGTCTGGCCGGCGTAATAGCGCAGCATGCCGACGGCACGCAGGCGATAAGCGCGGGTGCGGCTGAGCGGCGCGCCCATGTCGAGCGTATCGAGCTGCGACAATTCGTCGAAATTTTTCTCGACGAGGTCGGCAAGCCTAAGCAGCAGGTTCTGCCGCTCGAACGGCTTGACCTTGCTCCACGGACCCTCGAAAGCACGGCGGGCGGCCGCGACCGCCCGATCGATGTCTTCCTTGTCACCTTCGGCGACGGTTGCGAGCAGTTCGCCGGTGGCGGGGTTATGCGTCTCGAAGCGCTTGCCGGAAGCAGCATCGACCCACTTCCCGTCGATCAGCATCTGCTTGTAGGCCCCGTTGGCGAACGGATGGCGCGTGATTGGAATAGCCTGCGACACAGCCATGGCTGCACTCCCTAGGTAGGTCATTGATTGGGTTCGATCTGGGCGGGATCGTTAGGTCAAACAGAATACAGCGGCGCCGGAAGGGCGTAAAGTCGGCGTCAAACGAGGACCTCCCATGCCGACTTGTGCAGGGTCGCGCGAGCGCCATGTTATAGCTCGATAGAGCCCCTCTACCGGAGAATAGCCATGTCGCATCCTGTCATCGCCAAGGGCAATGTCGCCGTGATCACTGGAGGCGCATCCGGCATTGGTCTTGCCGCCGCAATGGCTTTCGCGAGCGCCGGAATGAAGGTGTGCGTCGTCGACGTTGACGAAGGCGGGCTGACGCAGGCCGCAACAAAACTGTCATCTGTCGCGGGCGCGGCGAATGTGATGACGTCCGTGGTCGATGTCAGCCTAGCAGAAAACGTGACGGAACTGGAACGCGCCGTGGGCGCGCATTTCGGCGGCACCGACCTGCTCATGAACAATGCCGGCATCCAGCCGGGCAGCACGCTGTTCGGCGAGCCGGACAATTGGCAGCGCATCATCGGCGTCAACATGTGGGGCATCATCAACGGCGCGCGCATCTTCGCCCCCGGCATGATCGCGCGCGGCAAGGCCGGTCTGATCATCAACACCGGCTCCAAGCAGGGCATCACCACGCCGCCCGGTGATCCCGCCTACAACGTCTCCAAGGCCGGCGTGAAGGCATTCACCGAGGCGCTTCAGCACGAGCTGCGCAATATCAGCGATTGCCACATCACCGCGCACCTGCTGATTCCCGGCTTCGTCTTCACCGGGCTCACGGCCAAGGGCCGCACCGAGAAGCCAGCCGGCGCGTGGACGCCGGAGCAGACCGTGGATTTCATGATCGCGCGGCTGGAGGCTGGCGATTTCTACATCCTGTGCTCGGACAATGACGTGCCGCGAGCGCTCGACGAGAAGCGCATGCTGTGGGCCGCCGGCGATATCGTCGAGAACCGCCCGCCGCTGTCGCGCTGGCATCCGGACTATGCGGATGCGTTCACGAAATTCGTGAAGGAGAAGTAGGCGAAACGCCTACAGCGTCTCTTGCTGGTGCCCGCAATTCTTGCAGGCGAATTTGACGCGGCTCTGGCCCTTTTCCGCCTGAACCCGGTTCGGCGCACCGCATTTGCCGCAGACGGCCTCGATGCGGGTCGAGCCCTGCTTCACGACGATGGTCTTCTTTTCCATCGATTCGCGGATCAGGCGCTCGGCCTCTTCACGCAGGGATTGTTTCGACAAAGCTCGTCTCCGCCTCTGAAAGCGCGAGAGCCATATCGCACCTGCCTTCGAATCTCAATCGGCAATACCGGCTCAAACCTCGACAATCACATAACTGTCCTCGACGTGTACCGGAAAGGTCTCGGCGACATACGGTCCCTTCTGCAATTCGTCGCCGCGCTCCACCGCAACGGGATATGACCGGATCTTGACCCGTTTCGGGTCGAACCAGGACTGGCCGTTCCGCATGTCGAATTCCCAGCCATGCCAGGGGCAACGCAACATCTCGCCGACGCGCGAGCGCTGATAGATTCCGGGCTCCGGCGAGGTCAGCCGCGCCACGCAGGCCGCCTTCTCCAGCGGCGCGCCCTCGTGCGGGCAGCGGTTCAACAGCGCGAAGAACTCGCCATTGACATGGAACACGACGATATCGCGGCCCGCGATATCGACGACCTTGTTGCCGCCGGGCGGGATCTCTGTGGTGCGGGCGACGATGTGGCGGGTCATGCTGGTCTCAGAACTTGTAGACTGCTCGCGCATTGGTGCTGAAGATCTTCTTCCGCTCGGCCTCCGTGAGCGGGGTTTTGATGGCGAAGCGTGGATCGTCGAAATCCCAATGCGGGTAGTCCGACGAGAACAACAACCGGTCGATGCCGACCCATTCGATCAGCGACCGCAGATGCCGCGCCTCGTCCGGCTCGTCGATCGGCTGGGTCGTGAACCAGAAATGCTCGCGGACATATTCCGACGGTTTGCGCTTGAGATGCGGTACCTCGCTGCGGAAGCGCGCGAAATGCTGGTCCATGCGCCACACCGCCGAGGGGATCCAGCCGAAACCGCCCTCGATGAAGACGATCTTGAGCTTCGGAAAGCGCTCCAGCACACCCTCGATCACGAGGCTCGCAAGCTGCGCGGCGATGGTGTGGGCGTTGGACTGATGCTCCTCGACATAATAGGACGGCCAGCCGCCGCCGGTTGGTGCGTGGCCGCCATAGCCGCCAACATGGATGCCGAGCGGCAGGTCGAGCGCCTGCGCGCGCTCGTAGATCGGCCAGTAACGGCGGCGGCCGAGCGGCTCGTTGGCGCGCGGCGACACGTTGATCTGGATGTATTCGCCGATTTTGGCGCAGCGCTCGATCTCGGCAATCGCAAGATCGATGCCGTCCTGCCCGACCAGGATCGAAGCCTTCAGGCGTGGATCGCGGTGCGACCAGAACGCTAGCTGCCAGTCGTTGATGGCGCGCTGAATCGCGGCGCCGAATTCGAGGTTCTGCTGCGAGAAGATGAAGAGATCCAGCACCTGCAGGATCCCGAACTCGACGTCGAGCGGATCGAGATGCTGCTTCTGCATGAAAGCGAGATCGGAACCGGGCGGCCCGCCGGTCGGCGGCCAGGCATCGCGGCGCGCGATCAGCGGCGAGGAGCGCGGATAGGGCGTCGTGAACAGATAGGGCGTGCGCAGATGGCTGCCATATTCCCTCAGGTGCTGTTGCCAGCGCTTCGGCAGGAACTCGTTGAGATCGTCCGTCGAGTGCAGGCTCGGATGCACATCGCAATCGACGATACGGAGCCGGCTCGCAGCAGGTTTCTCGTCGTCATGCAGCGGACGGTCGATGATTTCACTCATGCCAACCTCCAATGATCAATTCATCGACAGCCGCGGAAACGTCTCCAGCGGATTGTCGACGCACATTTTTGCGATGATGCTCTTCGGCAGGTTCGGCGGGATCGGATCGTCGCCGTCGAACTGCCAATGCGGATAGTCGGACGCGAACAGGAACATCTTTTCAGAGCCGATCTGGTCGATGATCTCCTCGACGCTTCTCGCGTCGCCTGGAGCGTCGAACGGCTGCATGGTAACGCGAAAATTGTCGCGAATGATGGCGGCCGGCTCGCGCTCGACCCAGGGCACCTCGACACGGACGCCGCGCCAGGTCTTGTTGGCCCGCCACATAAAGGCCGGCAGCCAGCTCACGCCCGACTCCATCAGCACGATCTTGAGATCGGGGTATTTGCCGAATACGCCCTCGTAGATCAGGCTCAAAATCTGCGCCTGAAACGCCTGTGCCTCGACGAAGTAATATTCGTAGCGGTGCGACGGCCAGCCAGCCGAGCTCGGCGCCTGCCGATATTGCGTGCCGGCGTGGATCGCAAGCGGCAGCTTGCACTTCTCGGCGAGCTGATAGACCGGCCAAAAATGCCGCCGGCCGAGCAGCGTCTCGCCCTGCGCCAGCACGAGGATGGAGACGAAGCGGTTGTCGCCGGCGCGGCGCTCGATCTCCTCGATTGCCAAATCAGGCGCCTGCATCGGCACCACGATCGAGGCACGCAGGCGTGGATCGCGCGCCAGCCATTCGGCGGCAATCCAGTCGTTGATCGCCTTGCAGAAGTCTGCGGCCATGTAGGAATCGAACACAGCCTGGGCACCGTAGAGCACGTTGAGGATGGCGTGGCTCGCGCCCAACTGATCGAAGGCGCCCTTCTGCACCATGGCGAGATCCGAGCCCGGCTTGGTGCCGTTGACCGGCCGCCAGTCGGCCCGGGCCGAGAACGGCATGCTCGGCGGATAGGAGGTGAGATCGAGGCCATCGATTGCGCGGCTCACCACCTGCTCTTTCCAGTGATCACTCAGATACGGCAACAGCGTCGTGCGCGTGCCGGTAACCGCCGGGTGGATGTCGCAGTCGATCCGCGTCACCGCCATGGATGCTTCCTCGGGCAATCTTATTGGCGGCGTTCTTTGCACCGCCTGCGTAGACTGCTCCGACCGATGCCGTGGCGCAAGAGCGCAGGCCTGCGCGATCCGTCATGGCTCGGTTGCATTTCGCAGGCGCGATATGAGTCTCTGCGGTCATCACGCGCGGTGACGCCTCGATGGTGAATCATACGGCGCTGGCGGCGGATGCTTCGGCATCCACCGCCCAATGCGTCATCGGCGAGCTCGAAACACGACTCGGCGTCAAGCTGCTGCTGCGGACCACGCGGCGCATCACAATGACCAACGCCGGAGCGCTATTCCTCACCCGTGCGCGCGACGTGCTGGCCGACATCGAGGATGCCGAAGACGCCGCGCGCGGCGTCGATTCCTTGCGCGGAACGCTCCGCATCACGATCCCGATCGTCTACGGCACGCGAAACATCATCCCGCGCCTGCCCAGATTCCTTGGGTTGCATCCCCTCTTGCGCGTAGAACTGTCCGTCGCCGACGAACGGCAGAACCTCGTTGTGGAAGGTACCGACGTCGCCATCCGCCTCGGTCCGCTCAACGACTCCGGCTTCGGCGCGCGGAAGCTCGCGACCCTGTCGCGCTTTCTCGTCGCCGCACCATCCTATCTGGCCGAACGCGGCACACCGAAAACACCGGCCGATCTCGCCTCGCATGATTGCATCTTCGGTCCCGGCCTGTTCGGCCGCACTACATGGTCGTTCACCCGCAACAGTGCAGAGACCTCCGTCGATGTCCGCGGCCGCATCACCACCGATTCCGGCCCCGGCGTGTTCGCGAGCGTGCTGGCGGGGCTGGGCATCGCGATGATGTCGCCGATCATGGCCGGCGCAGAGATCGAGTCCGGCACTCTGGTGCCGGTGCTGAAGAGCTACGAGCTCGCGCCGGTCGATGTCTACGCCGTGTTTCCGGCAGGCCCCCGACCATCGACCAAGGTCCGCGCGTTGATCAACTTCCTGGCTGCGGAGTTGAGCTAGCCGACGCGCACAGCATCCGACGTCGCCTTGCAGAAGAGGTCGCGGGTTACGAATTCTGGTTGCACCGCGAACTGGACTACCGCCAATTCGCGCCGAACCGCGACAGGATCTTTGACGCGTTCTTCACGACCCGCCGCGACCAGGGCGGCACCGGCACGGTGCTCGCGATCGCGCGCGCGGTGATGGCGAGCCATGGCGGCTCGATCAGGCTCAAGCTCTCCGAGGAGGGCGCAGCCTTCGAACTCCAATTCCCCGTCGCCTAGATCGCGAACACCCAGGCGGCGACGATGGTGCCGATGGTGATCAGGCCGGCGATGGTCCAGCCGGCGGCGTATTCCAGCTCGGGATGACCGGTCGCCCGCATGATCTCTGCCGGATCGGCGGTATGCTTCTGTGCCATGACTGCCTCACACGTGTTTCCCCGTGTCATAGGTAAGTCGCATCAGCCGCCATAAGGTTCCGTCACGGACGCGCGGAACAGCAAAAAAGTCGAAAACAACCCCATGCACAGTAGAACGACCTCGCAAGGAAGAGGCGGGGTCGCGCTCCGCAACCATTTGAGCCGACGCGGCAAAGCCGCCGCACCGCGCAATCGCCACGCATGCGGCATCTTGCGTCGCAAAATCCGATTGCATCCTAGAAGTGGATTCATGCGATATAAGCATATTAGCCGCTGCTATTCGATGACCTCGTCCGCGCGCAGCAATAACGACTGCGGTATCTCGACGCCGAGCGCCTTGGCGGTCTTCAAGTTGATGACCGTCTTGAATTGCGTCGGCTGCTCGATCGGAAGGTCGGCCGGGTTGGCACCCTTTAATATTCTGTCGACGAAAACACCGGCGCGACGAAACATTGCGGTGAAGTCCACCCGTAGCCTGCCAGGGCGCCGCCGCGGGAAGCGACAATGGCGCGGCAATGGATGGCACGCGGCACTTGTCAACAAGCGCCGCGACCAGCGACGAGTTGGTAACAAATGCATTGGCGTCCGTGATCACGAGGCCGTCCATGGCGGTGGAGTCCACGACGGAGAGCGCGAATTCGCGTCGCTTCATGGCCGATCTTAATCGCTTTCCTTAGAAGCAGAGAGTGGGCAAATATCGACACAAGTCCAAGCGGATCAATGAGCGCGTTAATACCGCCGCATCGACCTCTAGGCTTTTCTGTTGTTTGCAGGTCTGTCGTTTGCAGGGGCGACCGCCCGCGGCAACACAATCGTGAACTCGGTGAATTGCCCAGGCTGCGTATCCACCTCTATCCAGCCGCCGTGTTGCTTCACGATGATGTCGTGGCTCATCGAAAGACCAAGCCCGGTGCCCTCTCCGGCCGGTTTGGTCGTGAAGAACGGATTGAACATTTTTTCCTTCACGTCGGGCGGGATGCCGGTACCATTGTCGCGTATGCGTATCTCGATGTGGTTGCCGAGATTTCTGGTGGCAGCGCCGAGCACCGGCTCGAAATCCGCCTCATCGTTGTCGGCTTCACGCTTGCTCGCGGCATAAAATCCGTTCGAGATCAGATTGAGCAAGGCGCGGGTGATCTCCTGCGGGAACAGCTCTACCACGCCGGCGTCCGGATCCAGGTCGCGCTGCAGCGTGATATTGAAATCCGGTTTCTCGGCGCGGGCGCCGTGATAGGCGAGATTGAGGCTCTCCTCCAACAGCGCATTGATATCGACCGCCCGCTGCTCGCCCGAGCCCTCCCGGGAATGCAACAGCATGTTCTTGACGATGGAATCGGCGCGCTTGCCGTGCTGAACGACCTTTTCGAGGTTGCTTTTCAGCAGTTCGCGGATTTCATCCAGTTCCTTCCGCCTGCCGGCCTCGTCGAGCGTCGGACTTTCAAATATGTCGGTCATCTCGTCGATGAGTTCGACCGACAGCGCCGAGAAATTATTGACGAAATTGAGCGGGTTCTTGATCTCGTGGGCAATGCCGGCGGTGAGCTGACCGAGCGATGCCAGCTTTTCCGTCTGCACCAGACGATCTTGCGCGGTTCTGAGGTCGTCGAGCGACTGGGATAGTTCGCGGGTGCGTTCCCGAACCTCCTGGAATAGTCGGACATTTGAAATGGCAATGACCGCTTGGTCGGCGAAGGTCTTGAGCAGTTGGATGTGATTAACTGCGAATGGGCCGGGCTCAACCCGCGTTTGGCCGATCATGCCAATCGGCGTCCCATCTCGCAGCAGCGGAACGAACAGCATGCTGCGGTAGCCGCGCATCCGTGCCAGGTCTCTCAGCACTGGTTCAGTCTCCGTGTCCGTAAGGCTGTAGATCGCACCCTGACGAATAGGTTCGCCAAAGGGCATCGCGGAGAGTTGTCTCGGGAACGAAGCCGTGAGCGCCGCGTCAGCCTTCGGATTGGTCCGTGTAAACGCCGACAAGTGTATGGTATCATCAACGATACTGAGCACGGTGGTCGACAGGCCACTGACCAGCCGGTTCGAGCGCTCGGCGATCGCTTCGAACACAGGCTGCAAATCAGATGGTGAGCTGGCGATCACCTTGAGGATGTCGGCTGTCGCCGTTTGGCGCTCCAGCGCCTCTCTGGTTTCATTGAACAGCCGCGCGTTCTGGATTGCGATCACCGCCTGATCCGCGAAGGTCGACAGCAGATTGATTTGCTTGTCGTTGAACGGACGCACTTCGGTACGGCGCAGCAGGATCGCACCGATACTCTCGTTGCCACGCAGCAGGGGCACGGACAGAACGGTATGAATGGTCGCGCCTGTGCTTTGGCCCATGGATCTGGCATCCGGAAACTCGGCGCCTTCCCCTGATAGCATGTCGTGAACATGCACAGGCTTCTGGTCCACAAAGGCGCGTCCAGCGGTCCAATTGCGGCTGATCGGCCATTTGTCGAGCGTGACGGGGATGGGCCCGGAATGCGCGCTGAAGCGCAGATGTTCTGCGTCTTTCAACAAGACGACTGCATCATTGGCTTCGCAAAGCTCTCGCGCGCTCTCGACGATCTCTTTGAGAACCGGTTCGACATCGGTGGGCGAAGAGGCGATTACTCTCAGAACGTTGCTGCTCCCGGTCTGGTAAGCCAGTGCCTGTTTGGTCTCGTTGAACAGTCTCGTGTTCTCGATGGCGATCACGGCCTGGTCGGCGAAAGTCTGGACCAGATCGATCTGCCGGGAATTGAACGGCCCAGGGACTCGGCGCGACAGCACCATGAGGCCTTCAACCTTGCTTTCTCGGAGTAGTGGTACGGCGAGAACCGCCCTAATACCTGCAAGAGCAGTGGCCGGCATGTCGATTTCCGGGTCGGCTAACACGTCAGGTACGCACACCGTTTGCCCGCTCTGGATGGATCGGGCGCTGGCTGAATTTCGTCCGGCCTTCTGCGGATGCTGCCTTAGGAATTGTATCCAGTCCGGGTTCTCGTGAGGGTGAGAATGCGCCCGAAAGTGGAACATATCCCCGTCACGCAGCAGGACGATGCCGCGATTGGCACTACACAATTCCACGGCGGAGCGCGTCAGGGTCTCGAGCACCGTCTGCAGATCGAAGGCTGACCGGCTAATGACCTTGAGAACGTCAGCGGTCGCGATCTGCTGCTGTAGAGATTCCTCGAGGTCGCTGGTCTTTGCCTGAACCTCGTCGAACAGACGGACATTTTCGATCGCGATCACCGCCTGGTCGGCGAAGGTTTGCAACTGGGCGATCTGCTTGCCGCTGAACGGATGCACCTCGACACGGCGCAGCACGATGGCCCCGACGCTCTCCTTGTCGCGCAGCAACGGAACGCTGGCGATGGTGCGATGACCCATCTTCAGCGACAGTTCGCGGCCATCGGTGAAGTCCGCGTGCTTTTCGTCACGGAGGTCCTCGACATGGACCGGCTGCTGGTCGACGAAGGCGCGTCCCGCGGTCCAGCGGCGGTTGATTGGCCATTTCTCCAGCCCGATCGGGATCGGCCCGTGATGGGCGCTGAAGCGCAGGTCGTCGCCGTCGCGCAGCAGCACCGCCGCGTCATAGGCCTCGCAGACCTCGCAGGCGCTCTCGACGATCGCTTTCAGCACCGGGGCCGCGTCGGTCGGCGACGAGGCGATCACGTTCAGGATGTTGGCGCTGCCGGTCTGGTAGGTGAGCGCCTCGCTGAGGTCGCGAGTCCTGGCCTGCACCTCATCAAACAGCCGCGAGTTTTCGATCGCGATCACCGCCTGGTCGGCGAAGGTCTGCACCAGTTCGACATGCCGCGGCGAAAATTGCCCGACGCGGTCGCGCCCCAGAATGAACAGGCCGATGCCTTGGCCCTCCCTCATCAAGGGAACGATGAGGAGCGACTTGAAGCCAAGTTTCTCTCGAAAGGCCTGCATTGCCACCGAGCGATCGTTTTTGAAATCGCCGATATTGGCAATTTCACCCGACGACAGGACCCGGGTCGTGGCAAAATTGGGATCATGAGCCGGAATTCGTGCCTGTCGGACGAAGTCTTCCTGCTCTTTGCTGATCGTGGTGTAACCCCGACAGACCAGGAAATCCCCCTCCCGGATATACAATCCGCACAGTCCGGCCGCGCACAGTTCCGCGGCGGAGCGTGCGAGCGCATGCATCACGGAATCGAGATCGAAAGCGGAGCGGCTGATCACCTTCAACACGTCCGCGGTCGCAGTCTGCTGCTCTAGCGCCTCCCTGGTCTCGTTGAACAGCCGCACGTTCTCGATGGCGATCACGGCCTGGCTCGCAAAAGTCTGCAGCAGCGTCACGATCTTTTCCGGAAAGAGCCCTGGTTCGTCACGACCAATGCCGATAGCGCCGATCGCACGCCCCTCGTGAATCATGGGAACGGCAAGAAGCGCGCGATAGTCCCCCTTCTTGGCGACGTCGCCAAGTTGATAGGCCGGGTCAAGATCAATGTCCGGGATTTGTAGCGGGACAAGTCCAGCGATGACGCGCGCGTTGAGCGAACCATTCCCCGGCTTCATCGGAAAAGCCGCGTGCATCGCCGCTTCGGCTTCCGGCGAAGAGCCGCGAAACGCGATCATGTGCAGCAACTCGCCGTCGAAGCGAACGGCGGAGCCGATGCGCGAGCCGCTCAGCTCTCGGGCGCGCTCGGCAATCGCCTCGAAGACAGGCGTGACGTCTGTCGGCGAACTGCTCATGACGCTGAGGATCTCGGCAGTAGCGGTCTGCTGCTCCAGCGCCTCCTTGGTCTCGTTGAACAGCCGCGCGTTCTGGATCGCGATCAAAGCCTGATCGCGGAACGACTCCGCGACCGCGATGTCTTGCCCGCTGAAATGATCGGGCTTGCTCGCCGTCAGCACGAAGACGCCAATGCATTCGCTGTTGCGCAGCAAGGGCAGATAGAGGCCGCATTTGATGCCGTAGCGATCCGAGATGTATTGCTCGTGAGCGGGCAGTTGGGTAGCCAGATAGTTGGGGACATGCACTGTCCGCTTTTCGACGGCCGCCATGGCCGGAAAGTTGTGATCCGCTGCCAGCGGCATATCGGGTGCGTGTTCGTGTTGTTCAAACAGCCTGTCGGCAAACGCCCCGGTGATAGCTGTCAGCGTGGCGCCTTCGATCCAGAACACGCCCGTCAGGTCGCAGTTGAACAATCGCGCCGCTGTAGCGCAGATGGCGTCGAATACCGATTTTACGTCCGTGGGCGAAGCGCTGATGACCTTCAGGATTTCCGCCGTCGCGTCTTGACGGGCGAGCGCCTTGTCCAGCTCTTTGGTCAGTTCGACGATCGACCGACCCTTGCGCGGCGCGGCGACCTGGGTCTTCCGACCTTTGGTCTTGGCGGTCTTCCGGCCGTTTGCCGGACTCGCCTTGCGGGCTTTCGCCTTGGTCTTCTCACCGCCCGCCTTCGATATCCGCGCCATATCCACCCCTGATCAGAAGGGGCATCTTATCGGGTGACGGTATCGTTCTGGAAGGGCGGATTGGCCTCTGTCGCTCGTCGCGGACTGGCCGACTGATGTCGTCGCTGATGGGTCAATGGCTTCCGAAATGCCATGTCCGAGATATTGGACCCTCGGGATGAGGAGCCCGCCAAGGCGGGCGTCTCCGGACGATGCTCTGCCTCGCCGGGCGAACCACGCAGGCCGCGTTCGTCCGGCCGCATCCAGAGCCTTCCCCAAGACGGGACATCTGTCATAGGCTCGGCGCGCCCTGTAGCGGCGAAGCCGTGACCTTCGAGGAGAGACGCCGATGAAACTCACGATACCGGCCTGCCTCGCCAGTGCAATGCTCGTGGCCGGCGCCTCCCAGGTCGTGGGCGCGTCGGGCGCCACGCCCGCAAAAATCTCTGGCTCCACGGCGCTGGCGCTCGCGGGCGTGATCGCGCCGCTGTCGCCGCTCCTGTCGGGCGCCGAAAAGAAGGCGGTAGCGACGCTGTTCGCCGCCAACGCCGACATTCCCTACAAGAAGCCGATCGCGGTGACCGCTGATAGAATCGTCTGCCGCACCAGCAATGTCGACATCACCTTGCGCAATTGCGAGGTCACCTTCGGCAAGAAAGTCAGAAACGTGAACGGGCCCACGGCCAACGAGATCTTCGCGACGGAGGCGCTGGCCGGCATTCCCCCAGACGGCGCGGCGGGATCGAATTTCGAGAGCCTGAGCAGACTGAGCTGCACGATCGACCCCAATGCGATCAGGCAGAAGGACGGCAGCGGGGCGGATTGCATGTTCCAGCCGGGGAATTGAGCCGGGGTTGAAACGCGGACCCGAGGTGCCGCGAAATCGCCGCAAGATGGACCGACAAGACCAACCAATAAGGCGAATTGAAAAGACAGGCCAAGCCGGCGCTCCCATATCTGGGCGAGCAAGTCTGGGCGAGCAAGGCCGGCACCAAAATGACGAAAAATTATCTCGCTGTTTTCCTGCTTCTGACCGCGACGACGGCCTTCGCGCATGGTCCGTTGCCCGCGCGGCTCACAGCGCCGTCCGATCTCATTCCCGTCGGCCTCACCGGCAACGACACCACCGCTGGCGGTGTTGCACGGCTGTGCGAGCAGGTCACGTTCTCGCGCGGCCTGCGCTATGGCGACAGCGAAGCCAATGTGCTCGACGTCGCGACCAGCGAGGCCACCAGGGCGGACACGCCGCGGCCGGTGCTGCTGTTCGTGGCGGGCGACACCTTCACCGGCGACCGCGGGGCGCCCGACCTGTCCCGCGAGATCCAGGACGCGGCGATGTGCTTTGCCGCGCGCAACGGGATGATCGGGGTGCGCGTGAACTACCGCCTGGCGCCGGCAGCGACCTGGCCGATGGGCGCAACCGACGTCGCGGCGGCGCTGTCCTGGATCCACGGCAATATCGACCTGTTCAACGGCGACGCCCGCGAGATCGTCGCAGTCGGCTATGGTGCCGGCGCCTTCCATGTCGCGACCCTGCTGGCGCATCCCGAACTCCAGACCGACCGCGCCGATGTCGCGGCCGTGGTGCTGGTATCCGGCATCTATCGCGCCGGCAAGGACGCCAGCGACAGCGTGAAGGCCTATCTCGGCACTGACGCCGCTCAATATGACAAGCGGTCGGTGTTTCCCGGCATCCTCAACGTCGACGAGCCGATCCTGTTGGCCTGGGCCGCGAACGACTCCGCGAACCTGGTCGCGCAAGGCGAGACCCTGAAGAAGACGCTGTGCGGCGCCGGCCATTGCCCGCGCACGACGGTGCTGCGCAGCCACGACGGCATCGCGAGCGCCTTCGGCCTCGACGGCTCCGGCAACAGCCTCGCCGAGCCGACGCTGCTGCTGGTGCATCAGCTCGAGGCGCGGGGGCTGCCGTAGCCGGTGCGCGTTGGACACGCCAGCGCTCCGTCGTCATGGCCGGCTTGTCCCGGCCATCCACGCCTTTCCCCGAGACACAAAGAACGTGGATGCCCGGGCCTTCGCCTCGCCGAAGCGGCTTCGGCCGCGCAGGCGGGACAAGCCCGGGCATGACGGCCTCTTGTGGCGGGTCAATACGGCTGCCGTTTCGTTCGGGCTGCCATGCGCCGCATTGAACCGGGCCACTCAGCCACAGGATTGACAAACGCTTGACCTAAATCAAGCAGCCTCGGTGCAGAATGAGACGACCTCGTTGGGGGCCAACAACAAGGTGTCGAGCATGCGCGTCACGGGCAGACTGCTGTTCGCTTCGATCGTCGCCTTCGCGTCACTGGGCGCGATGTCCGAGCAACGCGCAGACCAACCCACAAGCAACAACGAAATCCGCATCGGCAATATCGTGCCCTATTCGGGGCCGCTCTCGGAATTCGGCGCGATCGGCACGGCGGAGGCCGCCTATTTCGACATGGTCAACGATCGCGGCGGCATCAACGGCCGCAAAATCCGCTTCATCACGCGTGACGACAATTCCGATCCCACCGCAGCGCTGGAGCTGACCCGCAATCTGGTCGAGAAGGACGACGTGCTCCTGATGTTCGGCTCGTTCGGCACGCCCGGCAATCTCGCCACGCGCTGGTATCTGAACCAGAAGAAAATCCCGCAGCTGTTTGTCGCCTCCGGCGACGAGGAGTTGAGCCAGGCCAAGGCGTTTCCGTGGACCATGGGCTGGCAGCCGCCGTTCCGATCGGAGGGACGCATCTACGCCAACTACCTCCAGGCTTATTATCCCCGCAAGAAGATCGTTGTGCTCTGGCAGAACGACCAGTTCGGCCGCATGCTCTACAAGGGCATCCAGGAAGGCCTCGGCGATCTGAACCGTAACGTCCTCGTCGACGTCGCCTTCGATCTCACCGACGAGCATCTCGAAGGGCACGTCTCGATTCTCAAACGCGCGGGCGCCGACATCTTCGTCTTTCTCGGCGTGCCGTCGACGGCGTCCAGGGTGATCCAGCTGGCGGCATCGCTGAATTGGCACCCGGTCATCATCGTCAACGATGCCTCCGCCTCGATCGCCAATGCGATGGCGCCCGCGGGCCTGGAGAATTCATCCGGCGTCATCTCGGCGGCGTTTCTGAAGGATCCGAGCGATCCCGCCTGGAAGGACGATCCCGCCATGAAGGCCTGGTTCGCTTTCATGGACAAGTATCATCAGGTCGAAAGCACCAACAATAGCGCGGCGCTCTACGGCTACGCCGCGGCGGAGGCGCTGACCAAGGTGCTGAGGCAGTGCGGCGACGATTTGTCGCGCGAGAACATCATGCGTCAAGCCGCTTCACTCAAGAATTTTCAGCCCTCTGTGGCGCTGCCCAATATCAGGATGAATACCTCGCCCGATAGCTATCTGCCGATCAAGCAGATGCGGTTGGTCCAGTTCGACGGCCGTTCCTGGCAACCGTTCGGCGCCGTGATCGAAACTGCATTTACGGAAGGCGCGGCGCGGTGAGGAAACTCACGCCGGCTTGAGCAGGCCAGCGCGCTCTCCATCCCATTTTACAGCGGGCGCGGGAACGCGTCTTTTCGTTTCATGGCAAATGTTTAAGATCGGCATGAGCCTGCATTCACTCTGCCGGGAGGATCCTCCGCATGACCGAGACCATCCGCATCAAACGCTTTGTCGCACGCCCTGTGATCGTGCCGATGAGTTTGCCGCTCCAGACCGCGACCGCGGCCATCACGAAAGCGCCGCTGGTGCTGATTGACTGCGAGACCGACCAGGGCGCGGTCGGGCATGCCTATCTGTTCGCGATCACGCCGTCGGCCTTGAAGCCGCTGACTGCGACGGTCGCGGAAATGTCAGAGCTGATCGCAGGCGACGAACTGCTGCCGTTCGAGATCGAACGCAAGTTGACCCAGCGCTTCACGCTGCTGGGGCTCGCCGGCCTGCAACGGCTGGCGCAATCCGGCATCGATATGGCGGCGTGGGACGCGCTGGCGCGCAGTCGAGGCCTGCCGCTGGCCCGGCTGCTCGGCGGCGCGCCGAAGCCGGTCAAGGCCTACAATTCGAAGGGGCTCGGCATCATGTCTGTGGGTGCCACGGTTGAGGAAGCCCACAAGCTGCTGGCCGAGGGCTTTCACGCCGCAAAAATCCGCGTCGGCCGACCCGAGGCGCGGGAGGATCTCGCCGTCGTGCGCGCGGTGAGGAAGGCCGTCGGCGATGAGGTGGCGCTGATGTGCGATTACAATCAGGCGCTGACGGTCACTGAAGCGATCCGCCGCGGCGAGATGCTCGACGACGAAGGGCTGACCTGGATCGAGGAGCCGATCCGTCACGACGATTACGACGGCTGCGCCCGCATTGCGGATGCGCTGCGGACGCCGGTCCAGATCGGCGAGAATTTCGACAGCGCCTTTTCGATGCAGGCTGCGCTGTCGGCGGAGGCGTGCGACTATTTGATGCCCGACGTGCAGCGCATCGGCGGCGTCACCGGCTGGCTCCGCGCCGCCGCGCTCGCGCATGCCGCCGGCGTCGAGATGTCGACGCATCTGTTCTCGGAGGTCAGCGCGCATCTGCTCTGCGTGACGCCGACCGCGCATTGGCTGGAGTATGTCGACTGGGCCGATGCGGTGCTGGCGACGCGATTGAAGATCAAGGACGGCTTTGTGCTGCCGAGCGAGGAGCCGGGCAACGGGCTTGCGTGGGACGAGGCGGCGGTGAGGAAGTATTTGGTGGGGTAGGTGCGCTCCCTCGCCCCGTTCTTACGGGGCGAGGGTTGGGGTGAGGGGCCGCTTCCGCAGATGCGCTGACAGCTGGACTCGCGGAGGCTCCCCCTCACCCGAATTGCGCTTCGCGCAAATTCGACCTCTCCCCGCAAGCGGGGCGAGGTGAAGAGCAGCCATCACCGCGCCGCGGCGTTCAGATCCATCGTCTCAAGCAAACTGTTCTGGCGCCAGTCGATGAAGGCGTCCTTGAGGCGGTTGATCTCACCGGCGTGCTCGGGCACGCCCCAGAGATTGTGCTGCTCGAGTGGATCGCTCGCGAGATCGAACAATTGCCCGTCCTCGGCGCCGTGAATGAAGACGACCTTCCACCTGCTATCGCGCACCATGGTGATCAGCCGCGCGCCGGTCATGGCGACGTCGCCGGCCTGCTCGGAGAACACGAAATCGCGGCCGGACCAGTCCTCGCCCTTCAGCGCTGGAAGCAGACTGCGGGCCTGAAACGGCTTTGGATGCTCTGCGCCGGCGAGATCCAGAATGGTGGGCGCAAGATCGAACAGCTGGCACTTTTCGCGGATGCGGCGGCCGCCGGAAAACAGGCTGGGCGACCAGAACAGCAGCGGAACGCGGGTGACGGGCTCGTACATCGACCATTTCTGGCTGAGGCCATGCTCGCCGAGATTGTCGCCGTGGTCGGACATGAAGATCACGACGCAATTGTCGAGATAGCCCTTGTCTTCCAGCGTTTGCAGCAGGCGGCCGATCTGCTCGTCGATCATGGTGACGTTGGCATAGTAATGCGCGCGCAGGCGGCGCATTTCTTCGTGCGTCGGTGCGAGCTTCCAGGACACTGCGTCGTGGTCGACCTCGGTGTCGTGGCGGCGCTTCTCTTTCAGGTACGCCGGCAGGCCCTCGATCTCGGCCTCGGTCGGCTGCGGCACCGGGAGATCGTTGCGCGCGAGATAGTGCTCCAGATATTCCGGCAAGGGATCATAAGGCGGATGCGGCCCGGGCAGGCCGATCTGCATGAACAGCGCGTCGGGCTTCGGACGGGTCTGAAGCCACCACATCGCGGTCTCGGCGACGAAGATGTCCGGATGCAGCGATTTCGGCATCTCCCAGGTGAACGCGCCCATGCGGTCGCCGTAATCCGGCAGGCTGCGATAGCCGGCGCGCGACGGTTTTGTCAGCTTGTGCGCGGCAAAAGCCTTGTCGAGCTCGTCAGCGAACCATCGTCCCTCCAGGAAGCGATCCTTGTTCTCGACCACGAAGCGCTCGTGGAAGCCGGCCTTGGCGTCATAGGGGATCGTGTGCATCTTGCCGACATTGACGCAGTGATAGCCGGCTTCGGCGAGATTGCTGACCCACGTCTTCTGCCAGTGCTGCCCGTTCTTCAGCACGCCCGAGGCGTGCGGATAGAGGCCGGAGAACAGCGCCGCGCGCGAGGGCACGCAGCTCGGCGCGTTGATGAAGCAATTGTCGAAATAGACCCCCTCGCTCACGAGACGATCGAGGTTCGGCGTCTTCATATAGGGATGGCCGGTGGCCGCGATCGTGTCGAAGCGTTGCTGGTCGGTCATGACCAGGACGATATGGGGCTTTGTCACGATTGATTTGTCCTGCGCGGCGTTGGCTGGGAGAAAATATGTCTGACATAATAATTCTTGTCAAACCGCAAGTGATCTGATTATCCTTCATGTAGGAAGTAATATTTTACGTTCGCACCTCCAATAAACCAGACATTTAACTGCAACGATCCGGATCGACGTGGCCAAGACGGACAGCAACGACAGCACGCAGTCGATCGCCCGCGAAGTGGCGCGGCTGATCCTCACGGGCGTCTGGCGCGAGGGCACGACCCTGCCGCGCGAGATCGAGCTTGCGTCCCGCTTCGATGTCAGCCGCGCCTCGATCCGCGAGGCGCTGTCGCTGCTCAAGGCCAAGGGGCTGATCGCCTCGAAGCAGAAGGCCGGCACGCATGTCCGGGCGCGGTTCGACTGGAACATGCTCGATGAGGAGCTGCTGAACTGGACCCTGGCGGCATTGCCGACGCAGGAGTTCGCCAAGCAGATCATGGAGGTCCGCAGAATCGTTGAGCCCGAGGCCTGCGCGCTCTGCGCGGCGCGCGGCACGGACGAGGATTTTGCCAGGATCGAACGCGCCTATCGCGGCATGGACGCGGCCGGCATGGACCGCGTCGCCTATGCCGAGCCAGATCTGCAGTTCCACCGCGGCATTCTCATCGCCACCGGCAATGATTTCCTGATCGCCTTTGGCGCGACGGTCGCGGCCGCCTTGCGGATGTCGTTCAATCTCTCGAGCACCAATCCCGGCGCGCCGCGGAAAAGCCTGCCCTATCACCGCGCCGTGCTCGACGAGATCTGGGCGCGCAACGCCGATGGCGCGCGCCAGGCCATGCACAAGCTGATGGATCTCACCGAACAGAACATCGTCACGGCCATGTCGCGCCAAAAACGGAAAGACGCCGAGGACGAGAACGTCCGCACCAGACGGACGCGTTGAAGCCCAAACAATATTGAGGGAGGACAAGATGAAGAACGCATCGCGCAAGAGCTCGATCACCAGCTCGATCACCCGCCGCAAACTGCTGAAGGCCAGCGCCGCGAGCGCGGCACTCGCCGCATTCCCCGCACCCCTGATCGCGCAGACAAAGCCGTTTGCCGGCGTGACGCTGCACGGCGCCTCGTTCCAGCACCGCTTCTTCACGCTGCTGCAGAAATACATTCCCGAGTTCGAGGACCAGACCGGCATGAAGGTCGACCTCCAGCTCTCGTCTTTCCCGGTCTACAACCAGCAGGCCAATCTCGAACTGTCCTCGGGCGGCTCGGCCTATGATTTCGTCAACGTCACCTTCATTCTCGCCGCGCGCTGGGTCGCCGCCGGCCTGCTCGCCAATCTCGACGAGTTCACCGGCGATGCGAACCTGACGCCGGCCGAATGGAATCCCAAGGACTTCGTCGATGGCGCGCAGGTGCCCTATCGCGACGCCAAGGGGGCGACCTACGGCTACTCCTGGGAAGGCGGCGCGATGCTGATGGGGCTGTCGCGCATGGACCTGATGGAGAAGAAGGGGCTGAAGATCCCCAAGACCTTCGCCGAGCTCCAGCAGGTCTGCGCCGAGATCAACGGCACCGACGGGGTCAGCGGCATCACCTCGTTCCAGCTGCATCACTGGAACCTGCCGCCCTACATCCAGGGCTTTGGCGGCAACATCTTCCGCAAGCCGCCCGGCGACATCATGCCGACGCTGAACACGCCGGAGACGATTCAAGGCATCGAGTTCTACGCCAACCTGCTCAAGAGCGCGCCGAAGGGCGTACTCACCTACACCGAGGACCAGGCACGGCAATCGCTGCTGACGGGACGCTCGAACATCTTCATCCATTCCAGCTCCTGGGTGACGCCGATCCTGCTCTCCGACGAGAGCAAGGTGAAGGACACCTCGCGCGTGGTGCGCTCTCCGGCGGGCCCCGTGCACGATTATCCGGCCTCGAACAGCCAGGGCCTCGGCATTCCCAAGAACGCCAAGAACAAGAAGGCGGCATGGGAATTCATCAAATGGGCGCTTTCGCCTGACATCTCGATGCGGCTCGTCAAGGAGCACGGTCATTCCTCAATCTGCCGCCGCTCGATCATCACCAGCGAGGCCTATCGCAAGCTCAACACGGTCAACGGCCAGGACCTCGGCGCGCTTTATCTCGAAGTGCTGGAGTTGCCGGGCAAGGGCGAGAACTACATGGCCTATCGCACCGTGAAGGAGTTCCCGATCGTCGGCGACGTCCTCAACAAGGCGTTCGAGCAGGTCGCGACCGGCCAACTGCCGGTAAAGGACGCGATGAACGCAGCGCAGGACCAGGCCGTCGCCGCGCTTCGCCGCGCCGGGACGCAGCTTTGAGCGAGAGCGGAATTGACGCGGAGCGCCGCAGCTTCAATGTCTGGGCGCTGACGCCGAGCCTGATCGTGCTGTTTGCGATCGCCGTGCTGCCGGCGATCTATCTCGTCGTGACGAGCCTGACGCCGTTCCAGCTGACGAATCCGGGCTCGGCGACTGATTTCAGTTCGCCATTGCGCAATTACGGCCTGTTGCCGGGCGATCCGCGCTTCGTCAACTCGCTCCTCGTGCAGGCCAAGCTCTCGTTCTGGAGCGTGCTGTTCCAGGTGCTGATCGGCATGGGGCTCGCATTGCTCCTCAACGTGCCCTCGCGCTTCGTCGAATTCGCCCGCACCTTCTTTCTGATCCCGATGGTGCTGCCGCCGATCGTGGTCGCGGTGATCTGGAAGCTGATCTACACGCCCGACATCAGCCCGCTCTATTACGCCGCACAAGCCCTGCACTTCACCATGCCGGCGTTGACCTCCAGCGTCGATTTCGCGCTGACCGCGATCGTCATCGCCGACACCTGGGAATGGCTGCCCTTCACCTTCCTGATGGTGCTGGCGGCGCTGCAGACGATTCCCGACGAATATTCGGAAGCAGCCCTCGTTGACGGCGCCAGCAAGCTGCAGATCTTCTGGTATGTCACCCTGCCCTTCATCATGCCGATCCTGGTCATCTCCGGCATGTTTCGCCTGATCGACAGCGTGAAGGCGTTTCCGCTGATCTTCCTGCTGACCAGCGGCGGCCCGGGCACGCTCACTGAGGTCACGAACTACTATGCGTATCTTCTCGCCTTCGACACCAACGAGATCGGCTATTCCAGCGCGGTGACGGTGGTGATGCTGCTGTTGGTCTGCGGCATCAGCCTGGGCCTGGTCTGGATGGGGCGCCGCCGGGAAGCACTGGCATGAGCGAGTCGTCCCTGCGCAAGGCGACGCCGGGCCGGCTGGTCGCGATCTCGGTGACGCTGCTGATCCTGCTCTCGCCATTTCTCTGGCTGTTGCAGATGAGCTTCAAGTCCAACGACCAGATCCTGCAATTCCCGCCGCCGCTGATCTTCACGCCGACGCTGGAGAACTACATTTCGCTCTGGCACAGCGCGTTCTCGGCCTCCTTCGTCAACAGCCTCTTGAGCGCCTCGCTGTCGACTGCGCTGGCGCTGCTGCTCGGGGTGCCGGCGGCTTACGCGCTGTCGCGCTGGGCCGGGCGCGGCAAGCACGCGCTCTCGTTCGCGATCCTGGTGACGCGCATGGCGCCGCCGATCGCGTTCACGATTCCCTTCTTCCTGTTCTACCGCTGGATCGGGCTGCTCGACACCATCACCGGCCTGGTGCTGGTCTACACCAGCTTCAACCTGCCGCTGGTGATCTGGATGATGCAGCCGTTCTTCGACACCATCCCGGCGTCGCTGGAGGAGGCCGCCCTCGTCGACGGCGCGCGCACGCGCACGGTATTCACCAAGATCGTGCTGCCGATGGTGACGCCCGGCATCGCGGCGACCGCGATCCTCTGCTTCCTCTACGCCTGGAACGATTTCTTTTTCGCGCTGATCCTGACCCGTACCAATGCGCGCACCGCACCGGTCGCCGTCGTCAACTTCATGAACTACGAAGGCTGGGAATGGGGCAAGATCGCCGCCGGGGGCTCGCTGGTGATGGCGCCAGTGCTGATCTTCTCGCTGGCGGTACGCCGCTATCTCGTCTCCGGGCTCACCGCAGGGGCGGTCAAGGGCTGACATCATGGGGCTTCCCGCCGGCGCAGCGCGCACCGTCTTCATCTTCGCCCATCCCGCCGGCCATGTCGCTGCCCCCCGCTACTACACACCCTATTTTTGGGAGCAGGGCCTGAACTGGCACATGGTGGCGATGGACGTGCATCCTGACAATCTCGCCGAGACGATCCGCGCGCTGGCGAAGTCGCCGAGCACGGCTGGCTTCAACCTGACCATGCCGCACAAGCCGGCTGCGTTCGAGCTCTGCGACGCGGTCGGGCCTGCCGCGAAGTTCGAGGGCGTGGTCAATACCATCCGGATCGAGACCGATGGAAAACTCGTCGGTGAGTCCTTCGACGGCGGCGGCTTCCTGAACGCCGCGCGCGAGGCCGGCATCTTCGATCCCGAGCGCCGCGCCGTCGTGATCGGCGCCGGTGGCGCCGGCCGCGCGATCTGCCACGCGCTGGCCGCGGCCGGTGTGAGGCGCCTGCGCATCCTCAACGAGGTGCCTGGCCCGGTCGAGGCGCTCAGCGCCAAGCTGCGCGGGCAATTTCCGGATCTCGACATCAGCCTGGATGAGCGCTTCGACGATGCCGGCCTCTGCGTGAATGCGACATCGCTCGGCCTGCATGCGACAGATGCACTGCCGATGGATCCGAAGAAGCTGCCGAAGGATTGCGCGATGTTCGACATCATCGCCGCCCGGCGCACCGGCTTCATGGAAGCCTGCGCCGCGCGCGGCTTGAAGGTCCTCGATGGTGTCGCGATGATCCGGCATCAGCTGCCGCTGCAAACGGCGTTTTGGAATGCGACGACGTCGGTCTCAGCCCCGTGATCCTGAGTGCTCCCACGTTGTCATTGCGAGGAGCTCTTGCGACGAAGCAATCCAGAATCTCTCTGCGGCGAGATTTCTGGATTGCTTCGCTACGCTCGCAATGACGGAATATGGAGCGACAGCGAGGCCTGACCGGCTAGCGGCTACCACGCCTCCGCGCCGGGGATTTTCTTGCGTACCGCCATGCACTGCGACTCTTTCGCCTTGTGAACTGGAACACACTTGAAGCACCGCTTAAGTTGTATCGTGTCGGCGATGTAACCAAGGCGGACGGGGCGTACGACCCGTCTTCATATTTCGATCATTTCATTCTCGAACACAGAGTTGGAGTAGGCAATGCTTTGCTCAATCCTCGGTGCTCGCCTTTTGCCGTCGCGCATCGATCGCAGATTTGCTCCTCATCCCAAGTGCTGCCCCTTGAGAGCGTCGTTTCGCGCGGAGTGAGGCGGACGCCCCTCTGCGACGGACGACGGGCCAAGAAGACCACTTAAGAGATCGCGATCGGATTCGAAAATTCCGACGACTCGCCGAACCGGGCGATGCGACGGTCGCCTCGCGCGTTCGCGCGATTGCGCCCGGCACGGCCTGACGGGGACATGCATTTGATCAGCCCGGAGTGCCGGCCCGGAACAGCGCCGGCATCGACGATTGCGCTTGCAGCCATCGAAAGGAACGCCCCGTGGACGAACCCAAGCCGCTCTCCAGCGCTTTCAACAAGACCGCGAACTTCTCCATCCACCAGGTCGACAGCGTGTTCAGGGCCGCCGCGCATGCCGCGGCCGTCCCGACTGCCGTGCCGCTCACCCTGCCGCCCACGCTCGGGCCGCTGTCGGCCTTCGCCGGCACATTCACCGGACAGGGATTCAACACGATCTTCCGTCCCGACAGCGCGGCGACGCCGACACAGCTGCCGGGTCCGATCAACACCACCGACCCAGCCGACAACGTGCTGGAGCTGAACCTCACCGACGAGACGATGTCGTTCTCGAACAATCTCGGCTCGATCCCCAATCGCGGCTCGGGGCCGCAGGCGGACGCGTTCCTCAATGGCGTGCCGTATCTCCAGACCATCAACGACGTCACCACGGGGACGCCGGTCGGCATTCACTTCGAGCCGGGCATCTGGCTGGCGGTGCCGGCCTCCACCAATCCGCGCGCATGGCCTCGATCCCGCATGGCACGACGATCACGGCGCAAGGCACCGCGCTGCCGCCCGTCCCCGGCAAACCGACCATCGCGGCGGTCGACATCACGCCGTTCCTGAACGGCAATCCGGCCAACAAATTCACCTTCCAGAACCAGACCGCTGCCAACAAGACGACACGCAGGCTGCCGCAGGATCTGACCGCGCTGATCGCTTCCGGCAAGCTGACCCAGGCCATGATCACCGATCCGAACACGGTGCTTCGCAACCAGATCGCGCATCAGACCATCAGCCAGACCATCATCATCGAGACCTCGACCAAGCCCGGCTCGCCGCTCTCCGGCGGACCCTTGCCGGCCGTGCCTGCCGCCGGGCCGCATCCGAAGGCGCCGAACTTCGCCGGCGGCACCGCAAACATCGCGTTCCTCCAGGGCGTGCCCGCTCCGCCACCGGGCGGTGCAGGCTCCAACTCCAACGCGTTCCAGATGGATGCCGTGTTCTGGATCGAGACGGTGATCTACGACATCGACGTGCCGCGCATCGCGACCGGGGAGCCTCCGATCATCCTTCAGCCGTTGCAGAGTGGCGCGGTGCCGCTGGTGCCGAGCTTCGTCGCCACGCTTCCGTTCGTGCCCAACAAGGGTTTTGCCGGCGGCCGGGTCCGGGTGGCGACGACACAGATCCAGTATTCGCAGAAGGTGATGCTGGATTTCAACGGCCTGACCTGGCCGCACGTCTCTGTCGCCTCGCTGTGTGCCAGCAGCCCCCGTGCCGATCCCGGAGCATTTGTTGCCGCTGACGTGAGTGGCACTATGGAGAAGCGTAGTCAGGATGGAGCGCATCCTTCACTCGCTTCGCGACCGAAGGATGGTGGGCGCGACAGGGATCGAACCTGTGACCCCTACCATGTCAAGGTAGTGCTCTCCCGCTGAGCTACGCGCCCTAGATGTCGTCTAGATCGGGTCGGGTCCCTATAACGGCTCAGGAGAGCCGGTGCAAGGACGGATGGGGGCCGATTTAGGCAGCCAGCATCTTGTTCACTTCGCTTACCAATTCGCGCAGGTGAACGGGCTTCGACAGCACCTTGGCGTTCTTGGGAGCGTCCGAATCCGAGTTCAGGGCGACCGCGGCGAAGCCCGTGATGAACATGATCTTGATGTCGGGATCGAGTTCCGAGGCCCGGCGGGCGAGCTCGATACCGTCCATCTCCGGCATCACGATGTCGGTGAGCAGCATCTCGAACGGCTCCTCGCGCAACCGCTGATAGGCGGCCATGCCGTTGTCATGGGACGAAACCTGAAAACCGGCGTTTTCCAGCGCCTTGACCAGGAAACGGCGCATGTCGTTGTCGTCTTCGGCGAGCAGGATTTTTGGCATGGCTGGAACGTCGAATCCCCAAGGCAGTCACAAGGCATCAGCAGAGGTCACTAAGCCCGACAGAGGGTAAATTTCGGGTGAAAATCTTTACCCTCGCCCGACCGGCGCGGTCCCCTTGTGAACCCGAACGCGGCTCGAATCAATCAAGTCACGCGGACCGGTCCCCATCTCGATGCCCGCAGGGTTAAGACATGTTCCAGCGACGATCGCACTTTTTCGCTTGGCAGAATGGTTGCGATTCCGGACAATGACGACACATAAGAGCCGCTCGATCGGCCGAATCAATCGGCACGGGCTTTTGCCGGACCCTTTCTGGATCTCGCGGCGCCGGATCTCGGGGCGTAATGGGACGAAGCCTGAGAAGATGGGACGAAGCCTGAGAAGATGACCCGGTTTGACGGCGCCATGTCGCCAGCCTTCGAGATCGTGGAGCCCGCCGAGTGGCGCGCGCCTGTTATCTTCAACTCGCCCCATTCCGGCTCGACCTATCCGGACGAATTCCTGAGCGCCTCGCGGATCGACCTGCCGCAACTGCGGCGGTCGGAAGATTCCTTCATGGACGAGCTGATCGGCCATTTGAGCGAACGCGGCTTTCCGACCGTGCGGGTCAACTTTCCCCGCTCCTATGTCGACGTCAACCGCGAGCCCTATGAGCTCGACCCCCGCATGTTCACCGGCCGGCTGCCGAGCTTTGCCAACACCCGCTCAATGCGGGTCGCGGGTGGCCTTGGTACCATTCCGCGCGTGGTCGGTGACGGCCAGGAGATCTACCGCGACCGCATCCTGGTCGACGACGCGCTGGCGCGGATCGAGACGCTGTACAAGCCCTATCATCGCGCGCTGCGCCGGCTGATCAACAAGGTGCACCAGATGTTCGGCACCGTGGTGCTGGTCGACTGCCATTCGATGCCATCGGTCGGGGTCTCGCGCGACGAGCCGCGCCGGCCGGACATCGTGATCGGCGACCGCTACGGCACGAGCTGCACACCGCTCCTCCCTGACAGGGTCGAGGAAACCATGACCGCGCTCGGCTATTCGGTCGGCCGCAACAAGCCCTACGCCGGCGGTTTCATCACCGAACATTACGGTAACCCGGCGAGCGGCCTGCACGCGGTCCAGCTCGAGCTCAACCGCGCGATCTACATGGACGAACGGCGGCGCGAGCGCGGCCCACGCTTTGCGCAAGTGGCAAGCGACTTCGGCATCCTCGCCGACGTGCTGGCGACCACGATCCCGTTCGGCGATCTCGGCCCGTTCCAGGCTGCGGCGGAATAGACGAAAGCTTTTTCTTCGAACGATCGCGTCGTCTGCGATTGGCGCGAATGCGTTTTCGCTTCGCGACGTATCGCGCGCAAAACTGAAAACAGGCGACATAAGAAAAAAGGGCCGCTTCTGATGAAGAAGCGGCCCAAGTCTAGGGAGGAAACGCCCAAGGAGGGCAGCGGTAACGCGAGAAGCGCTACCGCACCGCAACAATATGCGGCCGCGCCGCACAAAGTGCAAGGGCTTTTGAGCCGTTTCCCATGCAAAACGCACATGGCTCATTTGCTTATAGAGAAACCCAGATTCAGTTTCTTTGATAAGGAAATTCAATGGGTTGATAGTCATTTGCATACCAACGAGGCATCCTCGGAACTAAGTATTCAACTCAATGATCGATATTTGGCCAGCATATGGCTTGGATGAGGCAGCCGGCATCCGCATGCAAAATACCAGGGCGCAAATCCAACACAGCGCTGCACGCGTGAGGCGATTTGAGCTAGGCAGATGTGAGCTTCACCCGACTTTCGTTTTGAGGATACGCCGTGACGGTGATCGATTTCTCCGCCTTCATCGGACGGCTCGCCACTGCCTCCGGCGAAACAATCCTGCCGTTCTTCCGTACCTCGCTGTCGATCGACGACAAGAGCAAGACCAAGGATTTCGATCCCGTCACTGAAGCCGACCGCGCCGCGGAGGCCGTGATGCGGCGGCTGATCAAGGCCAACTTCCCCCAGCACGGCATCGTCGGCGAGGAATTCGGCAATGAGCGTGAGGACTCAGATTATGTCTGGGTGCTCGATCCCATCGACGGCACGAAATCCTTCATCGGCGGCTTTCCGATCTGGGGCACGCTGATCGCGCTCCTGCACAAGGGCGCGCCGGTGTACGGCATGATGCACCAGCCCTTCATCGGCGAGCGCTTCTCCGGCGACAACGGCTCGGCCAACTATAAAGGTCCCTCCGGCGAGCGCCGGCTCCAGGTCCGCCGCTGCGCCTCGCTGTCGGAAGCAACCACCTACACCACCAGCCCGCTGCTGATGAACGAGCACGATCGCGCCATTTTCGGCCGCATCGAAAAGGGTGCGCGGCTGTCGCGCTACGGCGGCGACTGCTACTCCTATTGCATGCTGGCGGCCGGCCATGTCGATCTCGTGGTCGAGACCGAGCTGAAGCCTTACGACATCGCAGCGCTGATCCCGATCGTGACCGGCGCCGGCGGCGTCGTCACGACCTGGGAAGGCAAGCCGGCCCAGGGCGGCGGCCGTATCGTCGCGGCCGGCGACGCAAGAGTTCACGAAGAAGCACTGAAACTGCTCAACGGATAGGCCGACTTATTTGTTCGCGCATGATCCTATCGGAAAACCGCTGCACACTTTTCCGGATCATGCTTCAGGGAGCTTGTATGAAAAACTGGCGTAAGCTCTTCCTCGCAAACCTACTTCTGTTTCCCACCATCGCCTCCGCGCAGAATTTCCCGGCCAAGCCGATCAAGCTGATCGTGCCGTTCCCGGCCGGCGGCCCCAACGACATCATCGCCCGCGTCGTCGGCCAGCGCATGTCGGAACTGGCAGGACAGCCGGTCCTGATCGACAATCGCGGCGGCCAGGGCGGCGTGCTCGGCACCGACGCCGTCGCCAAGAGTGCGCCCGACGGCTACACCATCGCGATTTCCTCTGCCGGCGCGCTCGCGATCAGCCCGAGCATGGAGAGGGTCGCCTACGACACGCTGAATGATCTGACGCCGGTGACGCTGGTGGCGACCGTGCCGGAAATGCTGGTCGTGGCCGCCAACGTGCCGGCCAAGGACATCGGCGAGCTGATTGCGCTTGCGAAAGCGCAGCCCGGAAAACTCAACTTCGCCTCCTCCGGCCCTGGCAGCCTGCCGCATCTCGCCGGCGAATTGCTCAAGCTGACGGCCAAGATTGACATCGTGCACGTGCCCTATCGCGGCGCCGCGCCCGCGGTGAACGACCTCCTGGGCCAGCAGGTGCAGATGACGTTCCTCGATCTCCCGGTGCTGCTGCCGCAGGTGAAGGCCGGCGCCCTGAAGCCGATCGCGGTCGGCTCGGTGGAACGCGCCCCGACCGCCCCCGACGTGCCGACCACGAAGGAAGCGGGCTTTCCCGATCTGCGCATCGAGAACTGGTACGGCATGATCGCGCCCAAGGGCACGCCGAAGGAGATAGTCACTGCGCTGCATGATCTCGCGACAAAGGCCATGGCGGACCCCGCGGTGAAGGAGAAGCTCGCGGCCCAAGGCGCGACGCTGATCGGGGACGAGCCGGAGCATTTTCGCGCATTCATTGAGGACGAGACCAAGAAGTGGGCGAAGGTGATCAAGGACGCCGGCGTGGAGACGGCGAAGTAGCTCTCCCCCTTCCCTCACACCGCCGCCGCCCGCAGATGCTCCACCAGCATCTTGGCCGGCCGCGGCAGCGTCTTGAAATTTCGCGCGCAGATCACGAGGCGGCGGTTGGCCCAGGCATCGCGCAGGCGCACCATGGCGAGCGGCATCAGCTTGGCGCAGCGGCGGGCAGCGGCTTCGGGGACCAGCGCAACGCCGACATCGGCTGAGACCAACTGGCAGATCGCATCGAAATCGCGCAACCGCGCACGGAAATGCGGGCGCATGCCGAGACGGGCGGCGTGCTTTGAAATATGCATTTGAAGCGCGGTGGCGCTGGTCAGCCCGACGAACTCGCAATCGCCCGCCTCCTGAAAGTCGATCTGGCGGCGGCCGGCAAACGGGCCTCGCCTGGACGTCACCAGCGTCAAGCGGTCCTCGCTGAACACAAAGCGCTCGATATGGTCGGGCAGCGCATGCTCGGCGGCGAAGCCGAGATCGGCCGCGCCGGCGGTGATCGCCGCCGCGATGTCGGTGCTCTCGCGCTCCTCGATGTCGATGGCGACGTCGCGATGCTCGCGCAGGAACCCGGCGAGCGCTTTCGGCAGATGCTCAGACAAGCCCGAGGTGTTGGCAAGGAAGTGCACGCTGGCGCGCACGCCGCTGGCAAAGCCGGCGAGATCGCCGCGCATGGCGTCAACCTGATGGATCACCAGCCGTGCATGGTCAAGCAGGCTTTCGCCCGCCGCAGTCAGCTCGACGCCACGGCGCCCGCGCTTGAGCAGGGCGACACCGAGCGCATCCTCGAGGCCCTTGATCCGCGCGCTGGCGGAGGCCAGCGCCAAATGCGACCGTTCCGCGCCGCGGGTGATGCTGCGGCGGTCGGCGACCGCGATGAAGAGCTGGAGATCGACGAGGTCGAAGCGCACGCAGGTTTCCTCCAAACTTATTGTTTGAGCATGATCTTTTCGGAAAACCGCTGCGCACTTTCCGCATCATGCTCTAGCCTTCGTCATGGACGAAGGCTGTCTCCGTAACCTCCAGATTGTGCCGGAGCGCGGCTTCGGTCAATGTGGCCCGCATGATTGACCCGCTTCTCATCCTCGTCGCCGCCGTCTTTTTGGTCGCCGGCTTCGTCAAGGGTGTCGTCGGGCTCGGCCTGCCGACCGTGTCCATGGGCCTGCTCGCGGTGAACATGGCGCCCAGCCGCGCGATCGCGATCGTGATCGTGCCCGCCATCGTCACCAACATCTGGCAGACTTTTGTTGGCCCCCATTTGCGCGACATCCTCAAGCGGTTGTGGCCGCTGATGATCGGCACCGTGATCGGATGCTGGCTCAATGCCGGCGCGTTGACGGGCCCCTATGCCCGCTACGGCACCGTGGTGCTCGGCATCCTCTTGGTGATCTACGCCATCATCGGCCTCAGCAAGTTCAAGTTCCACGTCGCGCCGCGGAACGAGAAATGGGTTGGCGGCGTGGTCGGCGTGATCACTGGCGTGATCTCGGCCTCGACAGGCGTGCAGGTGATCCCCTCGATGCCGTTCATGCAGGCGATCGGCATGGAGAAGGACGAGCTGGTGCAGGCGCTCGGCGTGTTCTTCACCACCGCAACGCTGGCGCTTGCCTTCAATCTCACCGCCGACGGCCTGCTGACGCCAGCCAATGCCGTGCCGGGCGCCGTCGCCATGGCGATGGCCTTTGCCGGCATGTTCGTGGGACAGTCGGTGCGGGCAAAAATGCCAGCGGAAGCGTTCCGCCGCTGGTTCCTGGTCGCGATGATCCTGCTCGGGGTTTATCTCGCCGGCAGCGCGCTGCTGAAGGAGCTGGTTTAAAAGCAGTGGGATCGTAGGGTGGGTTAGCCCTGCAGATGCGCAAAGCGCATCTGCTCGGCGTAACCCACCACTTCGTTCCGCGATCGCCGAAGCATGGTGGGTTACGCCAGCGGACTGCGCTTCGCGCAGCCGCAGGGCTAACCCACCTACGCAGCCCTCACCTAGCGCGTCTCCAGCATGGCGACGCGGATGCCGAGATAAATGAAGAGGCCGCCCAGGGCACGGTTGACCCAGGCGACCACGCCCTCCGAGGTCCGCAAGCGGTTGGCGGCCCTCGCCGCGAACGCCGCCAGCACCAGGCACCACAGCGTTCCCGTGCAGATGAAGATCAGGCCCAGCGTCAGGAAGGCAAGCGGCTTGTGAGCCGCATCGGCTGCGACGAATTGCGGCAGGAAGGCCAGGAAGAACAGCGCGACCTTGGGATTGAGCGCGTTGGTGAAGACACCCTGGAGGAAGACCCGCCGCAGCGAGCTCCGCTCGACCTCGTCCTTGACCGCCGCAAGCCGCGGCCGCGACCACAGCATCTGAAGGCCGGTCAGGACGAGATAGGCGGCGCCAACCAGCTTCAGGATCGAGAAGGCGGTGGACGAGGCCATCAAAAGCGCCGAAAGGCCGATCGCCGCGCCCGCGACATGGAAAAAGCAGCCGCAACTGATGCCGAAGGCGGCCGCCGCCCCGCCGCGCCAGCCCATCTGCATGCTGCGGCCGATGACATAGACCGTATCCGGCCCCGGCGTGATGTTGAGCAGCACGCCCGAGAGGATGAAGAGCCAGATTTCGTGAATGCCCAACATGTGAGAGGCTCCCGCCGCCCAGCGGGGCGGTCTCAAGGGCTTAATCGGTCAGTACCCCGCCGTCCACCGCCGGAATTGCGTGGGATTTGCCTCGAATTTGCAATGCGGATCATACTTTCACTCGGCATCATCTGCTCTATAAAGACCTCGTTCTTGAAATGCGGGATTCGCGGGCTGCTGCCATGCGGTGGCTGTCCCTTTCCCTTGGAGCTCCGAGGATATGGAAAGACGTCTGGCCGCCATTGTCTGCGCCGATGTCGCCGGCTATTCGCGGATGATGGGCAGTGACGAGGCCGGCACCCACGCCGCCTTCAAGGCCCATCGCAGCGCGATCAACCCGATCATCCTCAATCATGGCGGCCGCGTCGTCAAAAACACCGGCGACGGCTTCCTGCTCGAATTCCCCTCTATCGTCGGTGCCACCGAGGCCGCGATCGCGATGCAGGTGCTGATGGCGGAGCGCAATCACCATCTGCCCGCCGACCGCGCCATGCAGTTCCGCCTCGGCATCCATATGGGTGACGTCATCGCCGACGAGGGCGAGGTGTTCGGTGACGACGTCAACATCGCCGTCCGCCTCGAATCGGTGGCGAGCCCCGGCGGGTTCGCGATCTCGACCAAGGCCTACAAGGAAGCGAGCAAGCACCTCACTGTGCCGCTGGTCGATGGCGGCAATCACCGCTTCAAGAACATCAAGGATCCGGTCGGGGTCTTCACCTGGTCGCCGGAGGGTGCGCAGGCCGCGCAGGTTATGGATGTCCCGGCCCTGGCGCAGCAATACCGCACCGCGATCGTCGGCGTGCTGCCGTTTGCCAATCTCAGCGACGCCCAGGATGAATATTTCTCCGATGGCCTGACCGAGGATCTGATCCACGCGCTGTCGCTGCAATCCTTCTACCGCGTGCTGAGCCGCAACTCGACTTTCACCTACAAGGGCAAGAACGCGAGCACCCGCGTGATCGCGCGCGAGATCGACGCCAGCTATCTGATCCAGGGTTCGGTGCGGCGCGCCGGCGCCAAGATCCGCGTCACCGCCGAGCTGATCGCGCCGGAGACCGGCGAGCAGCTCTGGACCGGCCGCTACGACCGCGACATCGGCGACCTGTTCGCGATGCAGGACGAGATCACCACCAATCTGTCCGCGGCCATCGCCACCGAGATCGTCCGGGCCGAGGCATCCGCGCCCGCACGCCCGACCACGGACGTCACGGCGTGGGACCGCTTCCTGAAAGGCCTGTCGCATTATTACCGGCAGACCAAGGAGGATCTGAGCACGGCCGTCGACCTGTTCCGGGAGGCGATCGCGCTCGATCCCAAACTGTCGATCGCGCATGCCTATCTCGCCACGATCCAGATCCAGAGCATCCAGTTCGGCTGGGTCAAAGGCACGCGCGAGATGTGGAGCGAGGCGATGCGGCTTGCCGAAACCAGCGTCCGCCTCGACCCGCGCTCCTCCTTTGCGTTTTCGATCCTGTCCTGGGCGCACGCAATGGAAGGCCACGACGAGGCGGCGATGGACGCCGCCAAGCGCGCCGTTGCCCTCAACCCCTACGACATGGGTGCGCGCGGCGTGCTCGGCATCTGCCATTTCGTCATCGGCGAGCACCGTCAGGCGATCGAGCTGTTCTCGATGGCCGCACAGCGCGACAACAGCGACCCGCGTTATCAATGGGCGGCGCTGAACGCCTTCAGCCACTATCTCGTCGGCCAGTATGACGCGACGCTGTCGTGGGCCCGCGAGCAGCTCTACGTCAACCCGAACCACATGCAGGCACTCGCGATCCGCGCCGCGGCACTCGCGCAGTTGGGGCGGACCGGCGAGGCGAGCGAAGCCACCGGCGTGCTGATGGGCAACTACCCGACCCTGAATGTCGACCGTCACTTGCGGAATTTTCACTGGAAGCGGCTCGAGGACATCGCACATTATCGCGAAGGGCTGCTGAAGGCGGGCGTCCCGGCCAGCAAGCTCACCTTGGTCCAGAGCGACGTCAGACGCGCCGCCGAATCCTGACGGCCCGATCCTGAGGGTCGCTTTGTGCGCGCGCTGCGACCTCATCCCCCGCGTTATTGACACAAGGGTGAATTCGGCCACACTTCGTTACACTCAGAAGTAGTATAGCTACACTGCGTCCGCTGTCTGTTTGTTAGGACTTTCCGCGCTGTATCGGCGCGGCCGCTTTTCGCGATTCGTTTGTTTCAGGAATTTGCCGATGGATGACTCCCGCAAGAAGCCATTCGATCCCTCAATCGCGGTCTCGCCGAACAATCCCTGCCCATTCCTCCGCGGCCTCGTCGGCGAAGGCTTCGTCGATGGCGGAACGGTGCCGCTCCGGTCGCTGTCGCAGACCATCGCGAATGCAAGCGGCGAGACTGGAGCAAAAAAGACGCTGGCGCGCATCCAGGTCCGCGGCGTCGCGCTGATCGCCAATGGCGCCTGTCACATCCTGCAAAGCATCTTCTGGGGCGCGCAGCTCAATTCGCTTCGCGGCGGCCCGCTCGACAAGCTCGGTGCCGGCTCGCGCATCCTCGGCATCGACGGGCGCGTCAACGAGGGCGAGATCGCGCGGCTCGCCGGTTTCGGCGGCACCCATGCCGATCCCGATGGCGGCACCGAGACCGGGCTCAACGCCTCGCAAATCCAGACCTTCATGGCCGACAATCTCAAGCGCGCCGGCAATCAGTCGCGCTGGTATTACCCGATCCTGATGAAGTTCGAATGGCCGGTGCTGCTCAAGATCATGGGCAAGGGTCGGGGTGATGACCGCTATCTCAGCGTGGCCGAGGTGAGGACATTGTTCAACGAGCGCAAATTCCCGGACAGGATCACCCAGCGGATGGTCAGCCAGCCGGTCACCCCGCCCTCGCTGATCTTGCGCGCGGCCGGCGGACTGGTCGCCGCGCTCCTCATCATTGTCATCGTCGCGCTGCGCTTTCCGGATCAATTCCAGCCCCTGCTGCCCCATGTCATCGGCCAGTTCGTGGCCCCGCCATTGCCGAAGCTTGCCGAACCCCGGGCCGCGTACTGGCTCGAGCAAAACTGGGCGCTGGAGGACCGGCACTGGTTTCATCACGCCAGCCAGGGCACCGCGACATTCCCGGTGCCCTATAGCTGGTTCATGGCGCTGGAGCAGCCGCGGCTACATTTTTTTGCAAAGCCCGGGATGCTGCATGACAGCGACCATTTGCAGCGCTTCGGCTTCATCCCCAGCCCGCAGACGATCAAGACCGACGACGCCACGCTGCGCCGGTTCGGATATGCCAACGTCTACGACAAAACGAAGCCGGTGCCGGCGCGGCTTTGGGATCCACCGGTCAATTGGGGCGCCCAGGCTGAAAACGTCGACGGCCTGCCCGTCGGCTTTGCGCGCATGACCGGCGTGGCCGATCCCGCGACCGGCAAGGTCGGCGAGGACCGGATCGGCCTGACCTGCGCCGCCTGCCACACCGGCCAGATCCACTACAAGGGCATCGACATCCGCTTCGATGGCGGCCCGGCGATGACCGATCTCAGGAAGCTCGAGATCACGACCGGCCTGTCGATCGCCTACACGCTCATCGTGCCGGGTCGCTTCACCCGCTTCGCCGACCGCGTGCTTGGCGCCTCCGCCAGCGATGCGGACCGCGATGCGCTGAAACAGAAGCTGAGCGCGATCGGCACATTCCTGAAAGACTGGGAAACGACTTACGACAAGACCATCGCAGGCAAGACGAGGCTCAACGAGAAAACGAAACAGAATGAGCCACAGCAGGACACCGAGGAAGGATACGGCCGTCTCGACGCACTCAACCGCATCGGCAATCAGGTCTTCGCTCAAGACATGACGCTCAGCGGCCTCAGCGGCTTCGAGAAGAATCTGCACGCGAGGGATGCGCCGGTCAGCTTCCCGCCGATCTGGACCGTGCCCTGGCTCAAATTCGCGCAATATGACGCATCGATCGAGCAACCGCTGATCCGCAACGCCGGCGAAGCGCTGGGCGTGACTGCGCTGCTCAATTTGTCCGACAGCACCCGCAAGGACGCGCTGTTCCGCTCGTCGATGGACATCAAGAATCTGAACTGGATCGAAGAACTGCTGGCGGGGTCGGCGCCCCATCCGAAAAAGCAGCTCTCCGGACTGACGTCGCCGAAATGGCCGTCGGACATCTTCGGCGACGGTGCGTGGACGATCGATGGTGACCGCGTCAAACGCGGCCGCAAGCTCTATTCGGAGATCTGCGTCGAATGCCATCTCGGGCCGGTCAACGATCCCGTATTCGACGCCGAGTTTCCGGACCAGAGCATCTGGTCCTCGTCGCGCTGGGAGACCATCGGCAACGACGAATTCCTGAACGAGGTCCAGAAGAGCGTCAAAGGCATGGGGACCGACCCCGCTCAGGCCAGCGTGCTGGCGACGCGGACCGTTCAGGTGCCGGGCTTTCTCAAGCTCGATCCCACGCAGAAACTCAATGCCTGGTGGAGCTGCAATCTGCCGGATATCGCTTCAACCGACATGCCGTACTCCGTCGGCCTGATGGTGCTCGTCGACATCGTCAGCCGCAAAGCGATGGACGATGCAAAGATCGACCCGAAGGTTCAGAAGGCCTGGTGGGGTGACCGCCAGAACTGCCCGAATCCCGGTCCGCAGCCGGCCGACAAGAAGGAGCCGCCACCCTGGTATCGCGCCCGCCCGCTCAACGGCGTCTGGGCCACCGCGCCTTACCTGCACAACGGCTCGGTGCCCTCGCTCTGGTGGATGCTGAGCCCCGCGGCCGAGCGCCCCAAATCGTTCTGCATGGGTGGTGATCGCGACTACGATCCGAAGCAGGTCGGCTTTGCGGTCGCCGACGGCGAGAGCTGCAAGACCGGACAGTCGCGCTTTTCGACGCGAGCCCCTGACGGCACCGAGATCGTCGGCAACAGCAATGCCGGCCATTCGTTCGATGGCACGCTAGGCCCCGGCAAGGACGGCACCATCGGCCGCGTGCTCAAAGAGCAAGAGCGCTACGATCTGATCGAGTATCTGAAGACGCTGTAGTTCGTCTTCTTACCTCGCCCCGCTTGCGGGGAGACGGAGCGCACCGTCGCAGCTCCCTCACTTGAACAGCGGCGTACCCGGCACGAACGCGTCAAACGCCGCCCAGAACTGGGAGCGGTAGCGGTCCTGCTCCTGCAGGATCTCGTGCTTCGAGCCGGCGATCACGAGATGGGAGCCGGCGCGCAAATGGTAGGCGAATTCCTCGATCGCGGCAGTGGAAACGACCGTGTCGTTGGAGGCGGCCAGCATCAGGATCGGCTGGCGGATCTCGGACGGGTAGTTCATGCCTTTGAAGGTCTTCATCGCCGCGAACGCGGTATCGGCCCAGGCGACTGTGGGTGACGCCAGGCCGAGCGTCGGGTCTTCCTCCAGGATCGCGGCGTTGCGCGCATAGCGCACGGGATCGCTGGTCAGGGGGTTGTTGATGAAGGGAGACAGCCCGGTGAGGCGGTCGCTGCCGCCGGGAACGTAACCGCCGCCCCGCCCCAGCATCCGCATCGTCTTCAACAGCGCCCGCACCGGAAACGAGGTGGCGCGACCGGGCAGGTCGATCATCGGCGCGGACAGCACCATGCGGTCGAACCAGCGCTTTTGCGCATGCGCCAGCCGCAGCAGCACCGCGCCGCCCATGGAATGAGCCAGCGCGAAGAACGGCGGCGGGCAATCCGGCAGCACCACCTGCTGCACGAAGGTCTCGACGTCGATCTCGTAGTCGGCGAAGTTGCGCACGTAGCCCTTGCGCGGATCGCGCAGGCGGCGCGAGGAATGGCCCTGCCCGCGCCAGTCGAACATCGCCACGGCAAAGCCGCGGTCGCGCAGGTCGCGCACAGTCTCGAAATATTTCTCGATCTGTTCGCTGCGCCCGGTGAAGACGCAGACGGTGCCCTTGCGGTTCGCCGGCGGCGCCCAGCGCGCGAAGCGCAACTCGACGCCGTCGGGCGTCTTGATGGTGCCGCTGACGACGTCTTCGGGCACGGGATTGGACGGAATCGAGACCAGCGTCATGATGGGACGTGCTTGGGCGCCAAGTGCTGCAAATCAAGGGGCGGGAGCGCCGAAAAGGCGCTGCTACCGCCCTCTTGAACGCCGTTCCCTTGAACCCATATCACCATGGTGCAGGCCGCTACCAGTGTTTCGGAACCGGAACATCAGGCTGCACACAGACTAAGGCCCGGCCCGGTTGGCGGGCGGGTTACCGAAAACAGTCGCTCAATGGAGGACTTGACCATGCGTACCTACGACCTCACCCCGTTCTATCGTTCCACCGTCGGCTTCGACCGCCTCTTCAACCTGCTTGACCAGGCAGGCTCCGATGGCAGCCCCGGTTATCCCCCCTACAACATCGAGCGCACCGGCGAGAACGCCTACCGCATCACCGTTGCGGTCTCGGGCTTTGCCAAGGACGAACTCTCCATCGTCGCGAAGGAAAACACGCTGACGATCAAGGGCGAGAAAGTCGCCAACGAGAACTCGAAGGCCGAAGTGCTCTACCGCGGCATCGCGGCGCGTGCCTTCGAGCGCGCCTTCCAGCTTGCCGACTTCGTGCAGGTGAAGGACGCTTCGATCGAGAACGGGCTGCTTCACGTCGACCTCGTGCGCGAGATTCCCGAGGCCAAGAAGCCGCGCCACATCGCGATCAGCACAGGCGCGTCGAAGGCGCAGGTGATCGAGAGCTCGGTCGCCGCCTAAGCACATCGACAGCCACCAAGTTACGAGAACGCCCCGGTGCCCCCGGGGCGTTTTTTGTTGCACCGCATCACAGAGCAGTGAAGCCGCGTAACGCCGCCACCTTTTGCTCCGTCCTTTAGGCATCGAACCCACAATAAACGGAGAACGATCATGACTTTCTGGCGCAGCCTTTTCGTCGCCGCGAGCGTGCTGGCGGCCCCCATCGGCCTCGCTCATGCGCAGACGCCGCATACCGTGAAGGCCAAGAACATCGTGCTGGTGCACGGCGCCTGGGCCGACGGGTCGAGCTGGTCGGAGGTGATCCCGATCCTCCAGGCCGCCGGGCTCAACGTCACCGCCGTGCAGAATCCGTTGGGATCGCTCGCCGAGTCGGTCGAGGCGACCAAGCGTGTACTGGCCGAGCAGGATGGTCCGACCGTTCTGGTCGCGCATTCCTGGGGCGGCACCGTGATCAGCCAGGTCGGCACCGATCCGAAGGTCACCGGTCTCGTCTATGTCGCCGCCCGTGCGCCCGATGCAAACGAGGATTTTGTCGCGCTGTCGAAGCAATTTCCGACGGGCCCGGTTCGCGCCGGCATCGTTGAGCATGACGGCATCACCAAGCTCTCGGAAGGCTCGTTCCTGAAATACTTTGCCAACGGCGTCGCGCCGGAACGTGCAAAGGAGCTCTATGCCGTGCAATGGCCCACGGCCGCTTCGATCTTCGCCGGTCGCACCACTGAGGCCGCCTGGCACACGAAGCCGAGCTGGTACGCGGTGTCGAAGAACGACGGCACCATCAATCCCGATTTCGAACGCTTCCTCGCCAAGCGCATGAACGCGACCACGATCGAACTCGACGCCGGCCACCTCTCGTTGGTGTCGCATCCGAAAGAAGTGGCGAATTTGATCCTGGAGGCGGCGGGGTATCCGCGGAGCTGAAGCACAGTCACCGTGATCCAAAAGCGCCCGAGGTCCTCGGGCGCTTTTGTTTGCTCAGGCCTAGTCCAGCCCCTGCGCCGCCGGCATCTCTTGCGTCGGCAGGATCGTCGCTGGAGGCTTCGCCTGGCCGACGACCGGAGCGGCGGCTTGCGGCGCCTCGGCGGGCTTGGCCTGCACGGCGGCCGTCTGTTGTGCGGGCTGAGCCTGCGGTGCTTGGGTCTGCTGTGTCCTTTGCTCGGCGGCCTTGGCGACCGCCATTGGCGTTTCGGCGCGTGGCGGGGCGGCCTTGGGCAGAGGGACGGTGCGGCTGGCGACATGCGGGATTGAGGCCGGCGGGCGCGGCGGGCCACCGCGGACCACAGTCGGTGGCGGCAGTGCGCTTTGCGGGCCGTAAGGTGCGACCGCGCGCTCCTCATAGGCCGGCGCCATGCCATAGGCATCGGCGGCCGGCATGAAGCGGATGATCTGGCCGTCGCGGGCGTCGATCACGAGCCGGCCGTCGTCACCGCGGCGGTCGATCACAGCGATGGTGTAGACGGCGCCGCGCAAACGCGGGATGCCAAGCGGCGAGAAGCCGTTTTCGCGCAGCACCGAATAGACCTCCGTTGCCGGCAGCAGGGACGGCGCAGGGCCGCGCTCATAGCCATATCCATAGCCGTAACGCGGCGGCGGTCCCGGGGGAACTTCCGGCGGCCCATATGGCCCGTCGATATCGGAGACCGCGACATAGGGCCCGCGCGCCGCTCCGTTCGCCAGCACCTGCGCCTCCGCGGCATTTGCCACCAGCGCCAGCGCGGCGGCGGCCACACATCCTGTGAAAAACTTCATGGTCGACACGCTCCTGTCAGGCCCCCGAACGGCTCGCGCTCTTTCGCTTCTTGCGGCGTGGCGCGACTTTCGAAGGGTTGATCCGAAGCTTCATTGGGGATTTCGGCGTGCACAGGGCCGGATCAGGGCGCGTTTGCTTCAAAACAAGGGCCGCGCAACTTTCGGAAAGCGATTGATTGACAGATCGGGAATCGGGACTTTCGCGCGCTTGTGTGATAGACAAAAATTTGGCAAGGTGATGGTTAGGACAGGAAGACTGTCTCAATTTCGCTTGCGGTTCCGGCATAGGGATTGCAACGAAAAGTCGGTGCTTTCGAGCGCCAGGAGACAACAGGCAAAGCCGTTCTCGGGGACGAAGAACGCCTTGTCTGAATTCTTGGCCTGAATTTAAGAAAATGCGGCTCGCAGCGGACGAGCGGTGACCCAGAAGCGGGTGCCGCGGAACGCCCAAGGTGCGCCGAAGATGGCGGTGAGGCAGCTTGCCGCATGGAGAGGACGAGGACATGAACGGGTCGCAATTCGAGCGCGCAAACATCGTGGCAGAAGAGCTGTCGGCGACGGTCGCCTCGAAACCGACCGATCCGATTCAGGAACACAATTCGCGGCCGCCCGCCGTAGGCCTGTACGATCCGAGCCTGGAAAAGGATTCCTGCGGCGTCGGCTTCATCGCCAACATCAAGGGCAACAAGTCCCACGAGATCGTCGCGGACGCGCTCAGCATCCTGTGCAACCTCGAGCATCGCGGCGCCGTCGGCGCCGACCCGCGCGCCGGGGACGGCGCCGGCATCCTGGTGCAGATCCCGCACGCCTTCTTCAGCCGCAAGGCCAAGGCGCTCGGCTTCGCGCTGCCCAATCCCGGCGAATACGCCATCGGCGCGCTGTTCATGCCGCGCGACACCGCCTGGCGCAACGTCATCAAGAGCATCATCGCCGACCAGATCAAGGAAGAGGGCCTGACCCTGCTCGGCTGGCGCGACGTGCCGACCGACAATGCCTCGCTCGGCGTCACCGTGAAGCCGACCGAGCCCGCTTGCATGCAGGTGTTCATCGGCCGCAATGGCACCGCCAAGACCGAGGACGATTTCGAACGCCGGCTGTACATCCTGCGCAAGTCGATCTCGCAGGCGATCTACCAGCGCCGCGACCGCGGCCTTGCCGGCTATTACCCCTGCTCGATGTCCTGCCGCACCGTGATCTACAAGGGCATGTTCCTGGCCGACCAGCTCGGCAAGTACTATCCCGATTTGCACGAAAAGGATTTCGAGAGCGCGCTCGCACTCGTCCACCAGCGCTTCTCGACCAACACCTTCCCGGCGTGGTCGCTGGCGCATCCCTACCGCATGATAGCGCATAACGGCGAGATCAACACGCTGCGCGGCAACACCAACTGGATGGCGGCGCGCCAAGCCTCGGTGAGCTCGGAGCTCTACGGCAAGGACATCAACCGGCTCTGGCCGATCTCGTACGAAGGCCAGTCCGACACGGCATGCTTCGACAACGCGCTCGAATTCCTGGTGCAGGGCGGCTACTCGCTGCCGCACGCCGTCATGATGATGATTCCGGAGGCGTGGGCCGGCAATCCCCTGATGGATGAGACGCGCCGCGCCTTCTACGAATATCATGCCGCCCTGATGGAGCCGTGGGACGGCCCCGCCGCGATCGCCTTCACCGACGGCCGCCAGATCGGCGCCACGCTCGACCGCAACGGTCTGCGGCCGGCGCGCTATCTCGTCACCAAGGACGACCGCATCGTGATGGCGTCCGAGATGGGCGTGCTGACGATCCCCGAAGACCAGATCATCACCAAGTGGCGGCTTCAGCCCGGCAAGATGCTGCTGGTCGACCTCGAACAGGGCCGCCTGATCCCGGACGACGAGATCAAGGCCGATCTCGCCAGGAGCCATCCCTACAAGGAATGGCTGGAGCGAACCCAGATCGTGCTGGAAGAGCTGCCAAAGGTACCGACCACCGGCGTGCGCTCCAATTTGTCGCTGCTCGATCGCCAGCAGGCGTTCGGCTACAGCCAGGAAGACATCTCGATCCTGATGACGCCGATGGCCTCCATCGGCGAGGAAGCAGCAGGATCGATGGGCAACGACACGCCGATCTCGGCGCTGTCGGACAAGGCCAAGCCGCTGTTCACCTACTTCAAGCAGAACTTCGCACAGGTCACCAACCCGCCGATCGATCCGATCCGCGAGGAGCTGGTGATGAGCCTGGTCTCGATCATCGGACCGCGGCCGAACCTGTTCGACCTGCAAGGTCTCGCCACCACCAAGCGCCTCGAAGCGCGCCAACCGATCCTGACCGATGCGGATCTCGAAAAGATCCGCTCGATCTCGGACGTGGCCGATTCACACTTCAAGTCGCGCACGCTGGACACCACCTTCCACGCTGGCCTCGGTGCGGCCGGCATGGACCAGGTGCTCGACGAGCTCTGCGCACGCGCGGAAGCAGCTGTCCGCGAAGGCGTCAACATCATCATCCTGTCCGACCGCATGGTCGGCACCGACCGCGTGCCGATTCCGTCGCTGCTGGCCTGCGCGTCCGTACATCATCACCTGATCCGCACGGGCTTGCGCACCTCGGTCGGTCTCGTCGTCGAATCCGGCGAGCCGCGCGAAGTGCATCATTTCGCCTGCCTCGCCGGCTACGGCGCGGAGGCGATCAACCCCTATCTGGCGTTCGAAACCATCGTCGCGATGAAGGACCGCCTGCCCGGCTCGCTCGACGACTACGAGATCGTCAAGCGCTACATCAAGTCGATCGGCAAGGGTCTGCTCAAGGTGATGTCCAAGATGGGCATCTCGACCTACCAATCCTATTGCGGCGCGCAGATCTTCGACGCGGTCGGCCTCAAGGCGGACTTCGTCGGCAAGTTCTTCGCCGGCACCCACACCCGCATCGAGGGCGTGGGTCTCGCCGAGATCGCGGAAGAGGCCGTGCGCCGCCATGCCGACGCGTTCGGCGAATCGCTGGTCTACAAGACCGCGCTCGACGTCGGCGGCGAATATGCCTATCGCAGCCGCGGCGAGGACCATGCCTGGACTGCTGAATCGGTCGGGCTGCTGCAGCACGCCGCGCGCGGCAATTCGCTGGAGCGCTATCGCGCCTTCGCAAAGATCCTCAACGAACAGTCGGAGCGGCTGCTGACGTTGCGCGGCCTGTTCCGGGTCAAGAGCGCCGAGGAAGAGAAGCGCAAGCCTGTCGCCCTCGACCAGGTCGAGCCGGCCAAGGACATCGTCAAGCGTTTCGCCACGGGCGCAATGAGCTTCGGCTCGATCTCGCGCGAGGCGCACACCACGCTGGCAATCGCGATGAACAGGATCGGCGGCAAGTCGAACACCGGCGAAGGCGGCGAGGAATCCGACCGCTTCAAGCCACTGCCGAACGGCGACAGCATGCGCTCGGCGATCAAACAGGTCGCCTCGGGTCGCTTCGGCGTCACCACGGAATATCTCGTCAACTCCGACATGATGCAGATCAAGATGGCGCAGGGCGCCAAGCCGGGCGAAGGCGGCCAATTGCCCGGCCACAAGGTCGACGCGACCATCGCCAAGGTTCGTCACTCGACGCCGGGCGTCGGCTTGATCTCGCCGCCGCCGCATCACGACATCTACTCGATCGAAGACCTGGCGCAGCTGATCTACGACCTCAAGAACGTCAACCCGACGGGCGACGTTTCGGTCAAGCTCGTCTCCGAGATCGGCGTCGGCACGGTGGCCGCGGGCGTTGCCAAGGCGCGCGCCGACCACGTCACCATCGCGGGCTTCGAGGGCGGCACCGGCGCTTCGCCGCTGACCTCGATCAAGCATGCCGGCTCGCCCTGGGAGATCGGCCTTGCCGAAACCCACCAGACGCTGGTGCGCGAGCGGCTGCGCAGCCGCATCGTGGTTCAGGTCGACGGTGGCTTCCGCACCGGGCGTGACGTCGTGATCGGTGCGCTGCTCGGCGCCGACGAATTCGGCTTCGCCACCGCGCCGCTGATCGCGGCCGGCTGCATCATGATGCGCAAGTGCCATCTCAACACCTGCCCGGTCGGCGTCGCGACGCAGGACCCGGTGCTGCGCAAGCGCTTCACCGGTCAGCCCGAGCACGTCATCAACTACTTCTTCTTCGTCGCCGAAGAGGTTCGCGAGATCATGGCCTCGCTCGGCTTCCGCACCTTCAACGAGATGATCGGCCAGGTGCAGCTGCTCGACCAAACCAAGCTGGTCGCGCACTGGAAGGCCAAGGGGCTCGACTTCTCAAAGCTGTTCGTCAAGCAGAAGGAAGAGAAGGGTCAGAAGATCCATCACTCCGAGCGCCAGAACCATCATCTGGAGGCGGTGCTCGACCGCACGCTGATCGAGAAGGCGCAGCCCTCGCTCGACCGCGGCGCGCCGGTGAAGATCGAGGCCGGGATCAACAGCACCAACCGCTCCGCGGGTGCGATGCTGTCGGGCACGGTCGCCAAGATCTACGGCCATGCCGGCCTTCCGCACGACACCATCCATGTCAGTCTCAAGGGCACCGCGGGCCAGGCGTTCGGCGCGTGGCTCGCCCATGGCGTTACCTTCGATCTCGAGGGTGAAGCCAATGACTATGTCGGCAAGGGCCTCTCGGGCGGCAAGATCATCGTCAAGCCGCCGGCGAACAGCAGCATCGTGCCGGAAGAGAGCATCATCGTCGGCAACACCGTGATGTACGGCGCCATCCAGGGCGAGTGCTACTTCCGCGGCGTCGCCGGCGAACGCTTCGCCGTGCGTAACTCGGGCGCAGTCGCCGTCGTCGAAGGCGCGGGCGATCATTGCTGCGAATACATGACCGGCGGTATCGTGGTCGTGCTCGGCAAGACCGGGCGCAACTTCGCGGCCGGCATGTCCGGCGGCATCGCCTACGTGCTCGACGAGAGCGGCGACTTCGCAAAACTCTGCAACATGGCGATGGTCGAGCTCGAGCCGGTGCTGTCGGAAGAGCTGATCAATGCCGGCACCTACCATCACAGCGGTGACCTCGAGGCACATGGCCGGGTCGACGTGTTCAGCAATTTGCTCTCGTCCGACGTCGAGCGGCTGCACGTCCTGATCACGCGCCACGCCAAGGCGACCGGCTCCAAGCGCGCTGCCGACATCCTTGCCGATTGGAAGGACTGGCTGCCCAAATTCCGCAAGGTGATGCCGGTCGAGTACCGGCGCGCGCTGCGCGAAATGGCCGCCAACGCGGACGCAGAGCCGAAAATCGCGATCGGGGCGTAGTACAAAGGCCTCATGGTAAGGAGCGCGTGAGCTGCGTCTCGAACCATGAGACCACCATCCGGGCCTTTCATCCTTCGAGACGCGGCGCGGAAAGCGCGCTGCTCCTCAGGATGAGGGGTGAGAGACCAAAACGAATTTAAGCGGCAGGGACTTCGGGTTTAATGGGCAAGATCACGGGTTTTCTCGAAATCGAACGGCACGACCGCAAGTACACCCCGGTCGCCGAGCGCGTGAAGCATTTTGGCGAGTTTGTCGTTCCCTTGACCGAGAAGGAAACGCGCGATCAGGCCGCGCGCTGCATGAACTGCGGCATTCCCTATTGCCATGGCACCGGCTCGGTCGCGCCCGGCACGCCCGGCTGCCCGGTCAACAACCAGATCCCGGATTTCAACGACCTCGTCTATCAGGGCAATTGGGAAGAGGCGTCGCGCAATTTGCACTCGACCAACAATTTCCCGGAGTTCACCGGCCGCATCTGCCCGGCGCCGTGCGAAGCCTCCTGCACGCTCAACATCGACGACAACCCCGTCACCATCAAGACCATCGAATGTGCGATCGTCGACAGGGCCTGGGACAATGGCTGGCTCAAGCCTGAGGTCGCCTCCGTCAAGACCGGCAAGAAGGTCGCGGTGATCGGCGCAGGGCCGGCCGGCATGGCCTGCGCGCAGCAGCTCGCGCGCGCCGGCCACGACGTCCATGTGTTCGAGAAATACGCCAAGGCCGGCGGTCTGCTTCGTTACGGGATTCCTGATTTCAAGATGGAAAAGGGCGTCATCGACCGCCGCGTCGGCCAGATGGAAGGCGAAGGCATCACGTTCCACTACAACAGCCATGTCGGCACTGAGGGCAACATCGATCCACGCGAGATGCTCAACGAATACGACGCGGTGGCGCTGACCGGCGGCGCGGAAGCCCCGCGCGACCTGCCGATCCCCGGCCGCGATCTCGCCGGCATCCACTACGCGATGGATTTCCTGCCGCAACAAAATCGCCGCGTCTCCAGCGAGCCGCTGAACGGCGTCACCGAGATCCTCGCCGGCGGCAAGCATGTCGTCGTCATCGGCGGCGGCGACACCGGTTCGGACTGCATTGGCACCTCGCTGCGCCAGGGCGCGCTCTCGGTAACGCAGCTTGAGATCATGCCGGCGCCGCCCGAGCACGAGAACAAGGGCCTGACCTGGCCGAACTGGCCGCTGAAGATGCGCACGTCCTCCAGCCAGGCCGAAGGCGCGATCCGCGAATTCGCCGTGCTAACGCAGAAGTTCACCGGCGAGAACGGCCAGGTGAGGAAGCTGCACTGCGTGCGCGTCGACGACAAGTTCAAGCCGATTGCCGGCACCGAGTTCGAGCTCGACGCCGAGCTGGTCCTGCTCGCGATGGGCTTCGTGCATCCCGTGCACGAGGGCCTGTTGAAGCAGCTCGCGGTCGACCTCGACCCGCGCGGCAACGTCAAGGCCAACGCGCTGGACTACCAGACCTCGCGCCCCAACGTGTTCACGGCCGGCGACATGCGGCGTGGGCAATCGCTGGTGGTCTGGGCCATCCGTGAGGGCCGGCTGTGCGCAAGGTCGATCGACACGTTCTTGATGGGGAAGACGGATCTGCCGCGGTAAGTTGGCGAAAGCTGTTCGCCACAACTTAGGCCGTCATCGTCCGCGAAGGCGGGCGATCCAGTATTCCAGAGACGTCTGAGTGATGCGGAGAAGCCGCGGCGTACTGGATGCACCGCCTTCGCGGGGCATGACAGCGGAGTGAAGGAATAGCGAGCGGGCGTCAGTCCAGGACGTGCGGAAAGTGCCTTGCGTCCCACTCGTCAAGGCGGAACAGCACCTTGCCGTATTCGAGAAGCTTGTCATCGGATCTATATGGACGTGTCGACACTTCAACGTCCGACGGTATTGGCATCAAGTGAAAATGCTCGTTGGTTTCACTCAGGGCCAGCAGTTCCTTGACGAGAAGGTCGCGGCCTTCGGGATTAAGCCAAAGCTCGAATTCACCAGCCGAATTGATGTCTAAAGTAATTCGAGCTGCCATGGCGGCCTCCCCCTCAATTCTGCAACCTCACGCCCACCATCACCACCGTCCCCTGCGAGCTCGACCCCGCCTGGTTCGAATCCAGGATGTCGTGGCGGAGCGTGCCCTTGATCCAGACATTGCGGTTGAGCTTGTAGATCAGATTGCCTTCGAGCGAGTAGGTCTTGTCGTTGCGATTCTGGCCCTGATAGTCGTAGGTGCCGTAGGTGAACTTGCCGATTGCGGTGAGCCAGCGGCGGAAGTCGTGATCGACTTCGGCCGCATAGGTGTGCACCAGCACGCCGGATGAGCCGGGAATGGTGGTTTCCGCGATCTGCGTATCGGTGTTGAATTTCACGGTCGTCAGGCCGCTCGCATTCCAGATCAGCGAGCCCGACGTGAGGAAGCCCGAGAGCTGGCTCAGCCGCGGGTCGACATAGTTGCGCGCGGAATAGCCGACCGAGATTTCGCCGGTGAGGATGCGCGAGAACTCAAAGGACGAGCCGATTTTGGCATAGCCGCCGTTTGAATCGCGCAAATAGCCGTTGCGGTCGGCGGCCTGGTCGTGGACGCGGTTGTCGCCCTCGATCTCGACGAACGGCTTCAGGCCCGGCTTCAGCTCGTAGGAGAAGCGCCCGACGCCGCCATACTGGTTGAAGTCGCGGTCGTCATTGCTGAAGGTCGAGCCGTCGGTGAGTTTTGAATCCGTGTAGGCGGTGCGATCGACCGCGGCGCCAGCGGCGACCTGGAAACGATTGAAAGTCTGGTCAAAGCCAACCGTCGTGCCGTAGGTGGCATAGACTGGATATTTCTGCAGGCCCGCCTGCACGTTCGGGCTACCGGGATTGTCGGTGGCGAGCCGCAGGCGCAGCTGCGAGGTCAGCTTGAGATCGCGATCGACGTCGATACGGCCATCGACATGGCCGGTGAAATCGGGGCGGTCGATCTCGACCGGCGACGGCGAGGCGAAACCGTCGATCGTCGCCGGCATGTTGTTGGTGTAGCCGGAGAACGAGCCGCGCAGATCCGCGACCAGAGCGTGGCGTTCCCAGTCGGATTGGACGAGGAGGTCGGGCGCGACCACATAGACCGGTGAGCCGATCGGCTTCTGCAGACGCGCGGGATTGGTGTCGTAGCCGGTGGACAGTTCGAGGCCGCCCTTAATCAGAAAACTGCCGGCGTAGTCGCCGACCGCGCCAAACGCATCGTCATCGGCCCTGAGGCGACGGCGCAAGGGTTGGCCGGGCACCGTTCCCGCCATCGCCGGCGGCACCGGCGTCTTGTTCGCGGTCTCCGATGGCGGCGGCGCAATGCGCGGCGCGCCGAGCGGGGAGACCAGCGGGGTTGCCGGCGGCACCGGCGAGCCGGGACCGGCGGGGCGCTTTGGCTTCGGCTGGCCCGGATAGAGCTTTGGCTGCTGCCGCTTGCGGTTCAGAGAGTCATAGCCGGAGCTGCTTGCACCATTGGCGGCGGGCAGGCCGTAGGTCGGGACCTGACCGATCCGCGAAGGTGCAGGTGTCTCGCGCCTCTTGCGCGGGTCCTCGTTAGGATCTGGCGGCATCGGAATCGCGTCCGATGGCGCCTGCGGCACGCCCGCGGTGCGGCGCGTCGGCAGCGTATCCAGCGCGGCAAAGCCGCCACGGTTGGGATTGAACAGGTCGGGCGCGAGGCTCTGGGCGGCCGCTGGCGCGCTTTCCAGCGCAGTGAGCAGCAGGCATGGCAAAGCGGCGCGAAGGAGATGCGCGCAGCTGCTCCGGCCTCTGCCTGGAGGCGACCCCACGATGTGATAACTCCAACGAAATCAATTACTTCGTCGATGGCCCGCCGCGAACGCGCGGGAACCATCGTTAATGGAGTTAAAACAATTATGGTTAATGACCGGTTGAGGGTTTGGAGGTCGCGTCGCCTCGAAAGCCGGGGCGTGCTAAGGAGGCGCCAACCGCTTTCCTTGTCTGGACAGAAGCATGCCGAGTTCGAAACCGCTGATGACCCAATCATCCGGCCCCACCCCGACAAGCGTCGAATCCGCGCTCCGCACGCTGGAGACGGAGGGTGGCGGCATCAACGCGCTCGCAGCCGCCTTGCGCGGCCCACTGGGCGAGGCGTTCGCCAAGGCGGTCGACCTGATCCGCAACGCCAAGGGCCGTGTCATCGTCACCGGCCTCGGCAAATCCGGCCACATGGCGCGCAAGATCGCGGCGACCCTGGCCTCGACCGGCACGCCGGCCTTCTTCGTTCACACCGCCGAAGCCGCCCATGGCGACCTCGGCATGATCACCACGGACGACGTCATCATGGCGCTGTCCTGGTCCGGCGAGCAGCCGGAGATGAAGACTCTCGTCAACTACTCGGCGCGGTTCGCGATCCCGATGATCGCGGTGACGTCGAACGCGGCGTCCTCGCTGGGCCAGGCCGCCGACATCGTGATCGAGCTGCCGAAGGCACGCGAGGCCTGCCCGCACAATCTGGCGCCGACCACGTCGACCATGATGCAGGTCGCGATCGGCGATGCCATTGCGATTGCGCTGCTCGAAGGCCGCGGCTTCACCGCGCTGGAATTCGCCCATTTCCACCCGGGCGGCAAGCTGGGCGCGATGCTGAAATTCGTCCGCGACTACATGCGCACCGGCGCTGAAATCCCGGTCAAACCGCTCGGGACCAAGATGTCGGACGCGGTGATGGAGATGTCCGCCAAGGGGCTCGGCTGCGTCTGCATCGTCAATGATGCGAACGAGGCCGTCGGCATTATCACCGACGGCGACCTGCGCCGCCACATGCGGCCGGATCTGCTAACGGCGTCGGTTGACGAGATCATGACCAGGCAGCCCAAGACGGTGCCGCCGTCGATGCTCGCGACCGAGATGATCGAGGTGCTCAATGCGCGAAAAATCACGACGCTGGTCGTGACCGAGGCGGACAAGGTGGTCGGCATCGTGCATCTGCACGATCTGCTGCGGGCGGGCGTGGCGTAGGTCCCTCCCCGTCATTGCGAGCGAAGCGAAGCAATCCGGAATCTCTCCGCGGAGGCGGTCTGGATTGCTTCGTCGCAAGGGCTCCTCGCAATGACGCGTGGTTAGACATACACCGGAAACCGCGCCGCCTTCTCCTCCAGCGGCAGCTTCAGCCCGTTCGCCAGATACGACACCGTGCGGTAGAAGCCGCACAGCAGCATGATCTCCAGGATCTGCGCCTCGTCGTAATGCGCCGAGAGCGCTGCGAACTCTTCGTCGGTGAAGGTCGCGCGATGATGCAGTGCGTCCACCGCCGCGATCAGAGCCTGCTCGGCCGGCGACCAGCAGGATGAGGTCGCATCGCCCTGCACCGTCGCGCGCACTTCCTCCTCCGTGAGGGCCGCCGGCGCAGCGAAGATCGCGACATGGACGCTCCATTCATATTCGCATCGGTTCAGCGCGCAGGTGCGATCGATGACAATCTCCCGCGCACGCAACGACAACGGCCCGGGATCGAGCAGGCCGCCGGCGCGGAACTTGTCCCAGGCGCGGGTGTGGCCCGCCATCACCCGGAACAGCACCAGCGGCGGCGCGCCGCGCATGATGCGGTCGAACTGGTCCTGGATCTCCGGGGGATAAGGCGGCGCGAGCGGTACCATACGCGGCGTCGGGGATGACATGACCACCCTCCTTGCTACAGTTGCTGTAGCACGACGCTACATTATTCGTAGCAAGACGCAAGAGGGTCGCGATGGCAAAACAGGCAGTATCAGGGGAACGCCGCGTGCGCGGCTCGCGCACTGGTCGGCCGATCATGGCGCTGCTCGATCTCCTCGGGCGGCGCTGGAGCTTGCGGATCTTGTGGGAGTTGCGCGACGCCCCCCTCACCTCGCGCGCCCTGCGCACGGCCTGCGACGAGGCCTCGCCGACGGTGCTGCAGGCGCGACTGACCGAATTGCGCGAGGCGGGGTTTGTGGAGCTGGGCGAAGGCGGAGGCTATGGCTTGACGCCGCTCGGACGGGACTTGTGCGAGACGTTCATGCCGCTGCACCGGTTTGCGGAGAGGTGGAAGAAGTAGGGCCGCGTTACCCTCTCCTGGAGGGGTCCGAGACGAGCTACGCCGCCGCGACCGTCAGATTCGCGCCATCCACCTGCACCACCTTCACCCGCGTCCCGGCCGGCGTATCCGGTCCAGCCACGCGCCACACCGTGTCGCCGATGCGCATGGTCCCGTTGCCGTCGACGATCGGCTTCTCCAGCGTGAACTCGCGGCCGAGCAACGCCTCGCTGCGCTTGTTGAGGAACGAGCTGGAGCTCGCATCCAGCTTCGGCCGGGCGAGCCGGCGCCACACCGGCACCGCAGCTGCTGCGAACACCGCAAACATCACGAGCTGAATCTGCCAGGACATGACAACGGCGAACGAGATCAGGCCGACCAGCAGTGCTGCCAACCCGAGCCACAACAAGAACACCCCCGGCGCGATCACCTCCAGCGCCATCAGGATGAAGCCAAAGATCAGCCAATTCCAGGTGCCGAGCGATACGAACATGTCGGTCATGACACGACCTCTTGATATTGGCGCATGCCCGCCGCGCAAACGCGTTCCGCGTTTGTCGCGAGGGAAAACCTGTCCCCACTTTTCCGGGGCATGCGCATAACTCTTTTACCGCGGCGGCGCCACGGGCGGCGTCGGACTCGTCGCCGGCACCGAGCCGCGGCGGGCGGCGGCTGAAGCGGATGCGGCGCTTTCGCCGAAGGTCGCCTTCGCGATCTCGCCGATGCCGGCGAGCGAGCCCAGCAAGCTCACGGCCTCCATCGGCAGCATGATGATCTTCTGGTTCGGCGCATCCGCGAACTGGCCGAATGCCTTGATATATTTGTCGGCGATGAAGTAGTTCAGCGCGGCGACGTCACCCTTGGCGATGGCCTCGCTGACCATTTGCGTGGCCTTGGCCTCGGCTTCCGCCGACCGCTCGCGCGCTTCGGCGTCACGAAAGGCGGCCTCGCGGCGGCCTTCGGCCTGGAGGATCTGGCCCTGTTTTGCACCTTCAGCACGGAGGATCTCAGACTGGCGCGCGCCTTCCGCCTGAAGGATGTCGGCGCGCTTGACGCGCTCCGCCTTCATCTGGCGGCCCATCGCCTCGACGAGATCGGCGGGCGGCACGATGTCCTTGATCTCGATGCGATTGACCTTGAGGCCCCAGGGCGAGACCGCGGCATCGACCACACGTAGCAGGCGCTCGTTGATCACGTCACGGTGCGACAGCACCTGGTCCAGATCCATCGACCCCATCACCGAGCGGATGTTGGTCATGGTCAAGACGATGATCGCCTGCTCGAGATTGGAGACCTCGTAGCTTGCCTTGGCGGCATCGAACACCTGGAAGAAGGCGACGCCGTCCACCGTCACGGTGGCGTTGTCCTTGGTGATCACCTCCTGCTCGGGAATGTTGATCACCTGCTCCATCATGTTGATCTTGCGCCCGACGCGATCGAAATAGGGCACGATCAGATTGAGCCCGGGGCTCAGCGTCTGGGTGTATTTGCCGAACCGCTCGATGGTCCAGTCATAGCCCTGCGGCACCGTCTTCACGCCGGCAATCAGCGTGACGATGACGAGCAAGACCAGAACAATCGCGAAAACATCGAAGCCGCTCATATGTCCTCCAAGGCGGGAAAAAGATCCTCCCCGCGCCGTCATTGGTCGGGATCATGACCCTACCGGTTCAGCGGTCGCTTTTCACGTCGGCATCCACACCATTCTGCACAAGACGCAGGGAGAGGGAATGGTCACGTTTATGTATTTGCGGAGCGCTCTTGAAAGCACGCAGCGCAGACCTACCGGCAAACGTTAAGAATTGCGCCGCTACTCGATGACATCGTTCGCGGTTGCGAGCAGGCTTGGGGGGAGCGTGATGCCGATCGCCCTGGCCGTCTTCAGGTTGATCGCGAGCTCGAGCTTGGTCGGATTCTGGACCGGCAGGTCGGCCGCCTGCGCGCCCCTGAGGATGCGATCAATATAGCTGGCGGCACGCCGCAGCTGCTCGGCGCTGTCGGTGCTGTAGGACATCAGCCCGCCCTCGTCGACGAAGGTGCGGCTCCAGAACATCGCCGGCGCTCGCGCTTCGGCAATCGCCGCCAGCAGATGCGCGCGATTGGCCATGGTGAAGAAGTCGGGCAGCACCAGAAAGCCGCCATCCCTGTGCGAGGCCAGCGCGGCGAGCGAGGCCGCGTCGTGGACCGGCGCGGGCTCGACCGTCACACCGAGCGTCCGCGCGGCGTCTTCGATGGTGCGCAGCATCAGCGGCGCGAATGGGGCGGTGGCGGGATTGTAGACCACGAAGACGCGAGACACTTTTGGCGTGACTTGTGCCAGCATCTCCAGCCATTTGCCCGCCAATGGACCATCGTAATCGGTGAAGCCGGTGATGTTGCCGCCGGGGTGGGCGAGGTTTTGGACAAAACCTTGGCTGACGGGATCGGTGACCACGGCAAACACGATCGGGATTGTCGTGGTGCGCTGGCGCAGCTCCTCAACCGATGGCGTGCCGAGCGCGAGCAGGATGTCGGGCTTGAGCGCAATCAGATCGTCGGCAAGCCGCGCGATGCGCGCGCGATCGCCGGCGCCGCTGCGCCAGTCGACCTTGAGATTGTCCTGCTCCTTCCAGCCATGAGCGGCGAGCGCCTCAGCCAGACGGGTCTGGCCAATCACGTCATCGCCGGCGATCACCGAGAGCACCCCGAGCCGGCGCGTCGCATTCGGCTGCTGCGCCAGCACTGGGGCCGGCAGCGCCATGATCATCCCAAGAAGCGCCAGACATTCGCGGCGGTTCATGGGCGCTCCTCAGATCCAGCCCTGAAGCTCGCGCAGCACCAGCGTGCGGATCACCTCCATGCCGGGATCGCTGTCATTGAGGCACGGAATCGCGGAAAACTGCTCGCCGCCATTATGCCTGAAGATCTCGGCATTCTCCTGCGCGATCTCCTCGAGCGTCTCCAGACAGTCGGCGGAAAAGCCCGGCATCACCACCGCAATGCGGCGCACGCCTTCCTTGGCGAGGCGCTCCATGGTCTTGTCGGTGTAGGGCTGCAGCCATTCATCATTGCCGAAGCGTGACTGAAAGGTCAGCAGCAGCTTTGTCTCGTCCATCCCAAGGCGGCGGCGCAGCGCCTCCGTCGTGGCGACGCAATGGCCCTGATAGGGATCGCCCTTATCGACATAGGATTTCGGCATGCCGTGGAAGGAGGCAACGATCAGCTCCGGCTTGAACGGCAGCGTGGCGAGATGCGTCTCGATCGAGGTCGCCAGTGCCTCGATATAGGCCTCGTCCTCGTAATAAGGCGGCGTCACCCGCAGCGTCGGCTGGTTGCGCAGGCGAGCAAACACGCGGAATACCTCGTCGCAGACGGTTGCCGAGGTCGGGGCGGAATATTGCGGATAAAGGGGAACGGCGAGGATGCGGTCGCACCCCTTCGCGATCAGTGCATCGATCCCCGCCTTGATCGACGGATTGCCGTAGCGCATCGCCCAGTCCACCACGACATGCGCGCGGTCCGACAGCGCGGCCGCGAGCTTGTCGGCTTGCGACCGCGTGATGGTCTTCAGCGGCGATTCGTTGCGCTCGTTATTCCAGATCTTCCGGTAGTCGAGCGCCTTGGTCCGAGGGCGACTGCGCAGGATGATGCCGTTGAGAACCAACTGCCATATCAGGCCCTGATCCTCGATGACGCGGGCGTCCGACAGGAATTCCTTGAGGTAGACCCGCACACCCGGGGCGTCGGCGGTGTCGGGCGTGCCGAGATTGACCAGCAGCACGCCGACGCGCGGCTGGGCCGGCTGCGCGACCGGCTTTGCGGTCTGGATGGAGGCAATGGCGGTCATGGTATCCGTTGCGTCGCGCGTTGCACCGAGCTTGTCAAGTTTGGGCCGGTTTCGCTAGGCTTCATCGCGCGGGGGAGACGAAACCATGATGCTCGCCGAATGGTGCGTGTTCGGAGCGGTGCTGCTCTATCTGTTGACGCTTGCGGGCGGCAAATTGACGGCAATTCGCCGGTTCGACAATGCCAATCCGCGCGATCCCGCCTTCTTCCAGGATCCGATCCGGGCCCGCGCGCTAGGGGCCCATCAGAACGGCATCGAGACCCTTCCGTTCTTCGCCTTTGCGGTGTTGCTCGCGGAATTCCGCGATTCACCGCAGCGCCTGGTCGACGAGCTCGCAGTGCTGTTCCTGATCGTCCGGATCGCCTACGTACTGACCTATCTCGGCAATCGCCCGACGCTGCGTTCGATCCTCTGGAACATCGGCTTTGCGATCAATCTCGGGATTTTCTTTATGCCGGCGTTGAAGAAGTTCTTGCCGGTGTGAGGCTTCTCGAATCGTAGCCCGGATGGAGCGAAGCGAAATCCGTGGCCTATCAGCGCCGATGCTGTCCCGGATTACGCTGCGCTCCATCCGGGCTACCAGGCTTCTTGCTCAAAAACACGTCGTCCGTTCGGCGGCGATATAGCCGAACAACAGCCCTGCGCCGAACAGCAGCACGAGGGCGGCGGCGGCGAATTCGATGCCGCGCATGAACAGCGCGCCGCCGCCGTCGCGGCCCGCGCTCAGGCGGCCAGCGATGTCCTTGGCGGAGACCGCGACGATCGCGATGGCGGCGACCGTGATCGCCGTGCCGAGCCCCATCAGGACGGTCGCGGCGATGCCAGCCCAAAGCAGGCCCTGGGCCAGCGCGAACACCAGCACCAGGATCGCCCCCGAACAGGGGCGGATGCCCACGGTCAGGATCGCGCCGAATCCGCGCCGCCAGCCGCCGGGGCCGGCGAGCTCGCTCGGCGTGGGGCCGTGGGAATGGCCGCAATGCTCGTCGTGGACATGATCATGATGAGCGTGTGCGTGACTGTGATCGTGGTCATGGTGATCATGCGCATCATGATGATGGTGATGGCCGTGATCGTGATGGTGTGGCACGCCCGCGATCGCCGGCACCGGCTGCGCCGCCTGCAGCGCGCGGATGAAGGTGCCGCCCTTGACCCAGACCAGCCGCAGGCCGAACAGCGCGATCAGGCCGTAGCTCGCGATCTCGATCGCCCCTTCCGCCTTGCACATGGTTTTCGCGGTGGCGTTCAGGATCCAGGCTGAGATGCCGACGATCAGGATCGCTACCAGTGACTGCATCAGCGCCGAGGCAAACGACAGCGCGATGCCGCGCCGCGCGGTCTCGCGGTTGGCGACGAGATAGGAAGCGATCACCGCCTTGCCGTGGCCGGGACCGGCAGCATGAAAGATGCCGTAGGCGAACGAGATGAACAGCAGCGTCCACACCGCCGAGCCGTCGGATTTGGCGGCGCGGATGGTCGACGACATCTGGCGATAGAATTCCGACTGCTTCGCCAGCAGCCAGCCGATGAGGCCGCTGGCCTCGGGCTCGGCCGCTTGCGTAGGCCGCGGCGCGCCAAACGGGTTTTGCGCGAGGAGATCGTGGCGTGCGGCATCGGCTAGGCCGACAACCAGGAGAACGGCGGCGCAGACGATGAGCCCGCGCCCAAGAGGCGAGAGTTGCGGCTTCAAGGGCAATCCACCGTGATCTTGTTGGCGAACATCATGCCGAAATTGACGTTCGGGCCATCCATGAAGTTCTGCTCGTTGAGCTTCTGCGCGCTCGCGGTGCCGTCGCTGGGACGATCGAGCTTCATCCGGCAGCCTGCGGGCGCGCCGACCAGCTTGACCGGATTATCCTTGGCCATCTGGAAGTCGATGAAGAAGGAGCGGTCGAACACTTCGAGCACCAGTTGCTTGGGCTTGATGGGAGTCTTAAGCGGCAGCGTGAAGTGCAGGGTCAGCTCGGTATCCTTGTAGTCGAGGAAGTAGTCGACCGGCTCGTTGAAACGCTCTTTCTTGCCGTCGGCTCGCGCAAAGGTGAAGAAGGCATATTCCTTCAGCGACTCGACGTTGGTCTGTGCCAGCGGCCCCAGCTCCTCGCGCGTATAGGCGCCCTTCTTCTTCGTTTCGAGCCCCTGCACCGCATAGGCCGAGAACATGTCGTCGAACGTCCAGACATGGCGAACGCCGGTGATGCTGCCGTCCTCGGCGTAAAGCAATTCGCTGGTCGCGGTGATCCAGACATGCGGATGCGCGCACGCCGCGCCGGCCCCGAGCATCACGGTGGCGGCGAGCAGCCATCCCAGCAGCGCGCGCATGCCGCTCAGGCCGCCTTGGCGTCGTCGAGCAGGCCGCGGCGACGGAGCAGCGCATCGGGCTCGGGCGGGCGGCCGCGGAACGCCTCATAGGCGGCTTCCGGATCGACGGAGCCACCGCTCGAATAGATGTCGTCGTGGAGACGTTTCGCTACCGCCGGGTCGAAGATGTTGCCGGCCTCCTCGAAAGCGCCGAAGGCATCGGCGTCCATCACCTCCGACCACATGTAGCTGTAATAGCCGGCCGCATAATGGTCGCCGGAGAAGATATGGCCAAACTGGGTGGGCCGGTGCCGCATCGAGATTTCCTCGGGCATGCCGATTTTCTCCAGCTCGCGTCTCTCGAAGGCGCGGACATCCTGCGCGACTGAGGCCGGCTGGGAGTGGAATTCGAGGTCGACCAGCGCCGAGGAGACGAACTCCACGGTGGCAAAGCCCTGGTTGAACTTTCGCGCGGCGAGGAAGCGCTTGAGCAGGTCGTCCGGCAGCGGCTCGCCGGTCTGGTAGTGGCGGGCGAACTGCTGGAGCACCTCGGGCCGCTCCTGCCAGTGCTCATAGAGCTGCGACGGCAGCTCGACGAAGTCGGTGAAGACCGAGGTGCCCGACAGCGATGGATAGGTCACGTTGGACAGCATGCCGTGCAGGCCGTGGCCGAACTCGTGGAACAAAGTGCGGGCATCGTCGGGCGACAACAGCGACGGCTCGCCGCCGGTGCCCTTGGCAAAGTTGCAGACATTGATGACGAGCGGCGCGATCTCGCCGTCGAGCTTCTGCTGGTCGCGCAGCGAGGTCATCCAGGCACCGGAGCGCTTCGACGGCCGGGCATAGTAATCGCCGTAGAACAGCGCCTTGTGCTTGCCGTCGGGGCCCTTCACCTCCCAGACCCGGACGTCGGGGTGCCAGACCGGCACATCCTTGCGCTCCGCGAAGGTGATACCGAACAGGCGCGTGGCGCAATCGAAGGCGGCGGCGATCATGTGGTCGAGCGTCAGATACGGCTTGATCGCGGCATCGTCGAAATTGGCGCGCTGAAGCCGAAGCTTTTCGGCGTAGAAGCGCCAGTCCCACGGCGCGAGCTTGAAATTGCCACCCTCTTCCGTGATCAGCGCCTGCATCTCGTCGCGGTCGGCGAGCGCACGGGCCCGGGCTGGTTTCCAGACCCGCTCCAGCAGGCCGCGAACCGCGTCGGGGGTCTTGGCCATGGAGTCCTCGAGCCGGTAGGCGGCGAAGGTCGGATAGCCCAAGAGCTTGGCGCTCTCCTCGCGCAGCTGCAGAATCTCGCCGATGGTCGTGTTGTTGTCGTTGGCATTGCCGTTGTCGCCCCGCGCCGTGAAGGCCTTGTAGACTTTCTCGCGCAGGTCACGCCTCGCCGAGCTCTTCAGGAACGGCTCGGTCGAGGAGCGCGACAGCGTCACGATGGCCTTGCCGGACATGCCGCGGTCTTCTGCCGCAGCCTTAGCGGCGGCCACAAAACTCTCCGGCAGGCCCTGGCGGTCGGCCTCCCCCAACTCCATGAACCAGTCCTGCTCGTCGCCGAGCAGATGATGGCTGAAACCGGTCGCGAGCTGGGCCAGCTTCTCGTTGATCTCGGCCATGCGCGTCTTGGCCTCGTCGGAGAGGCCGGCGCCGGCGCGGTGGAAGCGGGTGTAGGTGCGCTCCAGGAGACGGAGCTGCTCCGGGTCGAGGGCGAGATTGGCACGGTTCTCGTGCAGCTGGGCGATGCGACCAAACAGCACGGCGTTCATCATGATGGGATTCCAGTGTCGCGCCATCCGCAAGGAGACCTCCTTGTCGATGTCCAGGATGGCGGGGTTGGAATGCGCCGAGACCAGGTCGTAGAAGACCGAAGCGACCTTGTTCAGAAGCTTGCCGGAGCGCTCCAGCGCCATGACGGTGTTGGCAAAGTCGGGCGCGGCCGGATCGTTGGTGATCGCGGCAATCTCGGCGGAGTGATCGGCGAAGGCCTGTTCGAAGGCGGGCAGGAAGTGCTCCGGCGCGATCTCGTCGAAGGGCGGGGTCGCAAACGGCGTCAGCCAGGCCCTCAGCAGCGGGTTGGTCTCGGAGTCCGTAGTTTGGCGGGGGTCTGACATCGCTGGTCCCGTTTTTTCGCTGGTTTGTTGGGTCCAGCTATAGCACGCGATGGGGCTTTTTTGGGCCATTTGGCCTTGCTCCCGCCGGTGTTTTCGGGGAGATTGCGGCCCTCGAAACTACGGACCTCAACGCCATGAACGCGCCTTCCTCGTCTTCCCGTCAGATCGTCTGGCCGAGCGTCATCACCGTCATCAGCGCCGCCATCCTGATCGGCGCCGAGGTGTTCGGCGCAGCGTTTGCCGGCGGCTGGGCGCTCGCGATCCTGTTCGGGCTCGGCGACCAGGGCGCGCACATCCTCCAGGCCGTGCTGTTCGCACTCGGCGTGCTGGTGATGACCGCCTTCGTCCGCGCGGCTCAGCGCGTCGAGCCGTTCTTCAAGCGCGGCTGACGCGTCGCGCGCGACAGAGTCACGCGCACGACACATAAAACTTAACGCGCGTTCATCTTCAGCGTCGCTCGCGCAACACTGCGCAAGCAGATGTTAGGCAATTCTGTCCGCAGCCTAAAAAAATTCTTGCGAAGCCGATTCAAAACCCTTATGTGCGTCTTGCCCAATTTCGCACGTGCCTGTGGTCGTGTGTCAGTCGGTAGGTATCCGGACAAGAGGCCGGACAGCCGCCAAGGGGTGAAGAAGCCGAGGGGCTCTTCGGAAGTGCAGAAGTCAAAAGACCGAAAGGTCTGACGACGGAAAGCAAACCCGGAGCGTCCAGCATCTCTCTCAAGAGATGCCTTGTCGAAGGTGACTTCACTCTTTGCAACCGTGACTGGCAGCCGGAGGCGAACCGGCGCACCCCGCTCTCAACGGGGGACGCGACTTAAAGCAACGACGGATCGGGCTTTTTTGGTCTCTACCGGCAGTCCAACGCCGGCGCGGGCTACTGAAAAGGCTTGTCCTTCATTGCCAGGTGTGCGGGCGGGAAATTCCCAACCAATCCACGGCAGCACAGTCTGGTTTGAGTCTCGTGGCTTCGTCGCGCCTCCATCGCGCGATCTGGCCGGAGTGCTCATATCCGACGCAATTTTTTGAACGGATCCCCGTCGCTGGGCCGTTTGGGAGAGTGCTATGACCGAACGTATTCAGGAATTCCTGCGCAACCGCCGCAGCGAGGGCCGGGACACCGAGCCCTGCCTCGTGGTCGACCTCGAAGTCGTGCGCGACAATTACCAGACTTTTGCCAAGGCGCTGCCCGACAGCCGCGTGTTCTATGCCGTCAAGGCGAACCCGGCGCCGGAAGTGCTGGCGCTGCTGGCATCCATGGGCTCCTGCTTCGACACCGCGACCGTCGCCGAGATCGAGATGGCGCTGGCTGCTGGAGCGACGCCCGACCGCATCTCCTTCGGCAACACGATCAAGAAGGAGCGCGATATCGCACGCGCTTTCGCGCTCGGCATCCGGCTGTTCGCGGTGGATTGCACCGCCGAAGTCGAGAAGGTCGCCCGTGCCGCGCCCGGCGCGAAGGTGTTCTGCCGCATCCTCTATGACTGCGCCGGCGCCGAATGGCCGCTGTCGCGCAAGTTCGGCTGCGACCCGGAGATGGCGGTCGACGTGCTCGACGTCGCCAAGGGCCTCGGCCTGGAGCCGTGCGGCATCTCCTTCCATGTCGGCTCGCAGCAGCGCAAGGTGAAGGCGTGGGACCGTGCGCTGGCGATGGCCTCGCAGGTGTTCCGCGACTGTGCCGAGCGCGGCATTAACCTGACCATGGTCAACATGGGCGGCGGCTTCCCAACCAAGTATCTGAAGGACGTGCCGCCGGTCGTGACCTACGGCCGCTCGATCTTCCGCGCGCTGCGCAAGCACTTCGGCAACCAGATTCCGGAGACCATCATCGAGCCGGGCCGCGGCATGGTGGGCAACGCCGGCATCATCGAATCCGAGGTCGTGCTGATCTCGAAGAAGAGCGACGAGGACGAGGTGCGCTGGGTCTATCTCGACATCGGCAAGTTCGGCGGTCTCGCCGAGACCATGGACGAGTCGATCCGCTACGCCATCCGTACCCCGCATGACGGGGCGGACATGACGCCGTGCGTGCTCGCAGGCCCGACCTGCGACAGCGCCGACGTACTGTACGAGAAGAGCCCGTATCCGCTTCCGGTGACGCTCGAGATCGGCGACAAGCTGCTGATCGAAGGCACCGGGGCCTATACCTCGACCTACTCGGCGGTGGCGTTCAACGGCATCCCGCCGCTGAAGACCTATCACATCTGATCCGCCTCTCTTTCTGAGGCCTGACGAACCCCGGGGGCCGGCTTGCCGGCTCCTCCCTGACATCTTGATTTCTGACGACGCCTTGGACCGGCGTGCCGCGCGCACACAGGTCTCAAGCGGGGACTGACGCGCCATGACTGCTTTTCGGACGCCACAAATTGCCCTCACTTCGAAGGCCGCTCCGTTCGCGATCCGTGCGGAACGTGCTGCCGACGTCGCGACGCGTGAAGCGCTGCTCGATGCCTGCTTTGGCGAGAACCGCCATGGCCGCACCTGCCAGCGCCTGCGCGACGGACGCGCACCTGCCGCCGGCCTCGCGCTCTCGGCTGTGCGCGAGGGGGCACTCGTGGGAACCGTGCGGCTGTGGCACGTCAGCGCCGGAGGCAGGCCCGCTCTGGTCCTCGGACCCCTGGCGGTCGACCCTGCCTGCCGCGAGCTCGGGATCGGCGCCGCGCTGATGCAACAAGCGCTGGCCGCCGCCCGGGCGCGCGGGCACGCCGCCGTGATCCTGCTCGGCGATGCCCCCTATTACGCCCGCTTCGGCTTCACGGGCGAGAAGACCGGTGAGCTGTCGCTGCCCGGCCCGTTCGAGCGCGACCGCCTGCTGGCGATCGAATTCCAGGCCGGTGCGCTGGATGGCGCTGAGGGGATGATCGTCTCGACCGGCGCGGCCCTTTCCAAACGGAGGGTAGATCGCGCCCTCCAAGCGCACGCGGCCTAAGTGATTGTCATGATGGCGACGACCGAAGCCGCGTCCCGCGGCGGTGTCAGCGCGCGCCCGAGCCTTTGGGGTTGCACGGGTCCCGGAAACGCCCTTTAACCCACGAAAATCCCCTTTCAGCCGAGACCGAAACCCATGTCCCGACGCCTGATCTCCACCGGCTCTCCCTTCGAGAAGACCGCCGGCTACAGCCGCGCCGTGATCGACGGCGAGTTCGCCTTCGTCGCGGGAACCACCGGTTACGATTACACGTCGATGACGATGCCGGCAGATGTCACGAGCCAGTCACGCAACTGCTTCAAGACCATCGAAGCCGCCCTGAAGGAAGGTGGTTTCGAGATGGCCGACATCGTCCGCGTCACCTACTACCTCACCGACATCGGGGATGCCGATGCCCATTTCGCCGTCTGCGGCGAAGTCCTCGGCGACATCCGGCCGGCAGCAACGCTCGTCGGCGTCTCGGCGCTCTATAAGCCCGAGATGAAGGTCGAGATCGAAGCGACCGCCAAGCGCCGCAGCGCCTGAGCCCCCTCACCCCCTTGCCCGCCAGCACGTTCCGGAGAATCCATCCCATGAGCCCTCCCTCGCAGATCTACGCGAAGATCACCGGTCCCATCGTCATGGTCGGCTTCGGCTCCATCGGCAAAGGCACGTTGCCGATGATCGAGCGGCATCTCGATTACGACAGGTCGCGCGTCACCGTGATCGATCCCAAGGACGAGGGCCGCAAGGCGCATTGCGAGAAGCAGAATGTGCGATTCATGCAGAAGGCCGTGACCAGGGACAATTATCGCGAATTGCTGACGCCGCTGCTCACCGAAGGCGGCGGCCAGGGTTTTTGCGTCAATCTCTCGGTCGACACCGGGTCGACCGACATCATGGAGCTCTGCAATGAGCTCGGCGCTCTCTATATCGATACCGTCAACGAGCCCTGGCTCGGCTTCTACTTCGACAAGACGAAGGGCCCGGAAGCGCGCTCCAACTATGCCCTTCGCGAAGCAACGCTGGCCGCCAAGAAGGCACGGCCTAAGGGCTCGACGACGGCGGTCTCCTGCTGCGGCGCCAATCCGGGCATGGTGTCCTTTTTCGTCAAGCAGGCGCTACTCAATGTCGCCGCTGACCTGAAGCTCAATGCCCCCAAGCCGAAAGCCAAAGCCGAATGGGCGGATCTGATGCGGCAGGCTGGTATCAAGGGCATCCATATCGCCGAACGCGACACTCAGCGCTCGAAGTCGCCGAAAGAGCCCGATGTGTTCGTCAACACCTGGTCGGTGGAAGGTTTCCTGTCGGAAGGCGTGCAGCCGTCCGAGCTCGGCTGGGGCACTCATGAGAAATGGATGCCCGAGAATGCGCGGACCCACGAAGCCGGCTGCGGCGCTGCCATCTATCTGATGCAGCCCGGCGCCAACACGCGCGTGCGCACCTGGTGCCCGACCCGCGGCGCGCAGTATGGCTTCCTCGTCACCCACAACGAGTCGATCTCGATCTCCGATTACTTCACGGTGCGTGACGCGTCGGGCACGGCGATCTATCGGCCGACCTGCCACTATGCCTATCATCCGGCTGACGATGCCGTGCTGTCGCTGCACGAAATGTTCGGCCGCGCGGCGAAGATGCAGGAAAAGCACCACATCCTCGACGAGAACGAGATCGTCGACGGCATCGACGAGCTCGGTGTGCTGCTGTTCGGCCATGACAATAATGCCTATTGGTACGGCTCGCAGCTCTCGATCGAAGAGACCCGCAAGCTCGCGCCCTATCAGAACGCCACCGGTCTGCAAGTGACCTCCGCCGTGCTCGGCGGCATGGTGTGGGCGCTTGAGAACCCGAAGGAAGGCATCGTCGAAGCCGACGAGATGGATTTCGATCGCCTGCTGGAAATCCAGCTGCCCTATCTCGGCCCGGTCAAGGGCTTCTATACCGACTGGACGCCGCTGACGGATCGTCCGGGCCTGTTCCCGGAAGACATCGACACCAGCGATCCCTGGCAGTTCAGGAACATTCTGGTGCGCTGACAGGCGCACCAATCGGAGCTGCAATGAACGGGAGGCTAATAGCCTTCCGCCAGAGCGGATGCTAACCAACCGCCCGGTCGCACGGCAACCGGGAGGTCCGCATGAAACATATCGCCTGCATCGCGGGAGGCGTCAGCCTCCTGATCGCGTCCCAAGTATTCGCCGCGGACACCGGTCAGTTGCCCTGCAAGACCACGCAGGAATGCAACGAAAACGCCGCCAAGATCGGCGCCAACGCCGCCAGGGACGCGCAACCCTCAACCAGCAAGTCGGACGCAGCCGAGGACCAATTCTACTGGCTCAACAAGATCAACAAGGCTTCCACAGTAATGCTGGTGGAGGAAGGCATCTTCCCGAAAAGCACCGGCCAGCTGATCGCCGGAGGCGTGGACTACACGATCCGCCAGGCGCGTGAGCCCGATGGCAAGCGCCCGAGCGACGTCCTCCAGATCGAGAAGATCATGACCGACAAGGTCGGCGAGGAGGCCTCCGTCATCCACGCCGGGCGCAGCCGCCAGGACATGTACGCGACCTTCCGTGCTGCCAAGCTGCGCAACCAGACGCTGGATTTTGCCGAGGCGCTGCTCGGCCTGCGCGCCAAAATGCTGGCCAAGGCGGCCGACAATCTGGATACCTTGATGCCCGGCTACACCAACGGTGTGCAGGCGGTGCCGATCACCTATGGTCATTACCTGCTGGCTTATGAGGAATCCTTCGAGCGCGACCAGCAGCGCGTCAGCGAAGCCTATCGCCGGCTCAACCTCAGCCCGATGGGCGTCGGCGTCATGTCCGACTCGGTCTGGCCGCTGAATCGCACGCGCCTCGCCCAGCTGCTCGGCTTTGACGGCATCGTCGAGAATTCGATGGATGCCAACCAGGTGATCCCATTCGACAACCAGCTCGAGGCCACCGCCATCGCCAATTCGGCCGCCATCCGGATCGGCGTGATGATGCAGGACCTGCATACGCAATACGCCGAGGTGCGACCGTGGCTGTTGCTGCAGGAGGGCTCGACCTACACCAGCAGCTCGATGCCGCAGAAGCGCAATCCGGGTCTGATCATGCAGGCGAGGATCGCCGCTTCAGATGTGGTGGGGCTGTCGGCGGCGGCATCGATCCGCGCTCACAACGTCATGTCGGGCATGGTCGATTCCAAGTCCCAGTCCGAGGACATCGGCCTGTTCCCGCGTGCCGTCAACATGGTGACCGCCACCGACCGGGTGTTCGATGCGATCGTGGTCAACAAGGCCCGCGCCAAGGAAGAACTGGAGAGCGACTGGACCTCGACCATGAATCTCGCCGAGCTTCTGTTGCAGGCGCACCAGATCCCGTTCCGCGTCGGACACGGCTTTGCATCGCAGATGGTCAGCTATGCACGGCCGCTGGATCTCACGCCCAAGACCATACCCTTCAGCGAAGTGACTGACCTCTTCACCAAGACGCTTGCCAAATTCAACATGCAGGCGAGGCCGTTCCCGATGAGCGAGGCCGAATTCAGGGAGGTGATGTCCCCGGAATGGATCGTGGCGCACACCCAGGGCGTCGGCGGTCCGCAGCCAGAGGAGACTGCACGCATGCTGAAGGCGGCCCGGCAGCGCCTCGATACCGACAAGCTCTGGCTTGCCGCGCAGCGCGACAAGCTCGCGAAGGCCGATGCCGCGCTCGATCAGGCGTTTGCGGCGCTGTTGCCGAACGACGCAGCGCATTAGCGGCGAACCGGGGTGCGTCATCCCGCACCCCGCCCGCTCACGTTACTTCGCCATGTAATCGAACGCCACGCTGCCGAGCCCGAGCGTCAAATCCGCTTTGAAGTGCAACGCCGAGACCACCTCGCGCACCGGCAGCCGGGCGACGTCGCAGAGCGCGTGAGGAAACAGGCCGAGCGCGGCTGGGCCGGTCCAGGCTTCCTTCAGCGTGATGTCCTCTAGATGGAAGCGCACCAGCTCGCAGATCCGAGGGTTGCCATCGACATGCGGAATAATCTTCAGGATGAAGTTCGGTGCCTTCATCGGCTGCAGCACCTCGTCAAGGTCGACCTTGCGGTGCTTGTAGCCCATGGTCGCGGAGGCACAGAGCACCGAACCATAATGCAGCGAGCCGACCAGCACGTCGCTCTCGACCTCGATCTTCGGCCGCCCCAGCTTCTTCGGAAAGCCCCACAACTCGCGGCCGCCGGCGATCGGGCCTTCATCGTCGAGATACATCGCGTGGGTGTAGGCGCCGAGCTCACCCTTGAAGCGGACCGGGATCACTTGTCCGGTCTCGGTGTAGTCGCCAAAGCCGGTCGAGTCGGGCATGCGGATGAATTCGTATTTCACGACCGGCTCCGCCACCTCGAGCGGCTCGGGCACGATGGCGGCAAGGGCTTCGAGATCGGTCCTGTAGGTAATGATGAAATACTCGCGATTGAAAAAGTGATATGGCCCCGGCGGGAATGACGGGTTGGTGAGCGGCATCGAATAGGCGGTACGGCGGACGTCTTCGATTTTCATGGAAGGCCCCATCTGTCGGTTGTGCGACAGATTATGGAGCGGGCCGTACGCCAAGGCGAGATTGTAGAATTGGCATTCGTCGTCAAATGCGCGTCACAATACAATGCCGTCGCAGCTACTTCTCCTTGATCGGCGGCGCGACCTTCTCGGCGGGAGCTGGCGGCAATGCGGGCTTGGTGGCCGCGCCTTGGGTCCGCGGATCGGGGCGCGCGGGCTCGGGCGCTGGCGTGGTCGGACGCTCGCCGCCGGGCTTGGCTTCCGCGGGCGTCCTGGTCTGACCGTCGGACGGCGTGCCCTGGAGCGGCTGTGTCGCTTGGGCCAGCTCCGTCCGGCTTTCGGCGCGGATTTGCGCGAGTGACATCACTGACACCACCGCACCCGCCGCGAACAGCGAGCAGGCGATTATCAGGTCGAATTTCAGTCTGCGCTTGTCACCTTGGCCGGGCATGTCGATCACCGCCTTTGTCCGCGGAATCAACGAACTCGTGCGACCGCGGTTCCGTGCCCTATAAGGCTGGAACCGCAAGCGATCAGTCGGTGGTGCTGACTTCCCAGGTCGCGTGGCGCACGCCCGGCAGGTGCTGGAGGTCGGTCGCCACGGCGTTCAGCTCGTTCGGGTCGACCGCGGTCGCAACCAGTTCTGCGACAATCTCGATGAGGTCGTCGCCGGTCTCGACCACGTCGACGTCAGCCACCGGATATTTGGCGGCCTCAAGCTTGTCGACCAGACGATCGCGCATGTCCGGCAAGGCATCCATTGCGACCGCCAGCTTGAAATAGTAGGTCGCCTCGGACGTCTTCTCATTCAGGGGGATGCGGTTGATGGCGTTCACCAGCGGGCGCAGCAGCGTGTTGCCGGCGATGACGAACACGGTGAGGGCAGCTGCCTGGGCAACCATGTCGGCCCCGGCGCAGGAGCCGACCGCGGCCGAGGCCCACAGCGTCGCGGCGGTGTTGAGTCCGCGCACGTCCATGCCCTGCTTCATGATGACGCCGGCGCCGAGAAAGCCGATGCCGGAGACGACGTAGGAGATCACCCGCACCGCGCCGTCGGCGCCGGTCAGGTGCATGGCCAGATCGACGAAGGCGGCAGCCCCGACTGCGACCAGCACGTTGGTGCGCAGGCCCGCAGTGCGTTGGCGATACTGCCGCTCGGCGCCGATCAGCGTGCCCAGCACGAAGGCCGTGAACAGGCTGACCAGCGTGTCGGCGAAATCAGCGAGTTGGAAGGTCGTCAGAAACCGCATGGCCCCATCTAGGGCCAGAACGATGACAGATCAAAGCTCCAGCAGCCCGCCGTCCCCATTTTCGTCGGCGAATGCCAGCAGCGTGCCCTTGGCGTTCCAGGCGAGCGCAGCCACCGGCGGCGTGCCGTTGCGGCGGACCAAAATCTCCGCGCCGTCCTCCAGCCGCACCATCAGCACGGTGCCGTCGCTGTAGCCGGCGGCGAAGATGTCGTTCTTGGGGTGGCAGGCGACGACCGCCACGCGTGCCTGCAGCGGCGCGAGCATCGCGGGCTCCTTGCCCATCGGACCGTCTTTGCTGGCGAACGGCCATATGATGACGGTGTCGGCGCCCGAGGTCGCCAGCCCCTTGCCGCCCGCGCTCCAGGACATCGAACGGACGCGGCCGGGATAGCCGGTCATGCGCATGTGCCGGTTGTCGGCGAGCCGCCAGCCGTGCAGGGCCGATTCGTGCATGGTGGTGACAAGGAATTTATTGTCCGGGCTGAAGGTGACGCCGAGATGCGATCCGGCCCAGGGCAGGAATTCGGCCGATCCCTCCATGTTCGGAAACCACAGCGTGGCGCCGTTGTAGTGGGCGATCGCGAGCCGCAGGCCCTTTGGCGCAAACGCAAGTCCGCCGACGGTCGAGGGCACCTCAAGCGATTTCTCCTCGGTCTTGCCGCTCCTGACGGTCGCCGTCTTGCCGGCCGACCAGGCGAAGGCGCCGTCCGGATGCAGCGCCACCGCGTCGATCCAGCGGCGCTTCGGGTCGGTGGCGAGCAGCGTCACCTCGCCCTTGGCGTCGAGCGACACGACCTTGCCGTCGTCGCCGCCCATGATGAGGCGCTTGCCGTCGGAGGCGGTGGAGAGAATGCCACCGCTGTGCACGGCGACAGTGCTGATCTCACCCTTGTTGTCGGCAGAGTTGGCGTCGACGAACGCGACATTCTCCTCACCGCCGACGAAGGCGGCGCGGGGCCCAAGGAAATGCACCGAGGTCACGCCCATGCCAAGCGTGAGCGGCTTGACGCGGTCGGTGACGGAGACGATCGAGGCGGAATCGGGAGCGGGCGTAAACTCTTTCATCGCGAGACGATGCAGCTCTCGAAGCCCGTGCGAATGAGCTCTTCCGGCAACTCGCGGCCGATGAAGACCAGACGGCTCTCGCGCGGCTCGTCGTCCTTCCATTTCCGCTGATGGTTGCCCTCCAGCATCATGTGGACGCCCTGGAAAACGTAGCGGTCGTCGTCGTCGTGGAAGGCAAGAATGCCCTTGGAGCGCAGGATCTTGCCGCCCTCAACCTGAACCAGGTTCTGCAGCCAGGGCATGAACACGTTCGGATCGAGCGGCTTGTCGGTCTTGAGCGACAGCGACTGCATGTCCTCGTCGTGATAGTGCTTCAGGCCGTGGCCGTGATCATGATCGTGCCCGTGATTGTGGTGATGATCATGGTCGTGGTCATGATCGTCGACCTCCAGAAAGTCCGGCTCGATGTCGAGGATGCGGTCGAGATCGAACGCACCGCGGTCGAGCACGTCGGCCAGCGCGACCGAGCAGCGCTCGGTGCGGTGCAGTTTCGCATAGGGGTTGATGCCGCGGATACGGGCCTCGACCTCGGCAAGCTCCGGCTTGGTGACGAGATCGGTCTTGTTCAGCACGATGACGTCGGCAAACGCGATCTGGTTCTTGGCTTCGGGCGCGTCCTTGAGCCGGTCAGACAGCCATTTGGCGTCAGCGACCGTGACCACCGCATCGAGCCGCGCATTCTTTTGCACGTCCTCGTCGACGAAGAAGGTCTGGGCGACCGGCGCCGGATCCGCAAGGCCGGTGGTTTCGACGATGATGGCGTCGAACTTGCCCTTGCGCTTCATCAACCCGTCCAGGATGCGGACGAGGTCGCCACGCACGGTGCAGCAGATGCAGCCGTTGTTCATCTCGAACACTTCCTCATCGGCGCCGATGATGAGGTCGTTGTCGATGCCGATCTCGCCGAATTCGTTGACGATGACAGCGTATTTCTTGCCGTGGTTCTCCGACAGGATGCGGTTCAACAGCGTGGTCTTGCCGGCACCGAGATAGCCGGTCAGGACGGTCACGGGAATTTTGGAGGCGGTCGCTTCAGACATAGGAACTCCGGGGTCGGCTGGTCGCGCGACGCAAGGCGGGGTGGCCCCTGCCCTAATGGTCAAGCGCACTGGTCAGGGCCTTTATATTGTGCCTGACCATATCAATGTAAGTGGGTGCAGGCCCCTTTTCGCCGGTCAAACCGTCCGAAATCAGGGTCCCGCCGACCTTGGCGCCGGTCTCGGCCGCGATCCGCCGGATCAGGCGGTCATCGCTGATATTTTCCAGGAAAACGGCCGGGATTTTCTGGGCCTTGATCTGGCCGATGATACCAGCGATGTCCCGCGCGCTGGGCTCGGTTTCGGTGGAGACGCCCAGGGGAGCGATGAACTGGATTCCGTATTCGGCGGCGAAATAGCCGAAGGCATCATGGGTGGAGATCACCTTGCGCCGTTCGGGCGGGATCTTGGCCACGGCCTCGCGGACCTCGCGGTCGAGCGCCTCGAGCTTTTCCAGATAGGCCTTGGCCTGGGCGCGGAAGAGCTCGGCATCGTCGGGGTCAGCCGCGGCCAGCGCGTTGGCGATATCAGTCACATAGATTTTCGCGTTAGGGACGGACTGCCAGGCGTGGGGATCGGCGGCCGAGCCGAGCTTGAGCGGCGCGATCTCGGTGCTCGCGGTCACGACCGTTGCCTTGCTGCCGGAGGACTGTACGAGACGCGGCAGCCAGCCCTCCAGCCCGAGCCCGTTGACGATGACGAGTTTTGCGTCCGCGATCCGCTTCGCATCTGATGGGGCCGGCGTGTAGACGTGGACGTCGCTGTCGGGGCCGACCAGCGTCGTGACCTTGACCCGGTCGCCGCCGATGGTGCGGACGAAATCGCCGAGGATCGTGAAGCTCGCGACGACGTTCAGCCGCTCGGCGGCGTGCAGCGGCGAGCCAATCAGCAGGAGCACGCAAAGCAGGAGACGCTGCATCGTCACGCTTCCAGATGCCGGCCGGGAAAAAGCTGCCGGACGATCCCGCCGACACGACCGAACAGGACGGAAACGATGTAGAGCATCGTCGCCACCAGAATGATCGCAGGCCCCGACGGCACGCGGGTCTGGAACGACAGCACCAGCCCGGCATAGCCCGAGACGGCGGCGGCAACGACCGCAATGCAGATCATGGCGGTGAGATCGCGCGACCAGAACCGCGCAATGCCCGCTGGCAGGATCATCAGGCCTACGGCCAGCAACGTGCCGAGCGCCTGAAAGCCGTTGACCAGATTGATCACGACCAACGCGAGGAAGGCGAGATGCGCAGGCCCGCCGGCGCGGCTGACGGTGCGCAGGAACAGGGGATCGACACTCTCGATCACCAGGGGGCGATAGATCACCGCAAGCACCAGCAGCGTGACCGTGGCGTTGAAGGCCACCACCAGCAGCGTCTGATCATCCATCGCGAGGATGTTGCCGAACAGCACGTGCAGCAGGTCGATATTGGTGCCCTTAATCGAGACGATAGTGACGCCCAGCGCCAGCGAGGCCAGATAGAAGGTCGCGAGTGAAGCGTCCTCCTTCAGCCCGGTCGAGCGCGCGACGACGCCGGCGAGGATCGCGACCGCAAAACCTGCGATCAGACCGCCTGCGGCCATCGCGAACAAATTGAGGCCGGAGAGCAGGAAGCCGACCGCCGCCCCCGGCAGGATCGCATGCGCCATGGCGTCGCCGACGAGACTCATTCGCCGCAACATCAGGAACACGCCGATCGGCGCACCGGCCAGCGACAGCGCGATCACGGCGGCGAGCGCGCGTCGCATGAACTCGAATTCGGTGAACGGACCGATCAGCGCGTCATAGACCATCTGTTATTACGCCGCCCGCGAGCGAGCATCGTCGGCTGCACAGGCAGCCGCGCTGTCGTCGAACGCCTCGCACATACGCATCGCGACCAGCAGGTTTTCCGGTGTCAGCACCTCCGCCGTCGGTCCCCAGGCCACGGGGCCGCGCGCCAGCACCAAGGTCTCGGCGAAGTGGGCGCGCACCATCTCCATGTCGTGCAGCGCGGCGAGCACGGTACGGCCCTCGCCGTGCCAGTGTTTCACCAGCGCCAGCAGATCGACCGTGGTCTTGCTGTCGATGGCGTTGAAGGGCTCGTCGAGCACGATCAGCCGCGCGTCCTGGAGCAGCACGCGCGCGAACAGCACGCGCTGCATCTGTCCGCCGGAGAGCGTGCCGATCGGACGGTTCTCGAAGCCATTGAGGCCCACGGACGCAATCGCGCGCAGGATTTTTTCGCGCGCGACCCTGCCAATGCCGCCGAACAGGCCGGTCCCGCGCCACAGCCCGGTGCTGACAAAATCGAACACCGAAATCGGGAAGGTGCGATCGATCTCCGCGCTCTGCGGCAGATAGGCGATGTCCCTGGCATCAAGCCCGCCGAGATGGATGCTGCCGTCCAGCGGCTTGAGGATGCCGACGATGCCGCGCAGCAGCGTCGACTTGCCGGCGCCATTCGGACCGATCACGGCGACGAGCGCACCGGAAGCGACCTCGCCGTCGAGGTGGTGCACGGCCGGATGGCGGTCATAGCCGAGCGTGACGTTGTGGAAGTGCACGGCCGCCATTGTCACCTCATCGCCAGGAAGACCACGCCCCAGAGCACGACGCAGACGGCCAGTGCAGCCGCGAGGCGGCCAGCCAGGGTCATGCGCAGGATCGACCAGGGCGCGTCTTGGGCCGGATGCGGCGAGGCCGCATCGTGGACATGGGCGTGGCTGTGGTCGTGGCCGTGCGAATGCCCGTGGGCGTGGGAATGCTCATGGGAATGGCCATGCGCTTGGTCGTGGTGATAGGGCTTGGACGCGGCGGGAACCATGCCAAGGATGTTATAATATAACATTGCCCCTGTCCACGCCGGGCTCAGGGCTTGCCCGATCACCATCGCGAGGGCGGCGGACACGGAAGGTTTCTGCCAACGGCCTGGGTCGACCGGAGGGGATGCCCTTCTGATTAAGGGCGCCGCCGAGGTGGTGCAAACGGAACAATGACAGACCCGTGCGCGCGCCGCGCAGGGCTGGTTCGGCGAATTCCGCACAGCAAAAAGGCGGCCGCGCATGCGGCCGCCTTTCCCGATTTCGTCAGTCCGAGGGCGGCGACTTATGCCTTTTCGAACAGGGACTCGACGTATTCCCAGTTCACGAGGTTCTCGACGAACGCCTTGAGATAGTCGGGGCGGCGGTTGCGATAATCGATGTAGTAGGAGTGCTCCCAGACGTCGCAGCCGAGGATCGGGGTGGCGCCGTGCACCAGCGGATTCTCGCCGTTCGGGGTCTTGGCAATTTCGAGCTTGCCGTTCTTGACCTGGAGCCAGCACCAGCCGGAGCCGAACTGGCCAACGCCGGCCGCCTGGAAGTCGGTCTTGAACTTCTCGAAGCCGCCGAGATCTTCTTTGATCTTCGTCTCGAGCTTGCCCGGCAGCTTGGTGCCGCCGCCATTGGGCTTCATCCAGCTCCAGAAGTGGATGTGGTTGTAGTGCTGTCCGGCATTGTTGAACACCGCGGGGTTCTTGCCGAACGAGCCCTTGACGATCTCCTCAAGGGACTTGCCTTCCCATTCGGTGCCCTTGAGCGCGTTGTTGCCGTTGGTGACGTAGGCCTGATGATGCTTGTCGTGGTGGAATTCCAGCGTCTCCTTCGACATGAACTGGCCGAGGGCGTCATAGGCGTAAGGGAGTGGGGGCAGCGTGAATGTCATGGGTTCTTGTCCGCAACTGGTGGGGAACGTTCTAACGGTCACCCCTTATAGAAGGTTCCTGCGCCGTTAAATACCGCCAATTTGCGAAAAGCCATGATGCGATCGCGTGGACCGATTGCACAACTTCGCCGCCGGCAGTTGGATGTTCACCCGAGTGTTGGGTACGCGCCCTGCAAAATATCATTGCCTTTGAAGCGCTTATGACAGAACGAATGCATCACGCAGCCCGGGACGCACAAGGCAGAGCCATGAGCATCGAAATCGACATCCTGAACGGCGACGCCTCGTGGGCGATCGCGAAGCCGCTGCATCAGGCGGTGTGGGGACCACAGATCGTCGAGAAGCTGCCCTGGGGGCACGTCAAATGGGCCAATGCCGATTTGCGCGTGCTGATCGAGACGCCCGAGGACGGCCTCGTCTGTCATGTCGGCATCTATTTCCGCACAGCCACCTGGAATGGACAGAAAGTGCATATCGGCGGCATCGGCGGGGTCTGCACGCGCGAGGATCGCCGCAACCGCGGCTATGCGACCATGGCGATCGACGCGGCGGTGCATACCATGCGCGCCAACGAGGCGGTCCGCTTCGCGTTGCTGTTCTGCGAGCCGCACAATGTCGCGTTCTACGAGGCCCGCAAATGGCAAGCCTTCAAGGGCGAGGTCTATTGCGAGCAGCCGGAGGGGCGAATCCGCTTCGACCACATGGCGCCTTACGTGTTCGACATCGTCCGCGCGCCAACGCTCGGCACCATCGATCTCTGCGGCCTGCCCTGGTGAGAATTTCACTGGGGCAAATGAGCGCAGGGATGTGATTCCATCAGGCGTTGCACTATCCGAATATGCTGCTATTGGAGGCGCCTCCATTCCGAGGCCCTTCCATGTCCCGCAGATTTGCCGCTCTCACCGTCCTCCTGGCCGCTCTGTCCGGCGCGACCGCCGCCAATGCGCAGAGTGCTGACGCAAGCGGGATCTGGCTGACCCAGGCGGGTGATGCCCGCGTCAAAATCAGCAAATGCGGTGGCGGCATTTGCGGAATCATCGCCTGGCTGCGCGAACCTTACGACACCGCGACCGGCCAGCCCGCCACCGACAGCAAGAACCCCAATCCCGCGCTTGCCAGGCGTCCGATGATCGGACTGCCGCTGTTCTCCGGCATGCAACCGTCGGGGCCGAACAAATGGTCGGGCCAGATTTACAATGCCGACGACGGCAGCAATTATGCCAGTAGCGTCACCGTGATGGGCGCAGAGACGTTGCGCGTCGAAGGCTGCGTCGGCGCGCTCTGCGGCGGCGAGACCTGGACGCGCGCGGGCCGCTAAGTCGCGGCCGCCATCATCGCCTTGAGCGCCGTTGCTGCAGAGGCGTAGCCGCCGCGGGCACCATCGATGAAATGCACGTGGTCGCTGCGCAGCGCCGAGGGCGTGAAGCAGGTCATCATCGCGGCATCCTGCTGATAGAGGCCGTAGCGAACGACGCCGTCGCGCGCAGCCGCCGCGAGACGATCGCTCAGAGCGCGCTCAAGTTCCGGCGTGCAGTCGAGGATCATGCGCAGGCCGTCGTCGTATTTGCGGAAGTCGGAATTCTCGACCACCTGGCGCTTATAGACTTTTGGCAGGAAGCCGCCGATCTTGATGTCGAAGCGCATCAGGACGTATGCGAAAAACGTATAGGCGAGCAGGCTGGCGCGGCGCTTGAACAACGATCCTCCGCGGATCGCCCGCGCCTCGTAGTCCAGGCCCTGCGGCGGCCATTTCAACGGCGGTCCCTGCGGCGGCACGGGACGGCCGGCATCCGGACTGCGCTCGACGAGATGGATGATGTCCTCGATCACCTTGCGGAAGGCCAGCGGGTCGGCGCCGCCCGCCGGCATCACCAGCACCGATAGGATCAGTCCGCGCGAAGCTGGAATCACCTCGAAACGGCAGGACAGGCCGGAGAGATCGGGCTGCGTGCCCGCGGGCGCTTCCGTGACCGCGAACTCACCACGCTTCATCGCGGCGTCGGCCCAGGCGAGCCCGCCGCCGGAGAACATCGCATAGGACAGATTGGCCGACGGACCGAAGCGTGCGACGCGCACGTCCAGTCCCTGCGCGCGGATGGCGCTCACCGGCACCAGCGCGACGCGCATTTTCAGTTCGAGATCCTCCCGCACCCAGGTCGCGGTCGCGGCCAAAGCTTCACGAGCAGCGTCGAGATCGGACGGCGCGACCGCAAAACTTGCCCCGTCGCCACCGAACACGAAGGGAAATTCGCGTCCCTCCAGCGCATTCGTCACGGCTGCGATCACCGCGGCCCCGGCCATGTTGACCGCCTTATAACGCTGCGCCGCGATCGCCTTGGTGGAATCGACGATGTCGGCAACGCCGATGCTCCAGTCCTCGGGGAGCGGCGAATAGAGCTTGGGCTCCATCAGGCTGGTGAAGCCGCGGAAAACGGGGATGCTGCCGTAAAAGGATGAGGCTGCCATCGCAGGGCCGGTCAGATCTTGCACGAGGACAGATACGAGGCGGGATCGATCCGGGTTCACCTGCCGGCTCACACGAACGACGGCGTATCATTGACCGAAATGGGGATGACAACAAGATACCCGCGAGGCCCAGCCTCGCTCAGCATTCGTCTGCAATATCCCAGGACATGCGCTAATGCAGCTTCTCGTCCTGACGCTTGCGCAGCGCGGGCGCCGGCTTATCGTGACAGCCGATCAGCCGCACGAATTGCTGCGGATGCATTTCGTGGCCGTGGCTGCCGGAATTTTGATGCGACATCGGCGAGCAGCGGGCATCGTCCAATTTAGCGATCGATGGTTCCGCAGGAGTCCGGCCGTCACTCGCAGTGCTCATGTTTGGCGTGGCCATGGACTGCTCCTTCTTGTTTAGGGCAGTTCGATTGACGTAACCCAATCGATCACAAGGCATCTTACGACCAAATCCGGCTTGATGTCATTGCGCGGGATCAACCAGATTGTGACGGCAGAGTTCCGCCTTAGGCCGTGTTCCCCGCGTCAATCGTGAACACGGTGCCGGTGACGTTGCGACCGCCCTCGCCGAGCAGATATTCCACCATATGCGCGACGTCGCCTGTCTGCGGCAGGCGGCGCAGCGCGCTGCGGCCGGCGATGCGCTTGCGGCTTTCGTCGGAGAGATTATGCGTGAGCTCGGTATCGATGAAGCCAGGCGCGATTGCATTCACGGTGATGCCGAGCTTGCCGACCTCGCGCGCGAGTGAACGGGTAAAGCCGGTGGCGGCGGCCTTGGTCGCGCCATAGACCGAGAGGCCGTTGTAGCCCGTGGTTGCGATGATCGATGAGATGTTGATGATGCGGCCGGCACCATCCGCCATCATCTGCCGTGCGACATATTTGGTGAGGATGATCGGCGACAGCACGTTGAGTTGCACCAGCGCCTCGATCTCCGAATTGTGCATGGTCGCGAGCAGGCCCTCGGTGCCGAGGCCGGCATTGTTGACGAGGCCGTAGGTCGGGCCGAACTCGTCACGCACGAGCTTGGCGAAAGCCGGGATCGCATCGATTACGGAGAGATCGCAGGCGCGGAAATGCAGGCGGCCCTCGGAGGCAGCGATCGCGGCCTTGAGTTCGTCGCCCTCGCGCCGTGCGGCCGCAATGACGTTGTAGCCGGCGCCAGCCAGGCGCTTGCCGATCGCAAGGCCAATGCCGCGGCTGCCGCCGGTGACGAGGACATTATGCATCGGTGCGCGCCAGTTTTCCGGCAGGGGTAACGTCGAGCGCTTCGACGAAGCGAATCACGGCAGGCACCTTGTGCGAGGCAAGCTGCGCCCGGCACTGACCCAGGATCTGGTCGCGAATTTCCTTCACCCGGGCCTGATCGGTACCGTCGGCCAGGATCACGTCGGCGACGACGATGCCGCCGGTGATCGGACTGCGCCGCGACTTCGCCCGCGACATCCGCACGTCGGGATGACGGTTGATGGCGGCTTCGATCTCCTCGGGGTGAACTTTCAGCCCGCCGATATTGATGATGCCGCCACGGCGGCCGACGAAATAGTAACGGTCGCCGCGCAATTCGACGATGTCGCCGCTGTCGACAAAACCATCGCCATCTGCGAGCGCCGCAGCATTGCGGCCGATATAGGCGTGGGCCGTGCGCGTCGAGCGGATGCGCAGCGAGCCGTCGACGACCTTCATCTCGACGCCATTACGATTGCCGAGATAATCGGCCGGAAAACCTTCGAGCCCGTCATTGACGGCGAAGCCGACGCCGGCCTCGGTCGAGGCATAGGCATGGCCGACAGAAGAGTTTGGGAATGCCGCCTTGAGGCCATCGAGCACGGCCTGGTCGGCGATCTCGCCGGAAAGGCGGACATAGCCGGGCGCGAACTGCACGGCCGAGCCGCTCATCAGGAGCTTGCGCCAGTGCGAGGGCGTGCCGGAAATATGCGAGACGGCGCGCGCGTTCAGGCGCGCGACGTGATCGGCGAGCGCCTCGTACGGGTCCGACAGCACCATCGAGCCGCCGGAGAGGATAGCGCGGAGGAAGATCTGCAGGCCGCCATAACGGCGGATGTCGTAGAACGTGGCCCAGACCGGCGCGGGCCCCTTCGCAGGGCCTTCGGCGACGATGGCGCCGGTGAGAGCTTCCAGCGTATGGCCGACGATCTTCGGTACACCTGATGTGCCCGAGGTGAGCATCAGCCATTCGGTGGCGCGTTCGGTCCGCGCAGGCGCCGTGACTTGAAGCGGCAATTGTGCGGTGACAACCAGCAACACGCCGGTCGCAGCCCAGCGATCGGGCTCATCGGTGACGACGGCGTCGATCCCGGCATCCGCGATCAGTGCGTCGAGACGCGCGGGGTTGAGGTCCGGTGGGCACAGCAGCATGCGACGGGCAACTCCGTCGAGCTCGATCATGGCAAGGCCCGACCGAAGCTGGTCCGACAATTTCAGCAAGACGGCGCGGCCGGACAGCTCGCGCAGGCGGCCGCCGAGGACGGTCTGCGGCAGGATGTCGGTCAGCGACACGACATCATGCGCGTCCGACAGGGTACGGCCCGTCAGCTCCGCGCCGAGGTGGTCGCGGAGCGCAAAGGTCTTACGCAGGGACATTTTCGTAGGCCCGCACGAAATCGCCCACGGTGGCGGGGAACGCTGCGTCCTCGGAAATGGTGAAGGGGTCGACGCCGGTCTCGTCCTCGAGACGCGCGACCAGGATTGCAAAGGCGAGCGAGTCGAAGCCCGTCTCGTGCAGAGACAAATCGTCCGAGAGGGCGGGGAGCGCGACGTGCTGCTCTTTGGCGATCTGCTGGATCGCTTCGATAACCTTGGATCTCACCGACATGGCTTGCTCGCCTCATACTTAGTTAATTGATCGTGTTTGTTGCGGCGGCTCTTGACGACCGCCTCCCATGTCCGTGTGTTTACCGGACAGAAGTAAATGGGCTCTTGGACAATTCAGATAAAATTGGACCTATCTCCCGATTTTGGCTCCGCTACAGTCGGATCGTGCCGTCCGCAATGTGCGCAAATGTCTCGGAATCGAGCGCGACATAGGCGCCGGATTTCAGCTCGAACATGAACAATGGATCGGCCGTCGCGGTCGGATCAAAGCCCTCGCGGGCGAGTTCGCCCTTCTTCTGCTTGAACGTCTCGGTCGCATCGAGCTCGCGCGAGATGCGGACGAAGACCGGGCGGGCATAGGCCGGCAGGCGCTGCGCGAGGTGGACAGGCAAAGCCGCAATATCAAAGCCCTCGTTCACGACAATCGCGCTCATGCCGGCCCGGCCGTCGGCGCCTGGAATGCTGACGCCATAGGTGGTGGCATCGACCACGCCGGTGAAATCGCGCACGGCGTCGTTGACCTCGGAGGTCGCGACGTTCTCGCCCTTCCAGCGGAAGGTGTCGCCGATGCGGTCGACGAAATGGAAGAAACCCCTGTCGTCGAGCCGCATGAGATCGCCGGTCCGGAACCAGGCATCGCCCTTGGCAAAGACGTCGCGAAGAATCTTCCTCTCGGTCTCGCCGGCGTCGGTGTAGCCCTCGAAACGACCCCCGCCCTCGTCGGCCTTGCCGATGCGACCGATGGCCTCGCCGGCCTCACCACGGGCACAGGCGATGCAAAAGCCATCGTCATTGCGCAACGGCGCACCGCTGTCGGGATCGAGCCTGACGAGGCTTGCCGGAAAGCGATGTGCAAGCAGCGGCGGGATGCGGCCGATCGCGCCTGGCTGTCCCTCGACGTTGAACAGTGAGAAATTACCTTCCGTCGCGGCATAAAATTCGAGAATGCGCGGAATGGCGAAGCGGTTCCGGAAATCCTCCCAGATATCTCCGCGCAGGCCATTGCCGCAGACGAGCCGCAGGCGGTGCCGGTTTTCGTATTCCGACGGCGGCGCTTTGAGCAGATAGCGGCAGAGCTCGCCGATATACTGGAACATCGTGCAGTCGTGCCGGACAATGTCGGGCCAGAAGTTCGAGGTCGAAAATTTCTCGGCGATCACCACCGAGCCGCCAGCGGCGAGCATGCTGCAGGGCGCGACGATGCCGCCGACCGAGTGGAACAGCGGCAGACAGTCATAGAGCCGATCTTGCGGGGTGGCGCCGGTGAGGCCGGCGAACCAGAAGCCCCAGTTGAGGATGCGGCGGTGGCTGATGCTGGCGGCCTTCGGCAGGCCTGTCGTTCCGGAGGTGTAGATCAGCAGCGCGCGGTCATCGATGGTGACGTTGCCATGTTCTTCCGGCGAGAGTGGGCCGTCGTCGAGTGCGGCGAGCGCGACATCGATCGCACGCTCGCTGCGGGCATCGCCATGGGTCCAGATTTTGGCTTCGGTCTTCAGATGCGGCGCGGCGCTTCCCAGGATCTCCGTAAGCTCATGCGCGACGATGATGTGCGAGGGCTTTGCCACGTCGACGCAATGCGCGAGCGACTGCCCAACGAGCTTTGTGTTGATCAACGCTACCACGCCGCCGACGCGGCTGATGCCGAGCCAGGCCGCGACATAATCGACGCCGTTCGGCATGATCAGGCCGATCGTGTCTCCCTTGGCGACGCCAACCGAGCGCGCCCAACGCGCATAGCGATTGATGCGCCGCGACAGGCCGTCGTAGTCGAGGCTTGCCTGGTCCGTGGCCAGCGCAACACGATCGGGCTGGCGCCGCGCCCAATCGTCAACGACGTCGGCGAACAACCGCCCCGGCAGCGTCTCGATCCGCGCCGTCAGCTCGATCGCCTTCAGCCAGATCTTTGAGGCCGAAGGTGCGCGCGCGGCTTTGGCTTGCTCGATGACGCCGGTGGTCATGCCGTTCATTCTTTCGGGCAGTATCTGCTTGTTCCCTCAAGCTTAGCCCGCGCGCCCTGCCCAGGTGTTAAGAGACAAGGTAAACCTCGGTTAGCTCTCGATTAACTGCGATCATCCTTTACCAAGCCGACGGGAACGGCGTGCGGCCTGGCGCGATTCTTGCGATAGCAAATCCAGTCATTGGGGCGTGCTGCGCGGATCCCATCGCACCGATCGAGATGAACTGGAGGCCAGGATGATCACCAAGCGACAGTTCCTGCAGACCGCCGCTTGTGCCGCGGCTACGCTCGCGGCGCCTCGTGCCTTTGCGGTCGGCAACCCGCCCTACCCCTCGCGTAGCGTGAAATGGGTGGTGCCGTATGCTCCGGGCGGGGCGACCGACGTGCTGTCGCGGCTGATCTGCCAGCGTCTGTCCGAGCGGTTCGGGCAGACCTTCGTCGTCGAGAACAAGCCCGGCGCCGGCAGCAATATCGGCACGCAGGCTGTGATCACCTCCGCGCCGGACGGATACACGCTGCTGCTGACCTCGACCGCGAACGCGATCAACGCCTCGTTCGATCCTGCGCTGCCATACAATTTCGCCAAGAGCATCGCGCCGATTGCCGGCGTCGCGCGCATTCCGCTGGTGCTGGTCGTCAACAACGATCTGCCGGTGAGGAACGTCGCCGATTTCATCGCCTACGCCAAGGCCAATCCCGGCAAGATGTCGATCGCCTCCTCCGGGATCGGCACCTCGCTGCATCTCTCCGGCGAGCTGTTCAAGTCGACCGCCGGGGTGCAGTTCACTCACGTCCCGTATCGCGGCTCGGCGCCGGGCCTGACCGACGTGATGAGCGGTCAGATCCAGGGCATGTTCGACAACGTCACCTCGTCCTTCGAGCTGGTGTGCGCCGGCAAGCTGCGCGCGCTCGGCGTCACCACGCGCGAGCGCTCAGAGATCCTGCCCGATGTGCCGCCGATCGCGGACACGCTTCCTGGCTACGAGACGTCCTCGTTCTACGGGGTCGGCGCGCCCCATGACACGCCGCGCGAGATCGTCGACCTGCTCAATCGCGAAATCGACACGGTGCTCTCTAACGCAGAGATCAAGGCCCGCATTGCCGAGCTCGGCGCGATCCCGCTACACGGCAGCGCCGGTGAGTTCGGCGGCATGCTGACGGCCGAAACCGACCGCTGGCGCAAGGTGGTGGAGCTATCGGGAATCAAGAAGGAATAGCGGCCGGCGCTAGCCAGTTCTCCTGTGGCGCGGGCGCGGCGGCGCGCTCAGCGGATAATACGGATTGAGATCACAGGTCGCGGCGCGGCCTGCGGTCGTGGCACGGCACTGCGGCAGCGAGGTGAAGGAGCAATCATACCACTCTCCGCCACCACCGCTTGAGCCGGAATAGACGTGCATGCAGACGGGATAGCGCGGGTCGAAGGTCTGGGCCTGCGACGGCGCCGCCGCGAGCAATGCGCCGACCGTCACGATCGGGCGGAACGCGCCACGAATCAAGATATCCGGCCCAAACCGCATCGCAGACCTTCAGTAAACCTTCTTGTGACGCTTGCGCGGCGGTGGCGGCGGCGGTTCGTCGAAGGCGTAATAGGGATTGAGGTCGCAGCTCGCGGAGCGGCCCGAGGCCGAGACCCGGCACTGCGGCAGCGAGGTGAAGGAGCAATCGAAAAAGTCGCCGCCACCGCCAAAACCGCCGGTGGTAAACACGTGCATGCACACAGGATAGCGCGGATCATAGGTCTGGGCGCTGGCATCTGCCGCGACGAACAGCGTGACAATCGCGGTGAGGGTCAGGAGAGGGAGGCGCATCGAACATTTCCTCGAATCGGTGGCACAGCAGGCTGTTATGACATTTCGATATGGCACAACAGCGCGAAAGTAGCGATCGTTCCTCACCATACCTCTCCTGCTTGTGACGCGCGCTCGAAAAAGGCGAGAAACGGCGCCCGGTTCGCGGCAAAGGAAAAAGAGCGCCCCTTACGGCCTGCATAGAACGCATATCTCGCTGCGTGCATCCTTCGACAAAGGTCGCAAGCGTTCGGCGCAGGATTCCTCTCGCAAGCCTCGTCGAAGGGACTAGTCTTCAGTCCGATAACGCTGGCCCAGGACCCTCGAAGTTCTGGAGCATCAACAAGCGAATGGCTGAAGGAAACGCAGATTCGCGCTCGAGCTCTCTCGGGCGCAGCTCCGCTTTGCGCGAGTAGATGCGCTGGCCAGTCGATGGTGTCAGGGCATGCAAGAGAGCTTCTCGTCTCCGTTCATCCGCTATCCGATCGGCACCTCGCTGCTGATGGCGGGCATCCTGTTCGTGGGCCTCGTGGCCTATCCGCTGCTGCCGGTCGCGCCACTGCCGCAGGTCGACTTTCCGACCATTCAGCTCTCGGCGTCGCTCCCCGGCGGCAGCCCGGAAACGATGGCCTCTTCGGTGGCTCAGCCGCTTGAACGCCAGCTCGCGCAGATCCCTGGCATCGCGCAGATGACATCGACCAGTTCGCTGGGCTCGGCGTCGATCACCATCCAGTTCGACCTCAACCGCAAGATCGACGCCGCTGCGAACGACGTGCAGGCCGCAATCAATGCGGCAAGCGGCCAGTTGCCGAAAAACCTGCCCTCGCCACCCACCTATCGCAAGGTCAACCCGGCAGATTCGCCGGTCATGATCCTGTCTGCGACGTCGGACACGCTGCCGCTGACCGTGGTCAGCGACCGCACCGATGCCCAACTCGCGCAGCAGATCAGCCAGATATCCGGTGTCGCGCAAGTGTTCGTCGGCGGGCAGCAGAAACCCTCGGTGCGCATACAGGTCGATCCGGCCAAGCTCGTGGCCAAGGGCCTGTCGCTGGAGGACGTGCGAAGCCAGGTCGCGGCCGCGACCACCGACAGCCCGAAGGGCAATATCGACGGTGCCAGGCGCGCCTACACGATCTACGCCAACGACCAGCTCACCCAGGCTCAGCACTGGCAGGACGTCATCGTCGCCTATCGCAACGGCGCACCGCTGCGGATCCGTGACATCGGCCAGGCCGTGGCAGGGCCGGAGGACATGAAGACGGCGGCATGGGCCGACGGCAAGCGCGGCGTGTTCCTTGTCATTTTCAAGCAGCCCGGCGCCAACGTCATCGAGACCGTCGACCGCATCAAGGCGCAATTGCCGCGGCTGATCGCGGCGATCCCGCCCGCGATCGCAATCAAGATCATCAGCGACCGCACCATCACCATCCGCGCCGCGGTCGAGGACGTGCAAATCACGCTGATGACCACCATCGCACTCGTGGTGATGGTAATCTTCATCTTCCTGCGCAGCTTCTGGGCCACGATCATCCCGAGCATCACCGTGCCGCTGGCGCTGCTGGGAGCCTGCTCGCTGATCTGGGCATTCGGCTATTCGCTGGACAATCTCTCCCTGATGGCGCTGACGATCGCGGTCGGATTCGTGGTGGACGATGCCATCGTGATGCTGGAGAACATCACCCGCTACGTCGAGCATGGCGAGAAGCCGCTAGCTGCGGCCTACAAGGGCGCGGCCGAAATCGGCTTCACCATCGTCTCGATCAGCATCTCGCTGATTGCGGTGCTGATCCCGTTATTGCTGATGGGCGGCATCATCGGCCGGCTGTTCCGCGAATTCGCAGTCACGCTGGCGATGGCGATCCTCGTCTCTCTCGTTGTTTCGCTGACGCTGACGCCGATGATGGCCTCGCGCTTCCTGCGCGCCAATCACGAGGCCCGGCACGGTCGCTTCTATCAATGGAGCGAGCGGATGTTCGAAAGGCTGCTCGGCGCCTATGAGCGCGGGCTCGACGTCGCGCTGCGCCACAGTTTCGTGACGCTTTGCATCTTCTTCGCAACCGTCGCGCTCTCGGTCTACCTCTTCATCCTGATCCCGAAGGGTTTCTTTCCGCAGCAGGACAATGGCTTCCTCACGGCCGTGTCCGAGATGCCCCAGGACATCTCCTTCACGGAGATGAAGCGGCGCCAGGTGGAGCTCAACACCATCGTGCAGGCCGACCCCGCCGTCGATTCGATAGCGATGTTCATCGGCGGCGGCGGCACCGCACTGAACTCGGGACGCATGTACATCACCTTGAAACCGCTGGAGCAGCGTGACGCTGGCGCGCAGCAGATCATCGCGCGGCTGCGGCCCAAGATCGCCAAGGTCGAGGGCGCCAAGCTCTACATGCAGGCCTCGCAGGACGTTCGCCTCGGCGGCCGCGCCACCCGCACCCAGTTCGAATTCACGCTCCAGGACGCCAATCTCGCCGAACTGAACGAATGGGCGCCGAAAATCCTCGACGCGATGAAAACACTACCGCAACTGCGCGACGTCGCGACCGACCAGCAGACCGACGGCACGACGGTTCAGCTCAAGATCAATCGCGACACCGCCGCACGCTACGGCATCCAGCCGCAGCTGATCGACGATACGCTCTATGACGCGTTCGGGCAGCGCCAGGTCGCGCAATACTTCACCCAGACCAACAGCTATCACGTCGTCCTGGAGATCACGCCGGACCTGCAAGGCCAGCTCGGCACGCTCGACAAGCTCTATCTCAAGTCGCCGCTGACCGGCGACGAGGTGCCGCTCTCGGTGTTCTGCAGCTGGACCAATGTGCCTGTGCGACCGCTTGCGATCTCGCATCAGGGCCAATTCCCGTCGGTGACGATCAGCTTCAATCTCGCCGAGGGCGTGGCGCTGGGACAGGCGACCGACGCGGTACTGCACGCGGTCGGCGAGATGCGCGCGCCGCCGGCGCTGGCGACGAGTTTTCAGGGCACCGCGCAGGCATTCCAGCAATCGCTCGGCACCGTGCCGTTACTGATCCTCGCCGCACTGGTCGTGGTCTACCTGATCCTGGGCGTGCTCTACGAGAGCTACATCCACCCCCTGACCATTCTGTCCACACTGCCCTCGGCCGGCGTTGGCGCCGTCGCGATCCTGATGATCTTCGGCTTCGACTTCAGCCTCATTGCGTTGATCGGTGTCATTCTCCTGATCGGCATCGTCAAGAAGAACGGCATCATGATGGTCGATTTCGCCATCGCGGCCGAACGCGAGCAGCATCTCACCCCGGAGCAGTCGATCCGCCAAGCGGCGTTGCTGCGCTTTCGCCCGATCATGATGACGACGATGGCCGCCCTGCTCGGCGGCGTGCCGCTGATGCTCGGAAACGGCACCGGCGCCGAAATCCGCCAGCCGCTCGGCTATGCCATGGTCGGCGGCCTTCTTGTGAGCCAGGCACTGACGCTGTTCACGACCCCGGTCGTCTATCTCTACCTCGACCGCTTCTCCGACCTGCTCTCACGCTGGATGGAGAAGAAGCCGCCGGCCGCCGCAGCGCGCGACGAGCACAAGGATCACGCGGCGGAGTGAGCGCCGCGAAGCGTGGGGCCCATGCTCGGACTACCCGCCGAGTCCCTGCAACACCAACCGGTTCAGCCGTGCGGCAAACGCGGCCGGATCTTCCGGCAGCTCGCCGTCCAGGATCTGCGCCTGTTCGAGCAGGAGCAGGCTGAGGTCGTCGACCGTCGTCGAGCCGGCCTGCGCCCTGGTGATCGCCGTGACCATCGCGTGGCGCAAGTTGATTTCGAGAATCGGCTTGGTGCGCATGCCGCGGTTCTGCTGTGCCAGGATGCGTTCGAGCTCCCGGCTGGGGCCCTGGCTGTCGGCGACGAGGCACGACGCCGAGCTGGTGAGGCGCGTCGAAGCCTTGACGTCGCTGACGCGCTCGCCGAGTGCGGCCTTGATCACCGCGATGGTGGCGGCTTCATCCGCCTCGGGTTCGTCCTGCTTCGCCTCGTTCTTGTCGTCGACCCGCGGGATCAAATCGAGGTTGAGGTCGCCCTGGCTCAGCGACTTCAGCGGTTTGCCCTCGAACTCCGTCGGCATCGAGGTCCAGAAGGCGTCGACCGGATCGGACAGCAGCAGCACCTCGATGCCGCGCGCGGTCGCAGCTTCGAGCCGCGGACTGGACTTCAGCCGCTCGATGCTGTCGCCGACGAGATAGTAGATCTCGGTCTGGTTCGGCTTGAAAGCGGCGACGACGTCCTTGAGCGCACGCTTCTCACCCGTCGTGGTGGTGAAGCGCGCCAGCGCCAGCAGCTTTTCACGCCGCTCGAAATCCTCGTAGATGCCCTCTTTCAGCACCGCACCGAAGGCATCCCAGATTTTTGCGAAGTTTTCGGCGTCCTTGTCGGCGAGGCTTTCGAGCTCGTTAATGACGCGGGTCGCCACGGCTTTGCGGATCTGCGCCAGCTGCGGGTTGTTCTGGAGCATCTCGCGCGAGATGTTGAGCGGAAGATCCTCGCTGTCGACAACGCCGCGGATGAAGCGCAGATAGCCCGGCAACAGATCGGCATCATCAGTGATGAAGACGCGACGGACATAGAGTTTTACGCGGCCTTTTCGGGAGGGTTCAAAGAGGTCGAACGGCTTTGTCGACGGCGCGAACAGCAGCACGGCGTAGGAGTAGCGGCCCTCGGCGCGGTAGTGCAGCGTCATGGCGGGATCGTCGAACGCGGACGCGATCTGATGATAAGCCTTCTTGTAGTCTTCCGCCGAGAGCTCGGATTTCGATCGCTGCCACAGCGCGCTCGCCGAATTGATCTGGCGCGGCTCGCCCTCTTCCGGCGCGAGCTCGATCGGGAACAGGATGTTGTCCGAATAAGCGCCGACAACGCGCTCGATCTCGTAAGTTTCGAGATATTTCTTGGCGTCATCCTTGAGGTGCAGAACGATCTCGGTGCCGCGCGCCACGCGGGCAGCATCGTCCTCGCTCGCGCGCGCGATCTCGAAGCCGGAGCCTCCGGAGGACGTCCAGGTCCAGACGTCGCTCTCGCCGGCACGGCGGCTGACGACCACGATCTTGTCGGCGACCATGAAGGCGGAATAGAAGCCGACCCCGAACTGGCCGATCAGGCCGAGGCCGTCCTTGGCCTCCTTCAGCTTCGACACGAAGGCCTTGGTGCCGGAACGGGCGATGGTGCCGAGATGGTCGATCAGCTCCTGCCGCTCCATACCGATGCCGTTGTCGGCGATCGTCAGCGTTCCGGCCGCCTTGTTCGGGCTGATGCGGATCTTGAGCGCGTCGCCCTCGCCCAGCAGCGCCGGGTTGGCGATCGCCTCATAGCGCAACTTGTCGCAGGCATCCGAGGCGTTGGAGATGAGCTCACGCAGAAAGATGTCGGTCTCCGAATAGACCGAATGCACCATCAGATGCAGAAGCTCGGAAACTTCGGCCTGGAAAGGCTGCGTATGCGTAGCCGTATCGGACATCGTCATGCATTTACCCGGTCAATCGGAGATGGAGAAAGCCGGGATATAACGCGATGGGACAGGGGATCAAGTGCACATACGAAATCGCCCTCGTGGCGAGAGGGCGATTTTCCGGGATCGCCGACGCGGATCAGGTCACGCAGCGGCCGGGCTGCAGCAGTTTTGCGACCTCGGTCAGGGAGCTGACCATGGACTCGCAGGCGATCGTCGGCTTGCGGTCCGGCTTCAGCAGGAAGGGGGCCGGCTTGGCGTTACCGGTCTCGACCGCGGGGACCCGGAGCAGCACGGACGTATCGGCAAGATCGTTCAGTCGCATCGAGACGGTGCGGGTCGGAACCGCCGTCGGCTTCAGGTCGGCGAGCCGGTCAGACTTGCTGGTGCGATTGACATTGTGGCTTGCGACACTGGGACCCGGCTGGTCGGCGACCGCCTCCCAGCGGTCGGAAAGGTCATGGCCGGAAGCCAGCTGCGCAGCGCCGAGCGCGAATGTGATCGCGGCCGCACCCAAAAATGCTTTGTGAATCTGTGACATGTCTGTCGGTCCCTCGCCCCATGGCGATCGCGGGAACAACGCGAGGAGAGGACCGGAGTTTCCCAGAGGTTAAGATCACTTAACCGTGTGTGAAAAGGCTGGGGTGTCCCGCGAAAAATTTGCAACCGCCTGGAACGACTCTCGCGCCAAGGAGTCCTCTCAACAGCCGGCTATTCCCCCCTGCCCCATAAGCCGGCGATGTAGGGCGCGACTGTGGTGATGCCAGTCGCGCCTTACTTTTGTCTGCAGCTCACCTTTGCTTCGAATTATTTGGCCTTCCCCGCCAGCCAATCCCGCCCCTCGCCATAAAGCTTCTCGACCTCGCCACCGTCCAGGCCCGGCATGTCGCGTTTGACCTTGTAGCCGATCAATTCCTGCATGTAGGCGAGGTGGCGGTAGCCTTCGGGCAGCGCGGCCAGCGCCTGCTGGTCGAGGCGGAGGGTCGCTGCGGGATCGACCGGGTCGATCCGGTCCTTCTCGTAGATCGGCTGGCGGCGGACGATGCCCCATCGGCCTTTCCGCTTCTCCAGGAAATCGTAGAAGCGCCCGGTGCAGACGACGTCGCAGATCACGTCGTGCACCAAGGCACGCTGCGAGATGGTCATCTTGGTCTGTGCAATGGCCCGGTCAGCGGCGAGGTCGACGCTGGTGCCACCGAGGAAATGCAGGATGCGCACGCCCTTGGCGAAGCCCTCCTGGCTGACCCGCATGAAATCCCGCGCCGGCCCCTGAAACCAGGTCGCGGACATCCAGCCCTCTTCGTGCCAGACGGTGGCAAAGCGCTCCCAATCGCCGGCGTCGCGCCAGATCGCCCAGTTCTCGACGAGGTCGCGGATAGCGAGGCGATCGAGCAGTTGCTGGTCCATGGACGCGTCTCCAATTGGGGCGATGCGCGAGGTATGAGCGGCGAACGCGACGCCCGTCAAGCGGCTCAAACAGGCACGAAAAATCCGGCGTGCCTTGCAGCACGCCGGATTGGATCGTCATCGTGCCAGACGGCGCGGCCCCTTTAAGTTAAGCCGGCGGTGGCTTCCTCAAGCCGCGGGCGCCTTGGGCGCGCGGTTGCGCGAGTTGCGCTGGAAGAACAGCGCCTGGCTCGCCACCGCCGACACCATCGCGGGCTGGAACGGCTTTGAGATCAGGAACGCCGGCTCAGGCCGCTCGCCGGTGAGGAAGCGCTCCGGATAGGCGGTGATGAACACCACCGGCACCTCGAAGGTGCGGAGCAATTCGTTGACGGCATCCAGGCCCGACGAGCCGTCGGCGAGCTGGATGTCGGCGAGGATCAGGCCCGGCCGCCTGTTCTTGGCCAGCGCCACCGCATCGGCATGGGTGCGCGCGACGCCGACGACGTTGTGGCCGAGATTCTTCACCAGGCTCTCGAGGTCCATGGCGATGAAGGTCTCGTCTTCGATGATCAGCACATCGGTCGCGATCTCGGCCGCCATCTCGCGGCCGGCGCTGTCGGCCAGCCGGCGCGTCTCGGCGACGTCGGTGCCGAGCACGAAGGCGACTTCCTCCTCCGAAAATCCTTCGAGCGAGAGCAGCAGGAAGGCCTGCCGCGGCAGCGGCGTGATGTTGGACAGCCGCCTCTCCGGCGGCATCGGCAGCGTCGCCACCTCGGCATCGTCATTGACGGACACCGAATTCCAGATCTGCGTGAACAGCCGGAACAGGCCGGCACGCGGCCCGTGGCTCTCGTCGAGGACCGACGGATCTCCGAGCATGGCTTCCAACATGGCGGCGACATAGGCGTCGCCGGAGGCCTGGTTGCCCGTCAGGGCGCGCGCATACCGGCGCAACAACGGCAAGTGCTCAGCAACAAGCTGTGAACGGGACATCCCCACTCCATTCGTCTTTGGGCCAAACTTGAAGAACCAGGCGTCACGAGGGGAGGCCCGGGTTCCCCTGCTCGGCTAATGACGCCTCAGGATACAAAAAGTTCCCAGGACGGCGGAACTTTTTGTCTTACCTGGAATTGAACTCGTCCAGGGAACGGCTCCCGGTTGAGAAAACTTCTCGATTTTGCAGTTACTTAACTCGGGGAAACGTGGAACAGGTCATGAAAGATCTCAAGTCTCAAGCCAGCAAAAGCACGACCCCCGGCAAAGGAGGCCTTACTCCGGAGATACAATCCCGGATTGGGCATCAACTGCGCGCGATGTACGACGACGTCGTGCGACAGGGGGTTCCGGACCGGTTCGCGGAACTGATCAAGAAGCTTGATTCGCCGGGAGGCGGGTCTCAGAGCGAGAATGGGGCTGGGGGCTCCAACGACAACAATGGGAGGGACTAATGCCTCTCACGAACTCCCTGCGTGACGACATCCTCGCGGCCGTGCCGAGCCTTCGCGCGTTCGCGATCTCACTCAGCGGCAATGCGGACCGCGCCGACGATCTGGTGCAAGAGACGCTGTTGCGGGCGCTCGCCAACATCGACTCGTTCCAGCCCGGCTCCAACCTGCCGGCCTGGCTGTTCACGATCCTGCGCAACCTGTTCCGCTCCGACTATCGCAAGCGGCGGCGGGAGGTCGAGGATGCCGAGGGCAACTACGCCAAGACCCTGAAGACTCAGCCCTCGCAGAACGCCCATCTCGAATTCGAGGAGTTTCGCGGCGCGCTCGAAAAGCTTCCGCAGGACCAGCGCGAAGCCTTGATCCTGGTCGGCGCCTCCGGCTTCTCCTATGAGGATGCGGCCTCGATCTGCGGCTGTGCGGTCGGCACCATCAAGAGCCGCGTCAACCGCGCGCGCTCGAAGCTCGCCGCGCTGCTCTATGTCGACGGTGCCGAAGACTTCGGACCCGACGAGACCGTGCGCGCCGTGATCGGCGGCAGCGGCGGATAGCGCGTCAATCGACTTAAGGCGACAGCTGTGAAGGCGGCCGTTTGCGCGGCCGTCTTTGCGCGCGCGTGGGCCGCTGATTTTCGCTCGATTACTTCTCGACGAACGTCACCGTGTCGGCGACAGTCGCACGCGAGGTGCGGTAGCTGTTAATCTTGTGCGCATTGTCGGCATAGCCGAACGAGATGCCGCAGACGACGCGGCGATCGTCCGGCAGGTTGAAGTGGCGGCGGATCAGGCCGGAATGGCGCGCCAGCGCGGCCTGCGGAATCGTGCCGAGCCCGAGCGCTTGGGCCGCGAGCATGAAATTGCTGACATAAGCCCCGCAATCGATCGCACCGTAGATGCCGAGCGGCTCATTGGTGTGAATGATCGCCACATGCGGCGCGCCGAAGAAATTATAATTCTCCAGCGCCTGTTTTGCGTAGGCGCTTCTGTCGCCGCGCGCGATGCCGAGCGTGTTGTAGAGCTGGAAACCGCTCTCGCGGCGGCGTTCGAGATAGACGCCGGCATATTCACGTGGCGGCATAAAATCGTAATCGTCGCCGAGGCCGCCAGAGGCCTCCTTGTAGATCAGCTGGCGGAAGCGCTCCTTGGCCCCGCCGCTGGCGATGACGACCTGCCAGGGCTGGCTGTTGCACCAGGACGCAGTGCGTTGCGCCGTCGTCAACACATGCTCGATGGTCGCGCGGTCGACGTCCTTGGGCAGGAAAGCGCGCACGGAGTAGCGCTCGTTGAGGAGCTCTTCGAGCACACCGATGCGGTCTTGGTTCTGGCTCACTTTTGCATCCATGAATTAGCTCGCGCTTCTTTTCTTCCTAGGGTGGGTTAGCCGACGGCGTAACCCACCTCTTCTGCCAACGGGTTTGACGAACAGCGGTGGGTTACGCTTCGCTAACCCACCTACGGTCCTACGCTTCGAGATCACCGCCCCTTGGTCGGAATCTTGTTATACGGCACGTCCTTGTCGACGCGGATGTCGCCCGGCAATCCCAGCACGCGCTCGGCGATGATGTTGCGCAAAATTTCGTCGGTGCCGCCGGCGATGCGCATTGAGGGCGAGGACAGCAGCATCTGCTGGAACTGGCCGTGCACGGTCTCCTCGTCCGCCCCGGTGAGAACGCCGGCCGCGCCCTGGAGGTCCATGGCGTAAGTCGCGATGTCCTGGAGCATCATGCCCGACACCAGCTTGCCGATCGAATTCTCCGGCCCCGGCCGCTCGCCTTTCGACAGCGCCGAGATCGCGCGGTAGCTGGTGTATTTCAGCCCGCTCGACTTCACGGCCCAACTCGCGAGTTTGGAGCGCACGGCGGGATCGTCGATAGCGAGACCGTCCTCCAGCATCAGGTTCGAGCAGAATTCGAACAGTTCAGGGACGCCGGTCGCAAGCCGCGAGCCGATCGACATACGCTCATTCATCAGCGTGGTCAGGGAGACGCTCCAGCCTTCGCCGACGGCGCCGAGACGCTGGCTGTCCGGGATCACGACGTCGGTGAAATAGACCTCATTGAATTCCTGCATGCCGTTGGCCTGCTTGATCGGGCGGACCTCGACGCCGAGGCTCTTCATGTCCAGGAAGAACATGGTGAGGCCCTTGTGCTTGGGCACGTTGGGATCGGTGCGCGCGATCAGCAGGCCGAAATCGGAATAATGCGCGCCCGAAGTCCAGATCTTCTGGCCGTTGATGATCCAGTTGTCGTCCTTCTTCTCCGCGCGCGTGCGCAGGCCCGCCACGTCGGAGCCGGCCGACGGCTCGGAGAACAGCTGGCACCAAATCTCCTCGCCAGAAGCGAGCTTCGGCAAATAGCGGCGCTTGGCATCCTCGCTGCCCCAGGCCATCACGGTCGGGCCGCACATTCCCTCGCCGATCTGGAACGGCTGCGTCAGCTTGCCGTAGACGCCTTCTTCCTGCTGCCAGATCACGCGCTCGATCGGCGTAGCGCCGCGGCCACCATATTCCTTGGGCCAGTGCAGGCAGGCCCAACCGCCCTCCGCCTTCTTCTTCTGCCAGGCCTTGCCGACCTCGACCATGTCATGCTTGGCAAGCCTGATGCGACCGAGCGAGGATTTCGACAGCTCCTGCTCGAACTCCTTCGGCGCGTTGGCGGCGACCCATTTGCGCGCGGTCTCGCGGAATGCGGCTTCCTGCGGGGTGTCATCGAAATTCATGGCGGACCTCTAACCTCTTCCCTTGGTCGGGATCTTGTTGAACGGCACGTCCTTGTCGACACGGATATCGCCGGGCAGGCCCAGCACCCGCTCGGCGATGATGTTGCGCATGATCTCGTCGGTACCGCCTTCGACGCGCGTACCGGGCGCGCGCAGCAACATCGCCTGGAAACGGCCGGCGAGCTCGGCATCTTCAGCGCCGCTGACCACGCCGGCGCCGCCTTGCAGATCCAGCGCGTAGCTTGCGATGTCCTGGATCATGGAGCCCGCGACCAGCTTGCCGATTGAATTTTCCGGCCCCGGGCGATCGCCCTTCGACAGCGCGGAGATCGCGCGCATGCTGGTGTAGCGCAGCCCGCTCGCCTTCACCGCCCAGTTCGCCAGTTTCGAGCGCACCGCGCGATTCTCGATCGCCGGGCCATCCTCGAGCATCAAGTTCGAGCAATAGTCGAACAGCTCCGGGAAACCGGTCGAGACGCCCGCACCTATCGCGCTGCGCTCGTTCATCAGCGTCGTCAGCGAGACGTTCCAGCCGTCATTGACCTCGCCAAGGCGCTGGTGGTCGGGGATACGGACATTGGTGAAATAGACCTCGTTGAAGTCGGAGGCACCGCTCGCCTGCTTGATCGGCCGCACCTCGACGCCCGGGCTCTTCATGTCCAGGAAGAACATGGTGAGGCCCTTGTGCTTGGGCACGGACGGATCGGTGCGGGTGAGCAAAATGCCGTAGTCGGAATAATGCGCGCCCGAGGTCCAGATCTTCTGGCCGTTGATCACCCAGTCGTTGCCGTCCTTCTCCGCGCGCGTGCGCAGGCCCGCGACGTCGGAGCCGCCGGCCGGTTCGGAGAACAGCTGACACCAGACCTTTTCGCCCGACGCGAGCGGCGGCAGATAGCTGCGCTTATGCTCCTCGCGTGCGAACGCCATCATGGTCGGCCCGCACATGCCGTGGCCGATGATGAACATGTGCGAGAGCTTGCCGAACGCGCCCTCCTCCTGCTGCCAGATCACGCGCTCGATCGGCGAGGCGCCGCGGCCGCCGTACTCCATCGGCCAGTGCAGGCAGGCCCAGCCGGCATCCGCCTTCTTCTTCTGCCAGGCCTTTGCCACGTCCAGAATGTTGGCATTCTTGAGCTGGGTGCGGCCGAGCGAGGATTTGCGCAGCTCCTCCTCATACTGCTTGGGCGCATTCGCCGCGATCCAGGCGCGGGCGGTTGCGCGGAATTCGGCTTCCTGCGGAGTGTCGTCGAAGTTCATCAGGCTCTCTCGTCTTCCGTAGGGTGGGTTAGCCGAAGGCGTAACCCACCAATTCTGTTCATGCTCGTGACTGGCGATGGTGGGTTACGCTGCGCTAACCCACCCTACGGATTACGCCGCGTTCTTCTTGCGCATGCGGTCGATCAGCTGGTCTTCCCAATAGGACAGGCTGCCGAGCCCGAGCGCCATCGCATTGGCACGGCGGTAGTACATGTGGCAGTCGAACTCCCAGGTGAAGCCCATGCCGCCGTGAACCTGGATGTTGTTCTTGGCGCAGTGCTGGAACGCCTGCGTCGCGCTAATGCGCGCAGCGGCTGCCGCTTCAGGCAGCTCGCCCGCATTGGTGGAGAGTGCCCAGGCGCCGTAATAGCTGTTGGACCGCGCCAGCGTCGCCGACACATACATGTCGGCCAACATATGCTTGACCGCCTGGAACGAACCGATCTGCCGGCCGAAGGCGATACGGTCGAGCGCGTAGTCGCGGCCCATCTCAAGCGCCCGATCGGAACCGCCGACCTGCTCGAAGGCGCAGAGCACGGCGGCACGGTCGAGCACCTGGGTGAGGATGCTCCAGCCTTCGCCGGCAGGTCCCAGCGGCTCGGCCCTGCAATCCTTAAAAGTGATCTCGGCCTGCCCACGGGTCGGATCGAGATTGGTGAGGCTTTTCACCTCAACGCCGCCGGCCTTGAGGTCGACCAGGAACAACGAGATATCGCCGTCGCGTCCGCCCGATCCCGTGCGTGCGGCGACCACCGCAAAATTGGCGATCGCGCCATCAGCGACCGGCTTCTTGACACCGTTGAGCACGCCATTGGCGGCCGTCAGCTTGACGTTCTTCGGCGACGGATTGCCCTTGCCCTCAAACAGCGCCAGCGTGCCGATCGCCTCGCCCGAGGCGATGGCAGGCAGCCACTTCTTCTTTTGTGCGTCACTGCCCGCGATCAGCAGCGCTTCGGCCGCGAGATAGACGGTCGAAGAGAACGGCACCGGCGCATTGGTCCGGCCCATCTCTTCCGCGATCACACACAGCTCGAGATGGCCGGCGCCCGCACCGCCGAATTCTTCCGGGATCGCGACACCGAGGAAGCCCATCTCGGCAAGACCCTTCCAGAGCTCCTTGTCATAAGGCGCCTTGCCGTCGAGCACGACGCGCACCGCTTTCGGCGAGCATTTCTCGGCGAGGAATTTGCGCGCTTGATCGCGGAGTTGCTTCTGATCGTCAGAGAAATCGAAGTTCATGGCGCGTGTCCGTGTTGATGATGTCGATTACTTGAGAACGATGACGTCCTGGTCCGGCTGATCGGCATAAAGCCGCTCCACCAGCGTAGCGCGGCGTTCCAGGCTGGCGCGCTGGTTGATGTAGCCCTTGTCGGTGAGCTCGTTGCCATCGATCGAGGGAGGTTCGGCCATCAGCATGGCGCGGACGATGATGCGGCTGCTCGCGCCTTCGCACTCCCTGTTGTGGGCTTCCAGCCCGCGCCGGAAGCAGGCGATCACCTCAGGATGCTTCACCGCATCCTCAAAACTCAAATCGGGATTGCCGACGAGCTGACGGCAAGCGTGCAGGTTCGGCCATGCGAGCAGGCCGATGAAGGCGCGATCCTGTCCCGCGACCAGTGCGTCATGCACGACGGGCGTCGCCGCCGCGATCGCGTCGGTGCGGAGCGAACCGACATGCACGAAGGTGCCCGTGGTGAGCTTGAAGTCCTCCACCACGCGGCCGGCGAAGATGATGCCCTTCACCGGATCGGCATCGTCGACGAAGACACCGGCGTCGCCGATACAGTAAAAACCTTCCTCATCGAACATCTTCTTCGTCAGATCCGGCTGGCCGAAATAGCCGGGTGTGACGTTGACGCCGCGCAGGCGCAGCTCGTATTTCGAGCCGCACGGCACCATCTTCAATTCGACGCCGGGGAATGGCAGGCCGATCAGACCGACGCGCTCGGTGTCCCAATAGGTGCCGGTCGAGGTCGGCGCGGTCTCGGTCGAGCCCCAGCCGGTGTAGAACACGATGCGCTCGCCGGTGGTCTTCACGGCGAGCGCCTGCATGCGGTCGTAGAGATCGTCGGGCAGCCGCGCGCCGCCATAGGCCATGATCGACAGATTCTTGAAGAACGAGCGGCAGAGCGCGTCGTCCTTCTCCATCGCAGCCGCGAGCGCAGCGTAGCCGGCCGGCACATTGGCGTAATAGGTCGGCGAGATCTCGCGCAGGTTCCTGATGGTTTCTTCGAGCTGCCCCGGCATCGGCCGGCCATCGTCGATGTAGAGCGTACCGCCATCGACCAGAACCGGATGAAACGCGGCATTGCCGCCCATGGTATGATTCCACGGCATCCAGTCGAGCACCGTGGCCAGCGGTCCACCGGCGGTGCGCGGCCGCACCTGCATCATCATCGCCGCATTGGCGCACATCATCTCTTGCGTGTTGATGACGGCTTTTGGCATGCCGGTCGAACCGGAGGTGAACAGCAGCTTGCCGACAGTGTCGGGCGTGATTTTTGCAATCGACGCTTCGACATCGGCGGTCACTGGCGTTGCCGCGAGCTCGGCAAAACCGACACTCTTGATGCCTTCGCAAGGCCGCGCCACGTGAACGACAGTGACGCCGGTAAGGTCGATCGCCCTGAGCGCTTTCTCGAAGATCGGGCCGTCCTGCACCATCACCACGGCCGGCTTGATCAGGTCGAACAGGTACTTCAGCTTGACGTGATCGTGGCTCATCAACGAATAGGCCGGCGACACCGGAGCGGCCGGCAGCCGAGCCTGCATCGCGGCCTGCGTCATCAGCGCGTGCTCGATCGAATTGCCGGAGAGGATCGCGACCGGACGTCCCTCGAGCTTGAGATTGAGCAGCGCCTGCGTCAGCGCATCCACGGTGCGCTTGGCTTCGCCGTAGGAGACTTTTCGCCATTCGCGGTTCGGACCGCCGCGCTGCGCGAGCCAGATGCGCTCGGGCGCTTGCTTTGCCCATTTCGCCAGCGAAGCCGGAAGGTGCTTCTCGTAAGCCTGCAAGGGAATGCGCGACTTCAGCACCACCGTGCCGTCGGCGCGGCGCTCGACGTGGATGTCGCGCGCCAGCCACTCGACCTTGCGAAAGGCGGGCTTCGCCATCACCGCCGCCGCATGCCCACTCATTTTGCGTCTCCCGGAATTGTTGTCCTTTGCGGATCATTCTCGTTCAGCGCCTGATATAGACAGGCTTTCGCTTCTCAAGGAAGGCCGACGCGTCGTTCTGCTCGATCAGCAGCGGTTGAGAGTAAGCACTCCTGCTCGCCGCAGATTGCGAGCCGATTGCTGCGCCCTCTCCCCTTGTGGGAGAGGGCTTGTACGTCGTTCGCCAGGAATCCGCTTGGGTGAGGGGTCTGTCTCCGCGGAGAGAACCCCCATCCGGCGCTTCGCGCCACCTTCTCCCACAAAGGGAGAAGGGAAGAGGGGACTACCTGGGCGCCATCCGGATGGCGCCGTCGAGGCGGATGGTCTCGCCGTTGAGCATCGCGTTCTCGACCATGTGCACGGCAAGCGCGCCGTATTCGTTGGCGTCGCCAAGGCGCGAGGGATGCGGCACCTGGGCGCCCAGGCTCTTGCGGGCCTCTTCGTTCAGGCCCATCAGCAGCGGCGTCATGAACAGGCCAGGCGCGATGGTGTTGACGCGGATTTTTTGGCTCGCGAGGTCGCGCGCCGCCGGCAGCGTTAGACCGACGACACCGCCCTTCGAAGCGGCATAGGCGATCTGGCCGATCTGGCCTTCATAGGCGGCAACGGAGGCCGTGTTGATGATAACGCCGCGCTCTTCGCCGATCGGCTCTGCGGTAACGAGGCGCTCCGCGAACAGCCGCAGGCAGTTGAAGGTGCCGATCAGGTTGACGTTGATGATGCGCGCGAACTTCGCCAGCGGATAGACGCCGTCGCGGCCGACGATGCGCTGCGAGCCGCCGATGCCGGCACAGTTCATCAGCACCCGCGCGATGCCGTGAGCGGCTTCCGCCTTGGCAATCGCAGCCTTGATGCCGTCCTCGTCGGTGACGTCAGCGTGAAGCGCGATCCCCTTCACTTCGGCGGCGACCTTCTCGGCGTTGTCCTTGCTCTGGTCGATCACGCCGATCTTGGCGCCCTTGGCAGCCATGGCGCGGGCGGTCGCGGCACCGAGGCCCGAACCGCCACCGGTGATGAGAACGGCTACGTCTTTCAACTGCATCGTTTGTACCTTTCCTCTACCTTTTCCTTGGGCGTTTCTTCTCTAGACTTGAGAGCTTCGGCCGGATTATCCGGCCGCGGCAGCTTCCTCGACTTGCGTGAGGATGCCGCCGCAGATCAGCGTTTCCATGTGCTTGATGTATTGCCGGCAGACTTCGTCGGTGACCGGGCCGACGCCGGTCGCGCGAGACATCGCGTGCCGGCCGAAGAACAGGTGATCGCACGCACCGATCAGGCTGGTGTAGAACAGCACCGGATCGGTCTGGCGAAACTCACCGCGGCTGACGCCCTCAGTGAGCAGGCGCCGGTGAAAATCGAGCAGCGGCGCGACGAAGAATTTCGAGACTTCGTCGGCGGAGCCTGCGTTGGTTTCATGTAAAAGGTAATGGATCAGCCGGTTCATATAGGGGAACCGATAGTAGGCGCGAATGATGCCGCCGATATGCAGCTTCAGCTTCGCGGTCGGCGTGATCGGCTGGGCCAGCAGATATCCGAGATTGGAGAGCTCCGTCCCCGCGTCGCGCTCGAGCAGCGCCAGCAGCAGGCCATCCTTGTTGCCGAAATGGTATTTGACCAGCGCGGCGTTGGCGCCGGATTTCTGGGCGATGTCTGAGAGCGATATCTCGATCGAGGAGCGTTCGATCATCAGCTCGCTGGCGGCCACGAGCAATTTCTCTGCCGTGGAATTCTTTCCGCTGGGGAGCCTGTTCGGTACGCTGGTAGTCACGGAGATCCCTGTCCTCATCGCATGAGCGGTCGCAGATAAGCCGAAGCAGCGCCTCCCCACAAGAGTTAATTGATCGATTGACTAAACGATGTCTCGTCCCTTAAATCCGCCCCGACAACCCAACGCGATACAGAACAATCCAGGGAGAGACCGAAATGGCCGAGGCTTACATCGTCGCCGCTGCGCGTACCGCCGGCGGGCGCAAGGGGGGCCGCCTCGCCGGCTGGCATCCGGCCGATCTCGCCGCAAAAGTGCTGGACGAACTGGTCGACCGCACCAAGGTCGATCCCGCGCTCGTCGAGGACGTGATCATGGGCTGCGTCATGCAGGTCGGCGAGCAGTCCAACAACGTTGCGCGCAACGCGATCATGGCCTCGAAACTGCCGGACAGCGTGCCGGGCACCTCGATCGACCGCCAGTGCGGCTCCTCGCAGCAGGCGCTGCATTTCGCCGCTCAAGCCGTGATGTCGGGCGCGATGGACGTGGTGATCGCCGCCGGCGTGGAATCGATGACGCGCGTGCCGATGGGCCTGTCCTCGCAGCTTCCGGCCAAGAACGGCTTTGGCAATTACAAGAGCCCCGGCATCGAGCACCGCTATCCCAACATCGTGTTCAGCCAGTTCACCGGCGCCGAGATGATGGCGGAGAAGTACGGCCTGTCGAAGAATGACCTCGACGAGTACTCCTACAACAGTCATCAGCGCGCGATCGCAGCGACGCAGGCCGGTCACTTCAAGACAGAGATCGTGCCGCTCGAGATTACCCGCGCCGACGGCTCCAAGGACACTCACCACATCGACGAAGGCATTCGCTTCGACGCCACGTTGGACGGCATCAAGGGTGTCAAGCTGATCGTCGAGAACGGCAAGCTCTCCGCGGCCAGCGCCAGCCAGATCTGCGACGGCGCCTCCGGCGCCATGGTGGTCAACGAGCGCGGCTTGAAGCAGCTTGGTGTGAAGCCTTTGGCGCGCATTCATCACATGACCATGATGGGCGGCGATCCCGTGATCATGCTGGACGCTCCGCTGCACGCCACCAAGCGCGCGCTGGAGAAAGCCGGCATGACGATCGACGACATCGACCTGTTCGAGGTCAACGAAGCCTTCGCCTCGGTGCCGACCGCGTGGCTGAAAACCACCGGCGCCGATCCGGAGCGTCTCAACGTCAACGGCGGCGCCATCGCGCTCGGCCATCCCCTCGGCGGCTCCGGCACCAAGCTGATGACCACGCTGGTCCACGCCCTGCACCAGCGCGGCAAGCGCTACGGCCTCCAGACCATGTGCGAAGGCGGCGGCATGGCCAACGTGACGATCGTCGAGCGGCTGTAGGCCGAGACGTCGGTAGAGCGTTGCCACATTGAAGGTGTCGTCCCGGCGAAGGCCGGGATCCATAACCACAGTTGTGCGTGGTTGTGCCGGGCTGGGGCGGCAGCTTATTTCAACAACTATGATTTGTGGTTATGGGTCCCGGCCCCCGTGCGCAATTGCGCACTAGGTCGGGACGACAGCTTAGCTTGCCGCGAGACCTTCACTCATGACCCATCCCTCCATCCACGCTCACACCACGCCGAACAAGATCGCCTACCAGATGGCAGGGACCGGCAAGGCCATCACCTATCGCGAGCTCGACGAGCTCTCGAACCAGGGCGCAAACCTGTTCCGCGCGCTCGGCCTGAAGGCCGGCGACCACATCGCGCTGGTGATGGAAAACCGCCTCGCCTTCATGGAGATCTGCTGGGCGGCGCAACGCAGCGGGCTCTATTACACGGCGATCAGCCGCTATCTGAAGCAGGACGAGATCGACTACATCATCGCCGATTGCGGCGCCAAGGTCGTGATCACCTCGCCGACATGCGTCGACCAGATCAAAGGCCTGATCAAGGGCACGGCGGACGAACCGATCTTCTACATGGTCGACGAACCGCAATCTGGCTTCCGTTCTTACGACACGGAAGCCGCCGCGCAACCGGTCACGCCGATCGCGGACGAGGTGGCCGGCTATGACATGCTGTATTCGTCGGGCACCACCGGTCGCCCGAAGGGCATCAAGAAAGCCTTCGAAGGCAACAAGATCGACGTGCCGAACGCCTTCCTGCGCGTACTCTGCGCCGACATGTGCGGCATGAACGCGGAGAGCACTTATCTCTCGCCGGCGCCGCTCTATCACGCGGCGCCGCTGCGCTTCAACATGATGGCGATCGTGCTTGGCGGCACCTCCATCATCATGGAGCATTTCGACGCAGAAGAATTCCTGAAGCTGGTCGAGAAATACAAAGTCACGCAATCCCAGCTGGTGCCGACCATGTTCGTGCGCATGCTGAAACTTCCCGACGAGGTCCGCAACCGTTACAACGTCTCGACGCTCAAAGGCGCGATCCACGCCGCCGCGCCCTGCCCGGTCGACGTCAAGGCAAAGATGATCGAATGGTGGGGACCGATCCTGATGGAATATTACGCAGGCTCGGAAGGCAACGGCGTCACCGTCTGCAACTCGCAGCAATGGCTGGAGCATCGCGGCAGCGTCGGCCGCGCCGTGGTCGGCAAGATCAAAATTCTTGACGAGAACGACGAAGAGCAGCCGGTGGGCGAATCCGGCACGGTCTATTTCGCCGATGCGCCTGTTTTCACCTATCATAACGATCCCGAGAAGACGAAGAAGGCCTACAATGCCAAGGGCTGGTCGACGCTCGGCGACGTCGGCTATCTCGACGAGGACGGCTTCCTGTTCCTTACCGACCGCAAGTCCTACATGATCATTTCGGGCGGGGTGAACATCTACCCGCAGGAGACCGAGGACGTGCTGATCACGCACCCGGAAATCGCCGACGTCGCCGTGTTCGGCGTGCCGAACGAGGAGATGGGTGAGGAGGTGAAGGCCGTGGTGCAGCCGCACGACATGAAGCGTGCAGGCAAGGAGCTGGAAGCCGACCTGATCGCCTACTGCAAGACGCGCCTCTCCGCCATCAAGTGCCCGCGCTCGATCGATTTCGAAGCCGAGCTGCCGCGGACGCCCACCGGCAAACTGGTGAAGCGCCATTTGCGGGATAAATACTGGCCGAAGACGGTGGCAAAGATCTAGATGGTTTCGTAGGATGGAATAGCGAAGCGTAATCCACCTCTTCTCGTGCAGCACCAAAATGGTGGGTTACGCCTTCGGCTAACCCACCCTACCATTCGGTGCTCGCGCCGCCTCAATCAAACAAGCTCGGCGTGTGGTTCACCAGCGCGCCTTCGATCTCGAGCATCTTCAGCTTGGTCACCACCCCGCCATTCGCGGAAAAGCCGCCGGGCTTGTTGCCGGCCGCGAGCACGCGGTGGCAGGGCACGACGATCGGGCACGGGTTGTGCCCGAGCGCCTGGCCGACGTCGCGCGACAGCTGGACGCCGCCAAGGCGCTTGGCAATGTCGCCATAGGTGATGGTCTTGCCAGGCGGGATGGCGCGGGCGATCGCGTAGACGCCACGGTTGAAGTCGGGCACGCCGTCGAGATCGAGCGGGACGTCGGTGAGGTCGTCGGGCTCGCCCGCAAGCAGCTTGACGATACGGTCGATCACCTGCTGCACCTCGGCCGTGGGCTCGGCTTCGGTGGCGTCGGCATGGCGCTGGCTGATGCGGGTGCGGATCTTCTGCTCGCCGCCCATCGGCAGCTGGGTGCCGTTGATGCCGCGCGGGCCCCAGGCGATGGCGCAAAGGCCGATCCTGGTGTCGAACAGGGCAAAATGCTGGTCAGTCATGGCGTGGTTCCTGGCTTGCGTCCTTGTCGCATGCCCCATCGTGATCTCCGGCTAAATCTAGGCTTGGAAATAGTTGCGATCCACCCGGTTTCCGGGAATCTTGCACAGGAGTTCCGCACACCTGTCCGCGAGCCCCGAATGCAGAGCCTGCACGTCAACGGATACGACATGCCCTATCTCGACGTGGGCGAGGACAGGGACCGACCGCCGCTGGTCTGCGTGCATGGATCGCTCAACGACTTTCGCGTCTGGGGCTGCGTGCTCGGCCCACTGACACAGCGGCACCGGCTGATCGCCGTCAGCCTTCGGCACTTCTTCCCCGACCGCTGGGACGGTGTCGGCAATACCTATTCGATCGCCCAGCATGTCAGCGATGTCATCGCCTTCATCGAGACGCTCGACCTCGGCCCGGTCGATCTGATGGGCCACTCCCGCGGCGGCCACATCTGTTTTCGCGTCGCGCAGGCGCGCCCCGCTCTCCTGCGGCGGCTGATCCTGGCCGAGCCCGGCGGCGAGCTCGATGCGAGCCTCGATCCCGATTATGCCGGCGGTCCCTCGCCGCTGCTGGCGCGGTTCACGGCCTCGGCCGAGAAGATCGCGGCCGGCGATGTCGATGGCGGGCTCGCCGTGTTCGTCGACACGCTGGAAGGACCCGGCACCTGGCCGCGGCTGCCGGCGATGGTGAAGCAGAATTTACGCGACAACGCCTTCACCCTGATCGGCCAGGTCCGCGACAACCGGCCGCCGTTCTCGAAGGCGGATGCGGAGGCGATTAAGATGCCGACGCTGTTCATCCTGGGCGCGCGGACCAAGGGGCTGCTGCTGAACGTGCTGCATGCGCTGGCCGCGCATGTGCCCTATTCCAAGACGGCGATCATCCCGAACGCGACGCATCCGATGTTCGAGCAGGCGCCACAAAAATATTCCGAAGTGGTGCTGGATTTTCTGGCGAGCTGATCATGCAGAGCTTTCGCGTCAACGGCTACGACATGGCCTATCTCGAAGTGGGACGAGGCCATCCGCTGGTCTGCGTGCACGGCACGCTCGGCGACTTCCGCACCTGGTATTCGGTGCTCGGCCCGCTGTCGAAGAACCATCGGGTGATCTCGGTCAGCCTGCGGCATTTCCTTCCCGAGCACTGGGACGCCGTCGGCGACGACTACAAGATGGCCCAGCATGTCGCCGACATGATCGCCTTCATCGAGCAGATCACACCTGCGCCGGTCGACCTGATGGGGCATTCGCGCGGCGGCCACATCGCGTTTCGGGTCGCGCAGGCGCGGCCTGATCTGTTGCGAAAGCTGGTGCTGGCGGAACCGGGCGGCGATCTCGACGCCAGCCTGCCGGTGCCGGAAGGCACGCCGGCGCATCCGCCGCTGGCGGCAAAGACGGCGCGCTCGGTCGAGATGATCCGCGCCGGCGACATCGAGGGCGCGCTGCAGAATTTCTACGAAGGCATCGAGGGCGAAGGCTCGTGGCGGCGCGTGCCGGCGGCCGCAAAGCAGCAGCTGCGCGACAACGCGCTCACCTTCCTCGGCCAGATCAACGAGCAGCGCCGGGCCTACACGCTTGCGGACGCGCAGGCGATCAGGACCCCGACGCTGCTGATCGGCGGCGGCGCGACGACCGGCAGCCTGTCGGTGATGTGGCGGGTGCTGGCCGCCCACATCGCGGGCGCGCAGACGGCGGTGATTGCGAACGCCGGTCACTGGATGTTCGAGCAGGCGCCGCTGGAGTTCGGCGAAGCCGTGGACAGGTTCCTGGCGGAGTAGGCGCCAGCCTCACCCCGCGAAAACAACCCCATGCACAGTAGAACGCCTCAATAAAACCAAGGGCTTATCCGGCTCAAACATGACGGCGCGCAGGGCCGCTTGACGGCCTCCCCCTCCCACGATACCTTCGAATACGGAATTCCGTATTCCCTTTTCGGAGCTGCCGGCGTGATCCCTCTCGACCCGCTGCCGAACCTGATCGACCAGGTCTATGCCCGGATCCTGGAGGCGATTTCCGATCGCACGCTGCAGCCCGGTCAACGCATCCGGCAGAACGAGCTTGCCGACAAGCTCGGCGTGTCGCGCCAGCCGGTGTCACATGCGCTGCATCTGTTGCACCGGCAGGGCCTCGTCGCAGAGAGCGGCCGACGCGGCTTTGAAGTGACCCAGCTCGATCCCGCGCGCATTCGCCAGCTCTACGAGGTGCGCGGCGCGATCGACGCGCTCGCCGCACGACTTGCAGCTCAGCGTGCCGCAACCGATGCGGCCGCACGTGCGCGGCTCGACGCAGCACTTGCCGCGGGACGCCGCATCGATCGCAAGACGGCGCTCGCGGAGCTGATCGCGCTCGACGTCGAATTTCATCGTGGCATCTATCAGCTCGCCGGCAATCCCGTGATCGAGGAGACGATCGCGCCGCAATGGCCGCATATGCGCCGCTCGATGGCGACGGTGCTGTCCGAGCTCGATTATCGTGGCAGCGCCTGGGCCGAGCATGCCGATATCGCCAAACACATTCTCGCAGGCGACGCGAATGCGGCCGAGCTCGCGGCGCTGGCGCATGCGCAGACGGCCGGACGGATGACCGAGGAGAGATTGAGGGCGACGGACGAGGTGGCGGCGTAGCGACACGCGCGGCGGCCACGACGAGAAAAACAAAACGAACCAAGGAGGACGACCCATGAAACTGTCGCAAGAGCAATTGGAGTTCTTCCACCGCGAGGGCTGGCTGTTCCTGCCCGAGCTGTTCAGCCAGGAGGAGGTCGATTTGCTCGCGCGCGAGGCGGTCGGCATTTACGACACCGACCGGCCCGAGGTCTGGCGCGAGAAGAGCGGCGCGCCGCGCACGGCCTTTGCCGCGCATCTTTACAACGAGGCCTTCGGCATTTTGGGCGCGCATCCGCGCATGATCGACCCTGTCGAGCAATTGTTCGGCGAACCCGTTTACATGCACCAGTTCAAGATCAACGCGAAATCGGCCTTCACCGGCGATGTCTGGCAGTGGCACCAGGATTACGGCACCTGGAAGCGCGACGACGGCATGCCGGAGCCGCGCGCGATGAACATCGCGATCTTCCTCGACGAGGTGATGCCGATCAACGGCCCGCTGATGCTGGTACCGCAGAGCCAGACTGCCGGCGATCTCAAAGCCTCGCATGACCTCGCCACCACGTCCTATCCGCTGTGGACGCTGGACGAGGAGACCGTCACGCGCCTCGTCAAGCAGGGCGGCATCGTGGCGCCGACCGGCAAACCCGGCGGCATGCTGATGTTCCACGGCAATCTCGTGCACGGCTCGAGCGGCAACATCACGCCCTATCCGCGCAAGATCGTGTACCTGACGTTGAACGCGGTTTCGAACTACATCCGCACGCCGACGCGCCCCGAATACATCGCGCATCGCGATTTTGCGCCGATCAAGACGGTGGACGACGACGCGCTGGTGCGGCTCGCCCGTGCGCCGCGGCAGGCGGCGGAGTAGGAAACCCTCGTGCCCCGGACGCAGCGCAGCGTCTCTTCGACGATGCGCTGCAGAGCCGGGGCCCACGCCACACGCATTTCTCTCTCTGGGTCCCGGCTCTGCGGAGCAGCGTTGCACGCTGCACCTCGTCCGGGACACGATAATTTCGCAGGAATTTCCCATGAACCTCTTCCGCCTCCTCCAGGCCCGTGCCTCCGCCGGCAAACCCGTACGCGTTGCCCTGATCGGCGCCGGCAAATTCGGCTCGATGTTTCTGGCGCAGGTGCCGCATACGCCGGGGCTGGAGGTGCCTGTCATCATCGACATCGATCGCGACCGGGCGCGCGAGGCCTGCCGCACCGTCGGCTGGAGCGCCGAGCGGATCGCCGCGACCGTGTTCACCGATGATGGCGCACGCGCCATCGCGGGCGGCGCGATGGACGTGGTGGTGGAGGCGACCGGCAATCCGGCCGTCGGCATCAGGCACGCGGGCGCCGCGATCGCGGCGGGCAAGCATATCGTGATGGTCAATGTCGAGGCCGACGTGCTCGCCGGCCCCCTGCTCGCCGAGGAAGCGCGCAAAGCGGGCGTCGTCTACTCGCTCGCCTATGGCGACCAGCCGGCGCTGACGGCGGAGATGGTCGACTGGGCCCGCGCCACCGGCTTTCGCGTCGTCGCCGCCGGCAAGGGGACAAAATATCTGCCGGCCTATCACGACGTGACGCCTGACGGTGTCTGGCAGCATTATGGTCTCACCGCCGGTGAAGCGCAGTCCGCCGGCATGAATCCGCAGATGTTCAACTCCTTCCTCGACGGTACGAAATCGGCAATCGAAATGGCGGCGATCGCGAACGCCTGCGGGCTCGACGTGCCGACGGAGGGACTACTGTTTCCGCCCTGCGGCGTCGATGATCTCCCGCACATCATGCGGCCGCGCTCGCACGGCGGCGTGCTGGAGCGCTCCGGCGTGGTCGAGGTCGTTTCCTCGCTCGAGCGCGACGGCCGGCCGGTGTTTCGCGATCTGCGCTGGGGCGTCTATGTTGTGCTGGAAGCGCCGAACGATTATGCCGCCGACTGCTTCAAGCAATATGGCCTCAAGACCGATTCCAGCGGCCGATATGCGGCGATGTACAAGCCCTATCATCTGATCGGGCTCGAGCTGAACATCTCGGTGCTGTCGGCCGCGCTGCGGGGTGAGCCGACAGGACAACCGTACGGCTTCCGCGGTGACGTCGCCGCCGTGGCCAAGCGCAATTTGCGCGCCGGCGAGATGCTGGACGGCGAAGGCGGCTACACGGTGTGGGGCAAGCTGGTGCCGGCGGCCGCGAGCCTGAAGGCCGGCGCCCTGCCGATCGGGCTGGCGCATCGCCTCAAGCTGAAGCACGACGTGGCCCATGGCGAGATTGTGCGCTGGAGCGATGTGGAGTTCGACGCGGGCAACGAGACGATCAGCACAAGGAAGGCGATGGAAGCGGCGTTCGCGTAAGAGCGATCGGGCACCACTATTCGGGGCGCTGCGGATCGGCCAAGTTTGAGGTCGGTTATATCCACAAAAGCGAGGCCAAAGCGAACCTCGTTGGATCTCCGCACCGGGCCATTTGCGGACGTCGCCACTGCGAATGCACAGCTGCGGCAAGAAAGGAGCCTTCGATGCCCTTGATTGGAACCTGACTTTATCGCTTTATGGGATACCTTCTTAAAGAAATAAACCCTGAGCTATAAGTGGCGCCCAAATATCTCTCGCATTTCCCTAAGCCTCTCCTGGAAGACTTGGTGAACGGCCGTTGGCTGCCCGTCGTTGGAGCCGGCATGTCGCTGAACGCCAAGCTGCCGCCGCCTGCCAAAATGCCGCTGTGGCACGACTTGGGCAAGACCTTCGCTGACGAACTTCAGGACTATTCGCCAACGAGCGTCCTTGACGGTATCTCCGCCTATGAACACGAGTTCGGCAGAGCCCGGCTTATCGAACGGCTCGCCGAATTATTGCATCTTGATCGAGTTGAGCCAGGCCCGGCGCACAAGGAGTTCTGTAGCCTTCCGTTCGACATTGTCTGCACGACTAACTTCGATTTCCTGCTCGAAAAGCAATACGACCTGGAACGGCAAGACAACCGCACTGTTCATCCCGTAGTGGATGAAGATCAGCTATCCATCAACGTCGGAGCAACGGGCACGCTGCTGCTCAAATTGCACGGGGATGTCCGGCATCCTAAGCGGCTCGTGGTGACTGAGGCCGATTACGATGGCTTTCTTACTAACTACCCGCTGATTGCAACCTATCTCTCCAACCTGCTCATCACCAAAACGGCGGTGTTCATCGGGTACAGCCTCGATGATCCCGATTTTCGTCAAATCTGGCATGTGGTTACCAGCCGCCTAGGTAAAGCCCGCCGCATGGCTTACGCCATCATGGTGGGCGCCAAACTAGGCGACATTGCTCGCTTTGAACGCCGCGGCGTCAAGGTCGTCAACTTGCCGGGCACGCGCGAGCGTTATGGAGCCGTGCTTGCCGAAGCTTTCGCCGAACTGCGCGAATACCGCCGAGAGCATGCAGGCCCGACGCTAAAGGCAACGGAAGAAAAACCGCTGGAGCAGTTCTTGCTCCCTCGTGATGCCATGACACGGCTTTGTCTATTTACTACGCCGCTTGATGTTCTGCCTTTCTATCGGGAGAACATTTTTCCGCTCGCGGAGGCCGCCGGCTTCGTTCCGGTCACTGCTGCCGACGTAGTAAACCTCGGCGACAGCACTAGCGCGAAGATTGATACGCTTATCGATCGTGCTGCCGTGATAGTCGTAGACGCCACCTCGCGAAATACGCAGCTTGAACTGGGATTGGCGATCTCACGCGCGCAGGAAACAGAAATCCGCCCCAATCGCCGACGACTGGAAATTATAGTGGTGACAGAATTTGCGCAAATTCCGATCGTCCCGATCGAGCTATGGCACTTTGTCGAGCGCCCTGCGGTCCTATCGGAAGACAGTAATTTTGTTGGGGAAGTCGCTCGGCACCTTCAGCGCCTGGGAGACGAAATGGGGTTTGCTCAACGCTTGGAGCCGCGCCGACTTCTTGTCGCTAAAGAATATCGCGCGGCGGTTATATCGGCGATGACGCTGCTCGAAACAGACCTGCGCCAGCGGTTAAACAAGGCCCCGCGCGATACGGTGCGTAGACCGATGTCGATGCGCCAGCTTTTGGGCCTCGCAAAAGAGCAGGGCTTGGTTGATTTAGTCGATGATGACCCGTCCGAATGGACAAAACTGAGGAACGATGCGGTGCATACGGGTCGACCGGTAACACGCAACGAGGCAAAGCTCGTGGTTGAGGGAGTTGAACGCATTGTTGGCCTAGCCTGACCTTGATGACTCCAACCCGCCGCTAACTTTCTCTGGCCGGAGGACTATCGCTGCTTTCTCGGGAACGTCAGAAATGGGTCATACTCGGAACGACTCCCATTGAGCAAAACGAATCCGTCTTGCCTTGAATGCGCATATGCAAGCGGCATGGATTGAAAGGAGTCCGTGTCGCGGCAGAGCGCGCCGAGCTAGCGAGCCGGCCTGACGTTGGGCATCAGGTCTATCAAGCCCAGATCCACGAGCGTGCGATGGAAACGACGCTTCCGTTCGGAAGCTGACGCGAAGTAGGCTTCTCCGCAATCATCAAGCAAGCTCGCGCGCGTGGCAAATACCGGGTCAAGCGCAATGCCCGCCCGTTGCAGGGCAACAGTTCCGAGAAAGGCGATGTCGAGGTCGGCGGCCTTTCCCGGGGTGAAGTGGGGGATATTCAAAGCTTCGATCGCATAGAACGTACCAAACGGGCGCCGCCCATCTCCCGGCGCTTTTAACTGTCGATCGATCTGTTTCGTCAACACGGGTTGATGATCTCCGTAGTGCACGATGAGAACTGGCCGTCCAGGGAAGCTGTTTGCCAGCTTGGCCCTGAGCTTCCGCCAGGCAGAGGCGGTCTCTGCCAGTCGCGTGTAGTACTCGACGTATCCGGCATCGGGGAAGCTGGCCATGGCAAAGGCGCGCTCCCTCTCGAACTGACCTGATGGCACGAGCCGCCGATGATGCGGACCGTGATTGAAGTTGGTCAGCGCATAAAGAAATCTCGGTGTCGGGTCGTCAGCGATCCTCCTGATATGCGCGTCGATAACCGCATCGAGGAACATCGCGTCAGAATTCGTCGCCTCGAAACGCCGGACATCGAACGGCGGCGGAAGTTCGTCGACGAAGATGCGCTCGTCGATGCCGATTGAACTGTAGAATTTATCGTAACTGAGAAACCCGCGGCGGCAGCTGGATATGAGCGTCGTCTTGTAACGGAGCGAGGCCAACGAACGTGGCAGGCTGCTGTGAAAACGGCCGGCGCCCTTCTTGAAGAGGTAGTAGGCGCTCGAACCGAAGCTGGCACTTGAAAGACCGGTCAGCAGGCTGAATTCGGATTGCCACGAACCTCCGCCGAAGATGTCGACGTTCAGGCGCCCATATTCGCCCTCTGACGGGGACAGGAAGGCTTCGACGGCCGGCTCGACCGGCAGCCCGAAAATGCGCGGGTCGAAGACAGACTCGTGCTGGATGACGATAATGTCGGGAGAACAGAAGGAACGCGCAGGCGTGGCCTCCCTCAGGGGCAACGGTTCATTTGCGATATCGCTCAGAGCCAGCCCGCCGAACTGGCGCCAGGAAGCGGGGTCAAGCAGCGAGGCCACGAAGGTCGAATAGAAACACCGCCCTTGCGTCAGACTGTGTCGCAAAGGCGTGGCGCCCTCTGACGCGTAAGCCTTTGCAAAGCCGATCAGCGCCAGAACGAACAAGGGAATTCGGAACGCGATCGGAATGGGAGATCCGGCCCCATAGAGCAGAACCCCGATCGAAGCGAAGGCGAAGAGCGTGCTTCCTGCCAGAACACCCAGCATCATGCGCGGATATTGCAGCACAAGAAATGGCACCGTACCCGCAAACGCCAGAGGCAAATCGGAAACGGTCAGTTTGAGCGCGCTATGGTTGAATTTGACTGACGATATGCCGGCGATCGCTACGGCCAGCATGCCGGACAGCAGGATCGCTCGCTCGACATCGGCCAGAAACATCAGCAGCAAAGCAGCATTGAAGAGAAGGGCCGCGACCGCAAGCGGAAGATGTTCAACGCTACGTTCCGTCAGCGCAATGGCGGCGATCGCCGCGACAACAATGAAAATCGAAATCATGGGATCAAGATGCCCCGAGCGTTGGAATTTTTCAATTTGGGTCTCGGCCTCCTCGCTCATCGCGTGTCGCTCATCGCGTGCCGTCACTGGCAGCAGCGGATTCTGCACCGCAACAGGGCACACTCCGCCCCGCATCGTCTACGCCGATCTCGCCAAGACCTACCCGCATTCGGCAAGAGGCATGCAAGCCTCGCCGCCTATCGCAACGAATCGCTCGCATGGATGCAGGTGGCGGAGCTGAGCTTCGGCGGTTTCATGATGCGAATGCGCACGAGGACGTAGTTGCGGCGCTACGCGCACGATCAAACGACGAAAGCCCCGGAGATGTCTCCGGGGCTTTTTTGTCGGGTCTCGTAGGGTGGGCAAAGCGCAGCGTGCCCACCATTGTCCATCGCGATCCGCCGAGCGATGGTGGGCACGGCGCGTTGCGCCTTTGCCCACCCTTGTATTGGCGGGCCGGGCTATGATGGGCTGGTTCCGTGAGGAATGGCCCAGCCCGGGTGGCCACCCGGGCTGGGCCGCCGATCGATCGGATCGATGCCCACCGAAGCCCCTGAGAGCTGCGTTTCGTAGCAAGATCGCGGTCGGCACTTCATCGGGACCCGCATGGTTGAACGAACTTCAGGTTCGCATCACAAGGGAGGGTCGAGGAAGATGGCCAAACGTAACACGATCTGTGCCGGAATCGATACTAGCAAAGACAAGCTCGACGTGGCGCTCGATGGCAGTTCGGAGGAGCTGCAGGTCAAGAACACGGCGGAAGGTCACCAGGAGTTGGTGGAGTGGCTGAAGCGCCACAAGGTCAAGAGGGTTGGGATCGAGGCGAGCGGTGGTTATGAGCAGGCGGCGGTTGCCGAACTGCGACGCAAGCGGTTTGTCGTCATCGTATTTCAGCCGATCCAGGTCCGTGCCTATGCCACGTTCCATTTGCAACGGGCCAAGAACGACAAGATCGATGCTGCGTTGATTGCGGCCTGCACCGCCGCGGTCAAGAACATCCATCCCGCTCCAGACCCCCGGCTGCAGCCCTTTGCCGTGCATCTGACGATGATCGACCAGATCAAGGAGGACATCGCAAAGCTCAAAAATCGGCTGGAGAGCTGCCGTGACGAGCGTATCCAGAAGTTCTGGAAGGAGCAGATTGCTCTGTTGGCCAAGCACAGACGAGCCGAGTTCAAGGCCTTGGTGGCAGCGATCCGCAAGCATCGCGATCTCGCCGCACGTCTCGATCTGATCTACAGCGTTGGCGGCAGCGGCTTGCCGACCGCGGTTGCCATCTTGATCAGGATGCCCGAGATCGGTCGGATCACCCGCGAGCAAGCCGCAGCCCTCACCGGACTTGCGCCTTACGATGACGACAGCGGCAAGCATATCGGCGCCCGTCGAATTGACGGCGGACGCCAGCGCTTGCGTCAGGCACTCTACACCGCAGCTCTTCCGGCCTCCTTCCGCTGGAACCCGCAGCTCATGGCCCTGTACAGCCGGCTGATCGCCGCCGGCAAGGGCCACAAGCGCGCGCTCGTCGCCTGTGCCAGAAAGCTGATCGTCATCATCAACGCCGTCGTCGCCCGCGGAACACCGTGGGTCGCTGAACCGCCCAAAACCGTGAGTGTGTCCGTCACCTGATCGCGTTTCTTGGTTCGACCAGGCGACCGTTTCTTCGTCCCGACCTGCCGTCAAGACGACGCCGCGCACCGCGGCCGTCAAGGATGGCCGTCGCGCGCGTCTCACCTCACATCAACTGCCGCCAGGCCACGCCTTGACGGCCGCGGCGCGCGGCGTCAGCCTCAAGGCTATCGGGACGCCATACTTAATGGTTGCTACGGGAATCGCGCTCGGTCAGTTCTGGTCGTCACCGAGCGCTGCGACCAGCTTGTCGTAGTACTTGCCGACGAGATCGATGTTGCCCTTGTTCTCGACCGCGGGCGCTGGCGTCTTGAGGGCCTGGTTGAGCTCGTCGAGCGCTTCTTTTTTGTCCTTGGCCGGCATCTTCTTGTCGGCTTCGACCTGGGCGATCTGCGACTTGATGACGGCGTCATTGCCGACGTATTTCTTGGTCGTGGGATCGAAGCCGCCGAGCACCAGGCTGATATTGTCGACGACGTTGTTGTAGTCGTCATAGCTGGCGAAGCCATGCTTCTTGGCGACGCCGTCGAGCTGGGCAATCACCTTGGCG